>CAYGAN010000004.1:10277-20380 GCA_964347585.1 uncultured Planctomycetales bacterium | reverse complement strand
GCTGGACTCGGTCCGGACGGCAAGGTACTTGCGGTGGACCTTGACCCTAACCAATTGGTGCGCAAGGTCGAAGAAAAGGCAGCTTCAGCCGCCCGTTCGGCAGGGAAGTAGTATCCCGCAATCCCGGCCTGGGGCTCAGCCTGCAGCGCAAAAAGAGGGGGCCAGCGGCTCCCTTCCTTGTTCGGGCCGGAGAGGGGGATTGCAGCGGAAGGGGTTCCGTTGCCGCTGACCCAGAGTAAACATACTATGTGAGCGCCTTCTCGGACGTCACCCGCCTATTATAGCCGCTTGATCCCAGCGTGTGAACCCGACTTCATCTCCCGGTTGCCCGGTCGTCAGGCTCGCGTGTCCTTGCAGCGAGACCGACATCCCGCACGCTCCGTCGTGGATCCTTACCTTATACTATCGCAAGGACCATGCCAAGGTCGTATTGGGCAAACCCCGGCGGGAGCGGACCGACCCCCCCCGGCGCCACATGCATCCCACGCGGCTGCAGGTGATCCGAGTCTTTCCCGTCGACGCCCCCTCTTGGGCCGTCCCTGCAACTTAGTGCCCGCCCCCTGTCCAGTTGCCGCGGACCCCGGCCATGAGCATCGCAGGGCCGGTCAGGTCGGCGTGGCCACTGAGGTCAGACGGCCCGAGATGTCTGTGCCAAAAGGGGGCCCTGCCGATCCGAGGTCGAGAGCGCCGCGCTGTTCGGCCATTGCCTCTTTGGCACCGGCCGGCCCGTGCTGCAACCACGCTTGCGCGGTCGAAGGCGTCTTTTCCGCCCTATGGGGCCGTGTTGGTAAATCTCAGACGGCATGTTGACAGGTCAAGCGCGTCGATCGTTCCGTCCGAGACGATGTCGCACTTGGCGTTGTCGCCGACGGTCACGTCGGCGCCGAAGTGCATCCGAACATCGCTGAGGTCGATCGCGTTGACGACCTGCCACGACGCGCCGCCGTTGTCCACCTCGCCCTCCAGCGCGCGGATCAGGAAGTCGTTATCGCCAGCAATCACGGCGCTGGCCAGTGTGACCGCGTAGGTGTCCTGATCGGCCAGCGGATTCAGGCTGACCGTGATTACGTCAGCCATGGCCGTCACACTGACGACATTGGCGGTGACGTCGCCGTGGCTGAGTCCAACGATTGACTCAACTAGGCCTTCCGGGGGATCCGGGAGGACGACGCCGGCGTCGCAGTCAATCACGAGCTTGGTGATGCCGGCCTCACGGCTCTCCGTGGTGACAAGGGCGCTGTCGGCCGGCAGCGTTTCGGCTGCAAGATTCACATGCAGCGCGATCTCGCCGGCAACGCCGTGATCGGCCATGCTGGCAACCGCGTCGATGTTCACCGGCGAAGGTTGATCGACGAACGTCAGCGTCAGCGACGGCCGACTGAGAAGGTTGGTCGCCTCGTGCGAGTGGAACTGGCGCGTACCGTCCTGCGTGCTTTCACCGCCCTCTGCCTCGCGGATCACAAAGCCGAAGTTCTGAGTAGGGTCGGCCAGGTGTTCGCGAGCCGCCTGGGTCACGTCGAAGCTGACCGGACCGTACTCTCCCGAGCTCAGCGTCACGCTGTCCAGAGCGATCGGATCGGCGTATTGGGCATCGAGCGTGCCGTTCCAGTTGGGATTGTCCCCGCCGGTGGCGCCGAACGGCTTGGTCCAGCAGACTTCATTGGGGCCGGCCCACTCCCCGTCGATGCCCGTCTTCGCGCCTTCACCCCAGTCGTGCAAGAGCTTGTGAACGTGCAGCGTCTTGGCAGCGCTGCCGGAATCGTTACGCGAGTTAAAGTAGTCCAGCGCTAGGATCGCTTGCTGCAGCATCTTGCCGGCTTCCGAGCTGGTGTCCAGATCGGCGAACTTGACGACGATGCTGCGGTCGTGTGTGACGTCGCTGCCGTCGTACCTTGTCGCTTCGAGCACGGAATTGCCGCCGGTGTTGTAAAGCGAACGCTCCTGCAGGATGTGGGCATCCCTTGTGCCGGCATAGGCGGTTTCGTTGGGGTACTTTCGGCCGTCCTGGAAGATCAAGGTCCCAGGCTCGGGGCGGACGGGAAGCGGCGGGGGGACGTACTGGTACCAGTATGCGACGGCGGCGTAATCCCGAGCCGCCCAGTTGCCGTAGCCGGCTTCGTACTCCACAAGAATCGATTCGTTGAAAACGACGTAGTCCGGGATCCGGAGCCTGTACTGACTCGCGATCCCATTGTCGTGGTCGCGCCTGACCGCGCCGGAAAAGGGACCGTCGTACAGGCCGGTGTCGTAGTAGTAGCCGCCGTTGAACGCATCTTCGGTCCCGGTGCCATACAGGGTCGGGCGGGCCTGGCCATCGACCGTAAGGATGTCGTCGCCCTCCAGAAACGTGAAGCCGCTCGCCTCCGAATCGATGGTTAGGAAACAGCCAAGATAATGCCCCATGCCCGCCACATCGAGCACGCGGAATCGTCCGCTCTCTCCCGCGTCATAGTGCTGCGTTGTATAAGCCGCCCGGAGATAGGCTGAGTCGTAACTAAGCGGGCCTGGCTCGTACTCCACGGCGCTCTCGACGAGGACCACCGTCTGGCCGCTCTGGTTGCTGATCTGCACCTTGATGCCTTCCCAGAAGGGCATGGGCCAGTAGCAGTAGTACCCGTCGGCGTGCTCGGTGCCGAGAGGCAGCGCCCGGTAAGGCATCCGCCCCTGACCGGCGCCGAAGAACTCCCCCAGCGGCACGTCGATCGATGGGTCAGCCTCGCCGTCATAGTACACGCGAAGCCTCGTCTGCGTCAGCTGAACGTCGTCGGGCGAATCGAGCTTGATTTGGAGCCGCCTCACGACGCCGGAGCCCGAGACGTCTGCAAGGGTGAACGACTGGTCATTTGGTATCGATGCCTGGGACTGATGAATCACCTGCGAGCCAGCGGGACCTGGATTATCGCCGACGTTCTGAATGATGGCGGCTGCCTGATCTCGCTCGGCCTGCTGCTCGGGCGTTAGGGTACCGGTGTACGTCTGAACAGGCGTATTGGGAGGCAACAAATGGTAGGTCATCTGGTAGTAGTGCGATATGCCGCTCTTGTTCTGCGACTCGATGCGGAGGCGCTGTTGGAACGCCAGGGGGTAATAGTTGCTGACGCCGCCGCATCCTTCTGCCGTGAAGGGCGCGCTGATGGCGGGGTGACCGGCGACGTTGCCCCAGTAGAAGTTGTGGGTGAAGGTGTCGATTCGCGGCGCCGGTTCGTTGTCGAAGAAAACTCTGAGCTTGAAGGCTGCCAGGGCGGTCGCTCGAGGCATCCACATGCGCGTGATCACGCCGGGGCCGCTCATGTCTCGAATGACGACCGGATCGACGTCCGGCCACTGGATTCCGGGCGGCTGATCGTAGTGGTTGTAGTCGGCGTTGCCGCCGCTACGGTCATAGCTCGAAGCCTGGTCTGTCAAGATATCGGGTTTGACCCGTGGCAATTGGTCCCAGTGTAGCAGCGTGTCCAACCCATAATAGACAGGCTCCGCACCGACTGCGGCCACCAGCGCCACAGAGAAAACCATGCTCGAGAACAGCCTACGCCTTGTCAAATGGATGCTCCCTTCCGACACTCGACCTCCGAGGATGGACGAACTGACCAACTCCATTATAGCCGGCAACGCTGTGTCCGCCGGGGGGAGGAGGCAGCATTCGTTGAACGGTTGGTCTGGCGGCTGCGGCTGGACCCGTTCGTGACGCCGGAGCGGAGGGGGTAGAGGACTTCGCTCCTGTAACGCCGTGCGGGAACAAGGCGAGCCGTTCCCAGATCGCCAGCCCGCTTGGTGCCACTGGACAGCACGGGATGCTCTCGGGGGCGCTGCGCCGTCATCTCGCTGGAGTTGACCGCCTCGCGCTAGCCTCTTAAACTCACAAGGAAGGCTGCGTCGTGCGAAATTCGCTGGGCCAACACTGAACGGCGGATCACAGCGGTTCGTCCAGCCGATCGGGGAATCCGCACGGGCGCGGGATCTCGCGTTGCTCGGCTCATGCCTCATGTGTCGCGTTCCGATCACAGTATCGTCTGTTGTCGTCGTGTTCACTGTCGCTGCGCAGCCGGCCGAAGCGCAGCAGATCACCGGAGAGGAAGTCAAGCTTGCCGTCCGCGCGGGGGTGCGTTACCTGAAGGATCGGCAATTCCCCGGAGGGGGGTGGCCCGAGTCTCACGGTCGCAGAGGCGGATCGAGCGCATTGGTCGTCCTGGCGATGCTGCAAGCGGGCGAGCCGGCGCCGGATGAGGTCGTGCGTAGTGGGCTGGCGTACGTTCGCTCGATCCCCAATACGCAGACCTACGTCACGGCGCTGAAGATTCAAGCGCTGGCGGCGGCTGATCCAATCAGGTACCGACAGGACATCCGCCAGGCTGCCCGGTGGCTTATCGCTGCGCAGAGCCGCACGGGGATGTGGGGCTATGACGAGCACACCCGAGGGGACCACTCCAACAGTCAGTTCGCTCTGCTCGGCCTGCACGAGGCCGCACGAGCGGGTGTGAAGATTCCGCAGCGCGTGTGGCGTCAGGCAGAGCATGATTGGCTCCGTAGTCAGTGCCCGGACGGCGGATGGTCTTACACGTCGAGAACTCCCCGGGGATACGGCAGCATGAGCACAGCCGGCGTCGCCAGCCTGCTTATTGTTGGCAATTCACTTCACGTCGGCCTCGAGCGTGGGTACGACCGCGCTACAGGGTCGGCGCCGTACTGCGGGCGATACAAGGAGAATGTTGCGGTTGCCAAGGGGATCAACTGGCTGGCTGGCAACTTCACAGTGCAAACGAACCCGGGCAAGGGCGGTTGGCTGTACTACTACCTCTATGGGCTGGAGCGTGTGGGGATTCTCACGGGCTTGCGATACCTGGGCGACCATGACTGGTACCGTGAGGGGGCGGCCTTTCTGGTAAGGCGGCAGCGGACGGACGGGTCCTGGCGGCAATCCGATCCGATCACGGATACCGCCTTCGCGATCCTGTTTCTCGCGAAGGGGCGCCTTCCGGTGCTGTTCAATAAGCTGCAGTGGAGCGACGACCGCCGATGGAACCTCGACCGCAACGACATCGCGCACCTGGTCGCTTTCATCGGGGACAAGCTGGGTGAGCCCGTGAGCTGGCAGGTTGTCCCGCTGGACGCTCCGGTTTCAGATTGGCTGGCGGCGCCGCTCCTGTATTTCAACGGGCATGAGTTCCCCGACTTTGACGAAGACGCCCGGAGCCGCCTGCGCAGGTTCGTTGAACTGGGTGGGACTATCCTGGCCGAGGCCTGTTGCAGCAAGGCGGCCTTTCGTCAGGGTTTTGAGGAGTTTGCCAGGCGGACGTTACCGGAGTATTCGCTTCGAGCGCTTGAGGCGGGGCATCCGGTTTACAGGGCTCGCTATCAGCTTGAGCCCGAGTTCCCACTGGTGGGCATCGACGTCGGCTGCCGGACCAGCGTCATCTTTGCCCCGCGTGACCTGTCGTGTCTGTGGGAGCAGGCCAATGTGCCGGAGTACAGCGAGGCGGCGTTGAAGTTGGGCACAAACATCGCTGCCTATGTCACGGGGCGCGAGCCTCTGCGGGACAAACTCGACGTCGTTGAGATCCCGCAAGATCTTCCCGAGAAAGCCAGGGTTACTCGCGGCGCGTTACAGATTGCCCAGGTTATCCACAACGGCGACTGGAAGCCGCACCCGAACGCCACGGTGAAGCTAGCCGGTATCCTCCACGACAGGGCCGGCATTGATACGGTTACCCGGTTCAAGCCGATTCGGTTAACGGATCCCGATCTATTCAACCATCCGATCATCTATATGACCGGCCACTTCTCGTTCCAACTTACGGATGCGGAGATTGCAGCCTTGAGGAGCTATTTGACCCGCGGCGGCTTTCTCTTCGCAGACGCTTGCTGCGGCCGCAAGGCGTTCGATACCTCGTTTCGCGAGATGATCAACCGGGCTTTCCCGGACAAGCGCCTCACTTTGCTTGACACCTCGCACCCTGTCCTGTCTGGCGAGGTCGGCTTCGATGTACACACCGTCGTGTATCGCCCGGTCGTTCGTCAGGAGCAGCCCGAATTGAACGTGCCAGTGCTCGAGGGCGTAACGATCGAGTCTCGAACGGTCGTGGTTTACAGCCCGTACGCTCTGGGGTGCGGCCTGGATGATAGCAAATGCTTCACGTCGCGCGGACTAGCAACGCCGGACGCCAAGAAGCTCGCCGCTAACATCGTGCTTTACGCACTTTCGTATTGACTGGCGACGTCGCCGAAAGCGTCCGCGAAACGACACAGAACGTGCGACACACAGATTGACAAAGCGAGCATCTCCCTGGCGACCATGGCGCGATGGTATGGGCGTGCGAAGAAGATAACCAGCACGAGCGCCTATCTCGTTCTGAAGTCCGGCCCTTGGCGGCGAGACGAGCTTGCCGAGTTGCCCGGTTTGGCCTATCGTGTACGCACAGCCAAGAGACATGCTTCTGGTGTCCGCTGGTGAGGGATCGGGCTGGCCTGCGCGGTGCGCCGCCGGCTTGAGACGACCACACCGCACATCACTGACCCGGTGAGATGTCTGAGCGACTAACCAGCTCTGACGGTCGAGCGCGTCGCTGTCCACGCCGTATGCGTCAATGGTTGGTGAGAGTGTGCGCGGCAGCAACGGGATTGCTGTTGTCCGCGTGCGGTGAGGGCGCCGCTCCGCCGCCCGGGAAACGGTTCGAGCCGGCGGATCCTCCCGTGCCTGGGCAGTTCCGCTCGCGCATCGAGGGGCACCTACGAGCGCTGGTGAACTGCGGTTCGCGCGTGCTGGGCCATCCGGGTCACGCTCAAGCGATGCGCTACGTGCGTCGGCAGCTCGAGCAACTTCAGATCGGCCGGGTGCATGTGGACGAGTTCACGCGGGTCGCACCGGTTGATTTCGGAGCTGCCTGTGAGATCGACGCGCACGAACGGGGGGGCGAGCCGTCCTCCCGGCGCAGTCGGATCCCACTTCACTGCCTCTGGCCGAACGTGGTGCGAACTCCGACAACCCCGCTTGAAGGCATCTCGGGCCGGCTGGTCGACGTCGGCGACGGAGATCTGTCGCGACTGCAGAATGAGCGTCTCGAAGATGCGATCGTCCTGCTGGGATTCAACACGGCAGACCGGTACGTTCTGCTGCGGTCGCTCGGCGCGCGGGCCATCATATTCACGGAGCCTGATCGGGCTGTGCGCTGGCACGCACGACAGAAAGTCCTCGACGCGCCGTTGAACATTCCGCGGTATTGGGTGTCGAGGGCGCACGCGCCGCGGCTACGAGAGGCTGCCAGGCGCCGGGCCCGTGCTACGGTTCGCGCGCGCATGGAGTGGGTCAACGTCACAGGAGCCAACGTGTACGTGACGCTCGAGGGCGCCGAACCTGAATTGGCCGACGAGCTGGTCGTAATCACCGCGTATTACGATTCCATGTCGGTCGTGCCCGCGCTCTCGCCCGGAGCGGAACAAGCCGGCGGCGTTGCGGCCTTGCTGGCGCTGGCTGCGCATTTCAGGGATCATCCGCCAATGCGGCCGACGATGTTCCTGGCTTGCGATTCGCACGGGATGAACAACGGCGGAATGAAGCATTTCCTGACGCGGCACGCGCTCGGTCGGCATCGACGGGCCTGGCAGAGCCGCTCCAAGCGGCCTGTGCCTCCGCCTGGCGAGCCCTATGACATAGCCTTGATGATCGGGCTGGATCTTTCTAGCCGCTCACCGATGCTTGGTGTCTTCTATGACGGCCGGAGCCTGACGCGAGGGAACCTGCACGGACCCTATGTCGCCGCGTTTGCCGACGGACTGTTGAGGGCGGGTGAACAAGCGGCTGAGAAGACCGCGAACGGTCTGAAGCTCGTCAACGGGGTCTCGGCAATTGAGTCGCAGACGTGGCATAGCTGGTTGCCCGTGAGCCTGAGCTTTGACACCGTTGCGGCGCTGCGCCTCGGGATCAACGCGGTCACGCTCGCCACGGGTGCTGACGTGCGCGATGCCGTAGACACGCCGCTGGACACCGCTGATCGCGTTGATTTCGACACGCTCTCACGGCAGGTGACGGTGATCGCAGCGATGCTCGATGCGGCGCTGAACGACGGAGAATTCATCCGGCGAAACCAGAAGGAGATCAAGCTGCACGCGCCGGCCCGCCCCATGTGCTGCAAGACGGTCAGGGCCAGGCTCGGCGAAACGGTCGTGGCCAACGATCCCGTTCCGGGAGTATTAGTGGTTCTCAGACGTGTCCCCCTGGGATGGGTGCCCAGAGAGATGCGCATACCCGAGCCGTATCCGGTCGGCTGCCATGCGCTGGAGATCGGCTTGACGGACGAGCAGGGATACTACACCGACTGGTTCAGAGATCCGGATCTGATTGAGCAAGCTGCGTACCTGCTTGATCCGACGGAAGGCTCGATTATCTACGCAACTGACCGGGGGCAAGAAGGGGCGGCCACGTATCCGCTGGTGACCGGAGTCGATTACGGGATTATGGTCATGTTTCGATGCCACGCGGTCGATCTGTGCCGTCTGGCCGATCCCATACGCTTCAGCCGATTGAACAACTACACCGTCATGCTGCCAACCGGCGGCGAGCCGCAGAAGTATGGTCATTCACCCGTTCCCCGGCAAGATCAAACGACGAACCTGACGCTGATGGTGAGTCCGGCGACGCGCCTTCGCCTTGCGGCGGGCAGAGGAACGTTCGGGTTTCAGTACCTGTTGCTGAACGGGAGCGAGTCTAACCCGGAGGGAGACGGGCTATACGTCCGCTCGGAGATGTCCGGTCTCAACGCCAACGCGCAGTCGCTCGAGGACATCGTCCGCTTGAATCGTTGGCGCGCCGACCGACTGGCGGCCCACGCTGTAAGTGATCCGCTCGTGGATGATCTGACCGCCAAAGCGGAAAGCGCGCGCGACGAGGCCGTTGGGGCGCTGGGCCGACGCGACTACGAGGCGTACGTCCGCGCCGAGCGCAAGGCGCTGGGCTACGCAACCAAGGCGTATCCGCTGGTCAAAGCCCTGGCTCGGGATACCGTTGAGGGGGTCGTGTTCTACTTCGTTCTGCTGATCCCTTTCGCCTTTTTCCTGGAGCGCCTGCTGTTCGGGGTTGCCGACATTCGCCGCCAGATCCTGATCATCTCAGCGACCTTTGTGGTTGTCTTCGCGGTGATGCGCTGGAGCCACCCGGCTTTTCACGTGTCCGAGTCGCCGTATGTGATTTTCCTGGCGTACTTGATCATGGCGTTGGCGGGCATCGTGCTGGTGTTCATCATCAGCAAGTTCAGTGCTCAGGTCGGCGAGCTTCGCGCGGCTGCGGCCGGTCAAGTGCATCAGCAGGATGTCGGACGAATCAGCGCAACGCTGGCCGCTGTGCTGCTGGGCATCTCCAATCTTCGCAAGCGCAAGCTACGAACCACCCTGACCACGGCCACGGTGGTTGTCCTGACTTTTGCCGTCTTGTCTTTTACGAGCGTGACGAATCGGACCGGGTACTATCGCTTCCCTCGCACGACGGGGGCCGGCTACGAAGGAGTGCTTTTGCGCGATCGTCACTGGCGCCCGTTGTCGGCCGAGTTCGAGCAGTTCGTGCAATCGGCGTTCGCCGGCGTCGGCCAGATCGCGCCACGATGCTGGCGATACATCCAGGAAACGCACGACCTGTTCCTACCGGTCTTTGGCCCGCTGTGCGCGTCTGCCAAAGACGTTCGCGCCGGCGAGATGGTCACCCTGGCTGGCGCCGTGGGCATGACGGCGGCCGAAGATGACGTGTCGCACTTCTGGCGTGCCTGCGGGTTGGCTGGGAGATGGTTGCGCGCCGGCGGATACGATGAGTGTGTTCTCCCGTCGCGGTCGCTGCGGCCGGAGGATCTCGACAAGTTCAACCTCGATGACGATACGCGCATCAGGATCCGTTCGCTACTGGCCCGCGCCGGTCGGAGCGGCGGGCTGTCTCGGGCCGACGTCCATCGCCAGATCCTCAACCTTGTCGGCGATGACCAGAGGGCCGAGCTGAGCGAGTACATCGGCGTGGCGGAGCGACTCGGCGTCGATATCTCGAGCGACCGGACTGCGAAGATCAGGTGCTTCGGCCGTGAGTGGACGGTCGTCGGGCTGCTGGACCAGGCCACCGAGCGCTTCGAGGA
>CAYGAN010000004.1:934-10267 GCA_964347585.1 uncultured Planctomycetales bacterium | reverse complement strand
CCAGGCCAAGCTTGACTTTCGCGATCTCGACGGTGAGAGCTTTGCTCCCGTTGCCGCGAAAAAGGGCCCGGAAGCAAGGTTTCGGAACGAAGAGCAGCAGGAAGCGGAAGACCGCCGCAGCACCACCATTCCCGCTGCCAGCCACGTCCTGCCTGAGCGAGTGGCGATCTTCAACTACGATAGGCTCCGCGAGTGCGGGGCGAGGGCGGTATCACTGGCCGTCGGGGGGGATCCCGCCGAACTTGAGAAGACCGTTGAGGCCCTGCTGGAACGCACCAACCTGCTCGCCTTCGTCGGACGTGACGGCAGCTCACGCGCCTACTCGGCGTTGGGTATTACGGACATCGGTCTGGCGGGCGGCCTGATCGTACCCATGCTGATCGCCTCCCTGATCATCTTGAATACCATGCTCGGATCAGTCTATGAGCGGCATCGGGAGATCTCCACGTACAGCTCGGTGGGCCTGGCGCCGGTGCACGTGGCCGCTTTGTTCATCGCGGAATCGTCCGTCTTCGCCGTGCTTGGAGCAGTCCTGGGGTATCTGCTAGGCCAGGTCACTGCCAAACTTCTTCGGGAGTTCGGCCTTCTGGCTGGGTTAAGCTTGAATTACTCATCGGGCACCGTCGTGCTGACCAGCGTGATCATAATGGCGATCGTGATCCTCTCAGCGACTTACCCGTCGCGCGTGGCCGCGAAGCTCGCCGTCCCGGACGTGACGCGACGGTGGCACTTCCCGCGTCCTGAGGGTGCTCGTTGGGCGTTCGAGTTCCCGTTCACGGTAGCGGACTGGCAGGTGCTCGGGCTGTTCGCGTTCCTGACGGAGTACTTCGAGGCCTGCGGGGAAGAGTCGATCGGGAGCTTCTATGCGCGCGACGTGAGGTTCGCCCGCTCCGGTCAGGCGCCGGGCGTGCAACACGTCATTAACCTCGACGTGTGGTTGGCCCCTTACGATCTCGGCGTGAGCCAACACGTCCGTCTCACTGCCGAGCCGGCCGACGACCCACACATCCATCACATAAGGATGAGCATCGACCGTCTCAGCGGTGAGGACGCTACCTGGCGGCAGCGGAACCGGGCCTTTCTGGGCGAGATCCGACGGCAGTTTCTGCTGTATCGCACGCTCTCGCCTGCGGGCAAGCGGCGATATGAGGAGCGGGCGCTCCGGCGGCTCGGTTCGTTCGTCGCCCCGTCCGGTCCCGTTGTGCCCGACGGCTCGCCCGATGTCGAGCTCCCGCCGGAGGGCGCGACCGCATGAGCGACCGACTCGGCTCAAGCGCCTTGTCGCAGGCCACGCCGCAACTCTTCGACGAAGGGCCTTTTGAGGGGGGATTCAGTTGGCGGATTCTGATCGGGGCCGTCTTCGTCGGGCTGGTGATGCTGCCGGGCGCGATCTACATGGGCCTGATCAGCGGCCAGTCACTCGCGGGGGCGGCCGAATGGGTCACCATCATCCTATTCATCGAGATCGGCAAGCGAAGCTTCATCCGCCTGCGCCGCCAGGAGATCATCCTGCTCTACTGGGTGGCAGCAGGGCTACTCGCGGCCGGAGCCGCCTTCGGTAGCGGGGCCATCCTCTTCGGTGGGCCCTTCGGAAGCAAGATCTGGGATCAGTACCTGATTCAGTCGCCACAGGCGGAGGGGCTCGGCATCGCGGAGAAGATCCCCTCCTGGTTCGTTCCGAACGATCCTGATGTGCTGCGACAGCGATCGTTCTTCCATCAGGACTGGGTCATCCCGATCCTTTTGCTCGTTGTGCACGCTTCGCTGACGTACGCGCTGACCCTGGCGGGCGGATACCTGCTCTATCGGATCACCAATGACATCGAAAGGCTTCGGTTTCCGCTGGCGCCGGTCAACGCGGCCGGGGCTACCGCTCTGGCCGAATCGTCCGCAAAGAGCGAGACCTGGAGATGGCGCGTCTTTTCCATCGGCGCGATGATCGGCATCGGCTTCGGCGCAATCCACAAGGGTGTGCCCATTGTCACCGGCATCTTCGCCAAGCAGCCGATCATGATCCTGCCCATCCCGTGGATCGACTTTACTGCTGAGATCGGCCAGGTGTTGCCCGCCGCGTGCCTGGGCATTGACCCGAATTTGGCCCTGCTCCTCGTCGGGTTTGTCCTGCCCTGGCGCGTTGTGGCGGGAATCTTCCTGGGATCGATCAGCGTCTATCTGATCGCCAACCCCGTGCTGTACCACTATGGGATTCTTCACGACTGGGAGGCCGGGCTTGAAGTTCGCTACACAGCCGTTCTGAATCACCTGAATTTCTGGCTCAGTGCGTCGATCGGCGTGGCCCTTTTCGTCGCACTGGTCGGCATACTATCGGTTGTTCGCCGGCTCACCCGGGGCCCCGAACGCAGAGACCTTGCCGAACATCAGCGGTACCTCGACTCCATCCGTGGGCGAGGCAGCTTTCCCATGTCCTTGGCCGCCGCCATCACGATCGTCATCACCTTGGCCTATGTCGGCATCTGCCACTACCTGGTGCCTGACTTCAACGTGTGGATCCTTCTGCTGTTTGGGTTCGTCTTCTCGCCGCTGATCAGCTACGTTAGCGCCCGCATGATCGGCATCACGGGCAGCGCGACCGGTGCGAGTTTCCCCTATCTTCGTGAGGGCACGTTCATCCTGTCGGGCTACAAGGGCGTGGCCATCTGGTTTGCCCCGCTGCCGTTGTTCAACCTCGGCAAAGCGGCCGAGACGTTCAAGCAGCTCGAGTTGACGCGGACACGTTTCGCAAGCGTCGTCAAATCACAAGCTGTCGCCCTCGTCGTCATGCTGCTTTGCAGCTTCCTGTTCTGGTCCCTGATCTGGGGCCTGGCGCCGATCCCGTCCTCGGCGTATCCGTTCGTCCAGAAGATGTGGCCGTACAACGCCCAGTGGCAGTGCATCTGGGTTTCCTCAACCCTTGCCAGCGACCGCGTCACGTGCGAGGAGCTGGACCGGGACTTTGAGGCCAACCCGCTGGAAGAAGATCCTGCCAAGCGTTGGAGCGATGAAGTGAGTCGCGTCATGGGGCGCCTGGTGGACTTACGCCCTCATGCGACGAAACATCGTCCACGTCCCGACGACCAAAATCCCATCGTCGTGGTCGAACTCCGCCGTGCGGCCGCGATGACCCGCTTGAAGCCCGACGCTTCCACCGGCAGCGCTCTTGCCGGCCAGCTCGGGCGTGCAGGCGCTATCTTGTGGGTGATCGCGGGCGGGGAGGTCACGGCCCGGGAAGAGGTTGTCCTTTCCGAGATTGCTAACAGCGCGCCCAATCGCGCGCGCATGTTCTGGATTGCCGAGCGGGGTGCGGACGAGCTGACCAAACTGACGAGCGGAAGAGCGAATGTGGAGATCGGGCCTCGACGGAATTTCCTGCTTGAGGCGATTCGACCCAGCTACATTGTGGCTGGATGCATCCTTGCCGGCGTGCTCTACGTGTTGGTCGCAGCGGTCGGCGTGGGCAGCGCTCTGTTCTACGGGCTGATAGGCGGCATTGCGGTCTGGCCCCATTTCGCGATCCTACAGTTCGTGGGAGCCGTGCTCGGGCGCCGATACCTTGCCAGACGCTTCGGCGCCGATCGGTGGCGCGCCTGGACGCCCGTCCTGCTTGCCGGCTACGCGTGTGGCGACGGCCTCGTCGCCATGCTGGGCATCGGCGTGGCTCTGTTGATGAAGGCCATCACCAAGGTCATCATTTGACCAAGTACGTCTGCTGCGGCGCGGGAGCCCCGCTGGAAGCGCACCTGGCGCAGAGCCACGGACCGGTGCTGACTCACGGTGGAATGCAACTGATGCAGGCTGGTCGCATTCACCCGCTGGACTCAAATGGGAAACGTGCGGTGAGCTCGAACTGACCGTCTAGTGATTCAACGTTGGCGCCGTCAGGTTCTCCGACAAGGCCGGGTACACGACGGTGAGTCGCAAGATGAGTGAATCGTTGGGTTGACCGATCTGGGCACGCGGGCAAGGCTGTGGTGCCGCCCATCGGGGGCTACCGGGCCTCGCGCACCAGGCATCGCTGGGCCGGACAGGCAAATGGACTGGGTTGTCTTCTTACTGCTGGGCGCCGTTGTTGCCCTGGTCGTATGCGCGGCGATTGGCTTCTGGCTCCGCCGGCGTAAGCCCGTTCACGATCCGGCCAAACGCAGGCAACGTCCAGAACACGCAATAGCTGAAACGAGACTGCGAAGGCTGGATCCTCTCTCTTGGGTCGTACGCGAGCACGGAGTGCTCTTGCTGGTGTTTGCGTACATGGCGATACCGCCACTCTATCAAATCAGCCCCGCGCCGTTTCCTGCAGGGTTGCTCTGGTCAATTGAACTGGCCATTCCGCTCTCGGCGGCCGGTGGCATCCTATGCATTCGCCGGCACCGGAAGCACCTGTTCGATCGGCTTGAGCGCGAGGGTTTCCTGGTCTGCCCCGACTGCCACTATTCGTTGGCAGGCCATGCCGGCGGCGGGCGGTGTCCGGAATGCGGCTATGCCTTCACGCCGGAGTCTGTGGTAGCCGATTGGTCGGCCGTTCGGGCACTGGCTTGGGGCAAGCACGAGAAGCGCTGGAGCAACGAGAAACGAGCGGAGAAGCGAGGCAAACTTGACATCTTGTTCCCGACTTCCGGTGAGGGCTGCCTACTCCTTTTCCTGGCTGGACTCACCCTTTTCACTTTGGCCTCCATCATGCTGCCCGTTTGGTTCCCAACCGAGTACGTGCTGCTGTTCGTCGCGGTCTTGGTTGGTGCTTGGATGTTCCGGGCCTGGAAGCGGAGTTAACACGGCGGTCTCGCGCTTGTACCTCATGCCCATATCCCCGTGCGACGTGCGTTGCCTTTACGCGGACATTGTGCATTGACTCGGACACCAAGACGGGCCACGGGAATCGTACTGTGGCCCATTCGTATCGCACGCTTGCTTCCCGTTTCCGTTACTATCGACGGCGACGATACACCACGTCGGACCGCCGAAGGCCAGCAGCGAGAGCGTGCCGGTCTTGGGGACATGGGCAATCCAGGTCTGGACGAACCGGCACCAATCCCGTCGAACGCTGCGCAGAGCACAGTGCATTCCACGGCCGGCGGCGAATGAAGCGGATTGCTGGCACGTCCGCCGCGGCTACGCTATGCTAAGTGGCTGGCCCGCCACTGTGTGAGAGTGTCCTTGGTGATCTTGCTTTACTGCTGCGTGATTCGATGATCTTCGACCCCGGCAAAGGCGAGACGATTCGCACCCCGCCCGCCCCAGGCCGGGGGTATTGGGCTGGGGCGCCGACCGTCTGGCTCGACCACAATGATCACGCTTCCTATCTGAGTTACCGGCTCCGCCGTCCACGCGGGGTTGAGCCCGAACGCGGCGGCGAGACCCGCATTGCGGTCAGCACAGACGGGATCCATTTTGAAGACATCTGGCGCGCAGAGAAATCCCAGTTTGGCTCACCGAGCATTGAGCGATGCTCGCTTGCTCGCAGCCGCGATGGGCGTTGGCAGTACTTCGTCAGCTTCGTCGATGGCAGCGACGGACGCTGGCGTGTCGATCGATTGGAAGCTGGCGCAGTCGATGAGCTCGATCCTGCATCTCGTGAGCCTGTGTTCACGGCCGAGCAATTGAACATCGAAGGCGTCAAGGACCCCAACGTGTTCGTGCACGGTGGCGTTTACTGGATGCTCCTGAGTTATGTGCCTGCTCTTGTCGGCTTCTCCCACGAGCAACTGCACGGCACGGCGGACATCTACAACACCGGCCTGAGCCTGAGTTGCTCGGCCGTCGCATCGAGCCTTGACGGGAAGGACTGGCAGTGGCAAGGCGAGATCATGCACCCGATGCCTGGCACCGCGCGATGGGACGCGTATGCAACACGCGTGTGCTGCGTGATTCCGGCTCGACCCGTCTGGTTAGCCTCTTCTGACGGCTCGCGAAGTGTGGATGAGAACTATGAGGAGCGCACAGGACTGGCCGTTGGTGGCATCTGCCCGGAAGGTGCTCTGAACAGCCGCCAGACCGATCTTGGAACGCCCGGCGCCTACGCCCGGGAAGCGGGGGTCTTGCCGGCGCCCGCTGGTCTGTTCACTTTCCGCTCCATTACGCCTGACGGTCCCGCGCTGGTTAGCCCGCACGCCTCCGGCAGCCTGCGATACATCGACGCGGTTCCTCCGGTGGTTCGTGCGGATAGGCGCCCTCCTCCGGGGCCTCTCGATCCTGTGGCGATTGACCGGGCCTCTCGTCGCTCGACGTTTTTCTACTATGAATTCGCCCGCCCGGACGGCAGCCACGAGCTGCGCGTCAGCATAGCCGGAGTTGATACAAGCTGACAACCGCGACTCGTGCCAGGTTTGTAGATCCCACCACTCAGACGCGACTGGCCAAGCTCTTTTGCACAGCCCGGCGTGGTGAGTCTCTTCGTTCGTCAATCGTGCCTTGTGGACTGCTGGCATAGAGCATGGCCACGACCGCATATTGTCGGTAACGGCGCTCGCGGCGATTCTGAAAGGCCATGCGACCCCCGGCCGATTACTCCTGCAGTTCGACCCGGATGCTCTTGGGCCTGGCCTCTTCCTTCTTGGGCAGGATGATCTCCAGCACCCCTTGGCGGCAGGCGGCCGTTACCTTGGCTGGATCGACCGACGCCGGGAGCGCCACGCTTCGAGCGAAGTTGCCGAAGCGCCTTTCGGCCCGCAGGTAGTTGGCTTCCTGGCCCTCGGATCGCTCGGAAGGCTTGTGGCCCTTGATCGTCAGCGCGTCGCCGGAGATTGACACGTCCACGTCGCCAGCGTCCAGACCTGGGACCTCGGCTTTGACTACGTATCGGGCCGGTTCCTCCAAGACGTCCACTGGGGGGGCCCAGTCCTGCCCGTCAAGAGGTCCTGTCGTCACCCCACCGTGCCAGAGTCTCTCGAACAACTTGTTCATTTCCTCCTGCAAGTCCGACAGTGGAATGTGACCTTCTTTGGTGAAAGGTATTCTTGGCATCGCAATACTCCTGTTTGGCGCACGACCGGTTGCCCGGCGTGGTCCGCACCATTCTTGTCTAATGACCTGCGAATCCGAAGAGCAGTGTCTTTGCCCCGCTGGTGCCGAGCCTGGAAAGCTCAATCTTTCTGCTTCGTGCTTTCCCGCTTCGGCTTGTTTGGCTGGGCTCTTGTGTTTACTCCGCCGACCTTACGCAGCATCATCTCGTAGAACTGTCTGGCGACCATCTGATCGGCCTTGATGACGTCGTCGGCGCCGAGCTGTGAAGCCTGCATTCCTGTTGACGAATATGTGGTACGAGCGACGATGTATATTCCCGGGCGGAGCCTCCTGGCCGCCTCAGTCGCACGCAGGACCGCCTGATCGTCCGGTATGGTCAGGGCCAAGATCGACGCCTTCTCGATACCGGCTTGTCGCAACGTGGCCTCTTCAGCGATGTCCCCTTGCACCGTGCGCCGGCCGAGACCTCGCTGGGTTTCCACGGTCCGCGGATTCTGCTCGACGATGACGTAATCAACGCCGTGGCGGTCGAAGATGTCGGCGATCCAGCGGCCGGCCAGGCCGAACCCGGCGATGATCACTGGCCCCAGTTCCTCGTCTGCACGCTGCTGTTCCTGTTCTTGACCAGCTCGTACCACGACGCGGGTCCCTTCGGGCCAGCTCGCGCGCCCGTCAAGTTTCACCAGGCCGTCGCTGTACGTGCCGAAGTACTCCGTCTCTTTCGCATCACGAGAGGTGGACCGGCTCATCCCAGCATCTCCGCCGTTGGTTCTGACGCGCAAGCAAAGGGCGACTCCTCATTGAGCCGCCCGTGATTTCGGCAAGCGTCCGGTTTGGTTACCCCTTACCATCGAGAATTCGCTTGGCCTTACCCACGAGGTAGAATGAGCCTGTGATGCAGATCAAGTCCTCGCGCGTTACCGCGCTGGAAGCGATTTGCAGGGCCTCCTCGAGGTGCTCGGCCACCTGTGCCATTTTGCCGGATCGTCCCACGTACCGTGCCGCCAGCTCATGGGGATCGGCAGATCGCGGCGATTCGGTGTGCGTGAAAATCGCCTTGTCCGCACCTAGCTGGACTTGGTCGATCATCCCGTCGATATCTTTGTCGGCCTGGCAACCAAATATGACTACCATCGAATCGTAGGGGATGTTCTGGCCGATCGCACGCATGAGGGCGTCCACGCTGGCCGCGTTGTGAGCGCCGTCCACCAGGATCCGCGGATCCGCGCCAAGCATCTCCATTCGGCCAGCCAACCTCACCTGCCCAAGACCTTCGATGGCTTTCTGATCGTCACTCTCCCACCCACGCACTTTCAAAGCATCGATCAAGCCCAGGGCGACCCCGCAGTTAATCGCCTGATGTTCGCCGAGCAACGGCACATGCAGATGCTCAAACCGGCTGGTGGGCGTGGTCAGGCACACGCGCGTGTGCGGCCCGACGGCGCGAGACGATTCGAAGCGATAACTGAATTCGATGTCCTCCCCGGTAAAGCGCAGGGGCGCGCCGCTACGCGCCGCCACGCGTCGCAGAACTGACTTAACCTCGGTCGGCTGAGGCGCGCTGATTGCTGGCACGCCCGCCTTGAAAATGCCGGCCTTCTCCTCGGCTATTCTTGCCAACGTGCTCCCCAACTGGGCTGTGTGGTCGTAGCTGATGCTCGTTATCGCGCAGACCTCGGGCCTCAGCACGTTGGTCGAATCGAGTCGCCCGCCGAGGCCTGTTTCGACCACGGCGATCTCAACGTCCTTGGTGACAAACTGCAGAAACGCTGCCGCTGTAAGGATTTCGAAGAACGTCGGGCTGTCGCTCTTCAGCCGACGGACCACCGGGACGATCCTCCTGATCACGCGGGTCATTTCCGTCTCGGTGATCATCCTGCCGTTGACGGTGATCCGCTCACGCAGGTCCGTCAGGTGGGGGGACGTGAAAAGCCCGACGGCATAGCCACAGTTCTGGAGCATCTGGGCCAGCATGGCTGCCGTCGAACCCTTGCCTTTGCTGCCCGCGATGTGGACGCTTCGGAGCTTCTTGTGGGGGTTGCCGACCCCGGCCAGAAGCCGGCCCATGCGCGAGAGGTTGAAGTTCGTCTGGTTATAGCCGAACCGAGACTGCTTCTCGTAATCGGTGGCGGAATTGAGGAAATTCAGGGCCGCCCGATAGGTACGGATAGCCCCATCCTGCTTCCGCCTCCGAGCGGGAACCCTGGGCATCGCCGACCGTGCC
Organism: uncultured Planctomycetales bacterium; assembly: GCA_964347585.1. Classification (GTDB taxonomy): domain Bacteria; phylum Planctomycetota; class Phycisphaerae; order UBA1845; family CAYGAN01; genus CAYGAN01. The sequence goes on along the minus strand of CAYGAN010000004.1, from coordinate 1,089 downwards.
ATAATACGGCAAAAGTTTACCGTGACCTGGGGCTGGCGTCAAGGCCCTAGCGGCACGGATTGGACGGAATTACGCCACTGCTGTCCCCCTGTTGGTGGGGCGTGGCCTGCGCCTTATGTCTTTGTTGAGCATTCGGTTAAATAGCCTGGGCCCTT
>CAYGAN010000004.1:0-924 GCA_964347585.1 uncultured Planctomycetales bacterium | reverse complement strand
CAGCGCTAGGGGGTTGACTCGGCAGGCGACGGACAGCACGATACACTCTCCCGCCCCAGCGGCCTGCGGCACGCCCCGGCGCGCCGCGGGGTGGCGGTGATCCGTCACTGGTCAGCTGCGCCGCCGCTGCAGTTGGTACGGCAGGTTCAGTGGAGGTAAGCTGATGGCGGAAGGGCGTTCGCGGCAGCCGCGGGCATTCACGTTAGTAGAGCTTCTGACGGTAATTGCGATCATCGCGCTATTGGTCGCCATACTCTTGCCTTCGCTGGCAGCAGCTCGCTTCCAGGCGGATGTCTCGGCTTGCTTGGCGAATCTGCGCCAGCTCGGTGTGGCAATCCATGCTTACGCTTCCACGAACAGCAACAGCGTCCCTGTGGGGCCGACCATTCCGGAAGCTGGCGCGTTCAGTCAGATCGCGACCAACCGGATCTGGCTCGGCGAGCCGGCGTGCTGGGACGGCCTCGGCCTGTTGCTCCCCGTTGAAGCGAACGACCCGCGAATCTTCTATTGTCCCGCGGACGATACGGAGGATCTGGACGAAGAGCTGCCCAGACTCGGCACCGTGCGGGATGCGTACTGCTCATACGTTTATCGCCAGCTCGATGCCCGCAGTCCCGAGACCGCGTTCCGAAGTTGCCTTGAGGACCTGGGCCGCAACCCTCGGGGCCACCCGGTCCTGGCGCTGGCCTTGGACATTAATGTTGAAAGCATTGGACGGTACAATCATCGAGGACGGGTCGCGGACGTCCTGCGTGCCGACGGTGGCGCGGTCAGCGCCAGCAATTGTGACGGCCGGCTGAGCCTTTCCAGGATTCTTCCGATGGAGGAGGTGCCACTGTTGCTGGACGATCTGTTCATAGAGGCCGACCGTGCGGCGTATCGATGAGGCCGATTCCTGCCCAGGTTGCCCTTCAGCGTCAAGCG
>CAYGAN010000003.1:81141-86557 GCA_964347585.1 uncultured Planctomycetales bacterium | reverse complement strand
CAAACGTGGGGGAGCGATCTGGCCGCGGAATCGTGTCCCCCATTTCACGAACGAGGTGGGTCACCCGGCCCTCTTTCCATCAGGTCGTGCGTATCGGTTTCACCGGTGCGCATGAATCCTAGCCGGTGGAAGAACGCCAATGCCCGCGGGTTGACCTTCAGGACGCGGAGGCGCACCGGCAGACCCAGCCGACATGCCTCCTCCATGATCAGCAGCATACACTCACGGCCGACGCCCTTGCCCTGATGCTCCGGCAACAGGAAAAGCTGATTCACTCTCACGCAATCAGGCGCCACGACCACCGCCATGATCCCGACGTCTGCGCCAGCCACATTGATGACCCGGAAGTCCTGCGCCCCGAATCGCTCTTCATGAAGCTGCCTTTGCTCAGCTTCATCCCAACCCCAGACCTTCTCCACGTACTCCCTGAACGCGGCCCTTTTTGCGCAGTAGGCGAACTCGCTATCGTCCGGGCTGGCCTTTCGTAGCATGAGACTATTCATGGCTCATAGCCCCCGGTTCAGCGGTGCGGGTGCCCCACGTTTTCAAACGTGGGGGACCGATCTGGCCGCGGAATCGTGTTCCCCACCTCGCGAACGAGGCGGGCCACCCGGCCAGTCGTCGTCAGAAAGCATGGCGATTGTCTCCGCCAAGCATGTAAGGCACGCATCGAACTCTCTCGCGATTGCGTTGACGACGTTCTTGTTCATATCAATTGGGCGTAACTACTGATTATCTGGTTCCCGGATAAGCCCCATGCCGAGCGGAACAGGCGGGTGCCCGACGCTTTCAAACGTGGGGGGCGATCTGGCCGCGGAATCGTGTCCCCCACCTCGCGAACGAGGTGGGCCACCCGGCCGGTCGTGGTGCCAACAGCTCGGCCCTGGCCGGGGCGGGGATGTGCGGTCCGCTGCCAATCTGACAGGGCTGACAGATCCCCGGCGCCCAATCTGACAGTAATCCGCGGCAGCACCCAGACCCCTGGCAGCTCCTCGGTGGGAAAGGGAATCTCCGGCGAAAGGTCGTAATGCCCTTTTTGAAAAGCAGTTAGCCCTCCCGCTGAGCCCCTCGCCGTGCTCAACAGTGCGCTGGCACGAGCTTTGCAATCTCACAGGTCGCCGTAGGTTTGCTGCGCACGGAGGACGTGTAGCATGATGATGGCACCAAGCGTAGGCCGGCTCGACGCCCGCGGACGGCAGGTGCTGGTCTCCCAGGCCCGGCGTGCGCCCGCCAGTTGGGTCGACGGGCTGGCGGCGCACCTGAGAGGGCGTGGTATCGGGGTCCGCCGGGCGTTTGACGGGCCCGAGTCCATCCGAATCGTGGAGACGGGCGCGATTGATCTGGCCGTTCTGTCGGCCGACCTGCCGCGCATGGACGGATTGTCGGTGTTGCGGATTATACGCTCGATCAACCAGTCGCTGCCGTGCGTGTTCGTGGCGAAGTGTCCGACGCGCCGCCTCTTGGAGCAGGCCTTGGCGTTGCGCGCGTTCAGCGTCCTGCCGGCACCCGTGGACACGGCGATTCTGACCGAGTTAGTCGAGCGGATGTTCCGCAAGTTCTACGATGACGAGTTCGATGGCCAAGGACGGCTGAGGACAGACAGATAGCCAATCGCACGTCGATGAGGGAGGTCTTCACTCGCCCCAAGTCCCAGCCTGAGGACCGAAGGTTCAAGGCCCCGGTCCGACGGCCTCGCCTTTGGCAGGGCGGTGGAGCCTCGTCGGCAGGCGCGTGGCCCCGCACAGGCGTGCGATGGATCATTGTTGACCGAAAGGAGCAAGCAAGATGGCCAAGCTGAAGATTCGACCTCTGGGCGATAAGGTGCTGGTCAAGCGTTTGGAGGCCGAGGAGAGAACCGCCGGCGGGATCGTCTTGCCGGACACCGCCAAGGAGAAGCCCAAGCGAGGAATGGTGCGGGCCGTGGGCGACGGGAAGCTCTTGGACACCGGCGAGCGGAGCAAGCTCCAAGTAAAGAGGAACGACGAGGTGCTCTTCACCAGCTACGCCGGCACAGAGGTGACCGTTGACGGCGAGGAGCTGCTGATCATGGACGAGTCGGACATCCTGGCCGTGATCGACAAATAGCCCGTGCCTAGACTACCCCTCAAACAGCACATGGCTGGAGACGCACACAGACATCTGACGACGGAAGGCAGAATGCAGAGTGGATAGCTGGCCGAACCGCACGAGCCGGGCACGAGACCGAGCCGGTTCCGACCAGCCCAAGCAAAGGAGGTAACAATGGCTGCGAAGAAAATCGCATTCGATATGGAGGCTCGCGAGGCGATTCGACGAGGCGTGCGTCAACTCGCGCGCGCGGTCAAGATCACCCTGGGCCCGTGCGGTCGGAACGTCGTACTCGAGAAATCCTTCGGATCGCCGACCGTGACCAAGGACGGCGTCACCGTGGCCAAAGAGATCGAGCTGGAAGAGCCTTACGAGGACATGGGCGCACAGATGGTCAAGGAGGTCGCCAGCAAGACCAGCAACGTGGCGGGGGACGGGACGACCACGGCAACCATCTACGCCGAGGCCATCTTCGACGAGGGACTCAAGAACGTTGCCGCCGGCGCCGATGCGATGGAGCTCAAGAGAGGGGTCGAAGCCGCCGTCGAAGCGGTCGTGGAAGCCCTCGACAAGATGAGCACGGACGTGAAGGGCTCAGAGCAGATCGCTCAGGTCGGCACGTGTGCGGCGAACCAGGACGAAGAGATCGGCAGGCACATCGCTGAGGCCATGGATAAGGTCGGCAAGGACGGCGTGATTACCGTCGAGGAGGGCAAGTCCCTGGAGACCACCGTCGAGCTCGTCGAGGGCATGCAGTTCGACAAGGGCTACCTCTCGCCGCACTTCGTGAACGATCTGGAGAACATGCAGGTCAGCCTCGAAAAGCCCTACATCCTGATCCATGAGAAGAAGATTTCCGCCGTCAAGGACATCATCCCCCTCCTGGAGAAGGTCGCCAAGCAGGGCCGCCCGCTGGTGCTGATCGCGGAGGACATCGAAGGCGAGGCGCTGGCCACTCTGGTGGTCAACAAGCTCCGCGGAACGTTTCAGTGCGCTGCGGTAAAGGCGCCGGGCTTCGGGGACCGTCGCAAGGCCATGCTCGAGGACGTCGCCATTCTGAGCGGCGGCCGGGCCATCTTCGAGGACCTGGGGATCAAGCTCGAGAACCTGGAACTCGCCGACCTCGGCCAGGCCAAGAAGGTCACCATCGACAAGGAGAACACCACGATCATCGAAGGCGCCGGCTCAACCGACGCGATCAAGGGCCGGATCGATCAGATCAAGAACGAGATCGAAGCGACCACCAGCGACTACGACCGCGAGAAGCTGGAAGAGCGTTTGGCCAAGCTGGCGGGCGGGGTGGCTCAGATCAACGTGGGCGCCGCGACCGAAGCCGAGATGAAAACCAAGAAGGCGCTCGTCGAGGATGCTTTGCACGCCTGCCGGGCCGCCGTCGAGGAGGGCATCCTGCCCGGCGGCGGAGTGGCCGTTCTGCGGTGCACAAAGGCCCTTGATGCCGTTCGCAACAAGGTCCGCAGCGATCAGAAGACGGGCGTGGAGATCGTACGCCGCGCACTGACCGCACCCATCAGGCAGATCGCTGAGAATGCCGGGCTCGAAGGCTCGATCGTCTGCCAGAAGGTCTCCGAGGCCAGCGAGGTCAACTTCGGCTATAACGCCCTGACCGACAAGTACGGCGACATGGTCAAGATGGGCGTGCTCGTGCCAATGAAGGTCGAGCGCGTGGCGCTGCAGAACGCCGCCTCCATCGCTTCACTGCTCCTCACCACGGACGCGGTCGTCAGCGAGATAAAGGAAAAGAAGGAAGAGAAAGCCGGCGGCCCGCCCGGCGGCATGCCCGGCGGCGGCGGAATGCCGCCCTATTGAGAAGCGAGGAGTCGCTCAGCGTGCGGCCAACGCGACGTGCACGGCGGCGCGAGCCCGCTGAGAACATCGCAAGGCATCCCGATGCCCCGATCGGCGCCCCTTCAATCGCAGCGTCAAGCCCGCAATGCGACGGCATCGGTTTACCATAGACTCGCCCGACGCGCGGGCGTTGACACCCGCGCGTCGGGCGTCTTGCGCACGCTAGTTTCAGGCCACGAATAGACGCAGGCCGTCTTGTCCTGCTGAGTCGAACAAGATTCGCGGCGGCCTCTGTTGGTTGCGCCTCTCGCTCGTAGCCGCCCAACCGTGGCACAGTTCAATAGCCTACTGAGAACAGGCCACTCGATCCGCAGCGGCGCTCTGAGCGTTACGAACTACACACCAACTTATAATGGGCGCGCAACCGGCCTCATGCATGATTAACAGATGTTGGCGAATGGACGCGCGGCGCCAACCGGGGAGGCATCAGCATGCCGGCCATGCCAGGCGGCGGGTACTTCGGGCCGACGACGCTCCGGACCGCGATCGTCACTTTGCTGATCTGCTCTGCCCTGCTCGGTGCCGGAGCGTGCTTCTGGGTCTATGTGGCTCGCTCATTCGTGCCGTAGCGGCCACGGCCAGACGAGGTGAGCGCCCGCCGGCGCCGAGCGCAGCTCACGGGGCAGGCGCGAAAATAGGGCCGGGCTACGCACCCGGCCCCAGCCGCGTAGACTCCACCGCCTACGATTGTTCGCGTCATACGGACGTCCGCGCAGCGTCCCGCTCCCGGCAACGAAGCGCTCAGCCGCCGCCCCCGGCTCACGGGACACACACACGAGCGGTGACCGTCCCTTCAATTCCTTAGACAATCAAGAAGTGAAAAAGTTTGCGAAATGAGAAATTTTTCTTTCGTCAAGCAAGACCGGCGCAACTACTTGCTTCCCAGCTTCTTAGCCAAGAGCTCGCGCATGTGACCGAGGATTCGCATGAATTCTCGCCGTTCCCGGCGATCAAGCTCCCTGAGGGTCTCGACGGTCAGGGAGAGCTTGGCCGAACGGTACCCCTGGTGCGCCTCGCACCCCGCCTCGGTCAGGGACACGTCGATCTTTCGCTTATCCTCGGGGTTGATCGCACACGTGACCAGCGGCCCGTCGTGCTTCTCTTCGAGCGAGCGGATCACGCGGGACATCTGCGCCGGTAATACCCCCAGCTCCCGCTGAAGCTGGCCCACGGTCATCTTCCCGTTCTTGTCCAGCAAGTCGAGCGCCAGAAACTCCGACTCGCTCAGATCGGAACCGATCTTCGTCTTGGCCCGATCCGCCAAGACCCAACTGAGCTTGGTCAGCTCGAAGATTTCCGCGGCCATATCCTCCAGCTCCGCACGTTCACGCGACGAGGCCAAGGCTGAGGCTCCTTCTGTTATGACCGCCAAACAGTTGCGCGCCGTCGATATTTCAACCCTTGATTCTAAATCCGCCCGGCGGACCCGTCAATATCGGCCGCCCTTGGGCGGATTCGTTGATCGCGGCCTACTGCACACGTA
>CAYGAN010000003.1:76569-81131 GCA_964347585.1 uncultured Planctomycetales bacterium | reverse complement strand
CGACTGGGAGCAACTCAGTGGCATCGAGCCCCAAGAAGATTGCCCGCGACCTACAGGGTGCCGTCACCGGGGAGGTGCACGCCGACCCGCTGCGCCGAGCCTTGTACAGCACCGACGCGAGCATCTATCAGGTGGTGCCAGCCTGTGTGATCGTGCCCCGCAGCAAGCACGACATCGTCGCAGCGGTCAAGTACGCAGCCGAGAACCGTATCCCGATCGCGCCTCGCGGCGGAGGCAGCGGACTGGCCGGCGAGTCGCTGTGCGCCGGGATCGTCGTGGACCTCAGCAAGTACCTCGACCGCATTGTGGCGATCGACGCCCACGCCGACACAGTTACGTGCCAAGCCGGTGTGATCTTCGAGCGGCTGAACTCGGCCTTAGCTCCACTGGGCAAGGTTTTCGGGCCGGATCCGTCCAGCGGCAACCGTGCTACCATCGGCGGCATGATCGCCAACAACGCCACCGGGGCCCACTCCATCAAGTACGGCTATACGGACGCCTACATAGACGAACTCGAGGTCCTTCTCGCCGACGGCCGAATCGCGCGCTTCAAAGCGGAGCAGGTCGCGAGCGTCAATTCTGATCTGCTCGACGGTGCTGCGTCGCGAACTTCAGCCGCTCCTGCCGACGCGGCATCGCCCGCGCCCGAGAACGAACTAACGGCAGCGGTGAGCCACATCGTTCAGCGCAACCGCAAGATGATCGCCCGATGTATGCCTCGCTCGGCTCGCAATCGCAGCGGGTATGCGCTGGACAAGGTCGTACAGAACGATCGGATCCATCTGGGGCGTCTGATCGCCGGCAGCGAGGGCACGCTGGGCATCGTCACCGAGGCGAAGCTGCGAACTCTTGACGCACCAAAGATCACGGGCTTGCTCCAGATTACCTTCGATAGTCTCGACGCGATGGCGCGCGCCGTGCCTGCGATCGTGGCCCGCCGGCCGTCAACATGCGAGATGATGGATGGGCTGCTGATCGATCTAGCCCGCTCGGCACATCCGCAGTATCACGACGTGCTTCCGGCTGGGGTAGGGGCCTGCCTGCTGGTCGAACATCATGCAGGATCGCCGGCTGAGCTGCGAGAGAAGTTCCGTGCGACGGCCTCGGCGGTTCCGGCCGCCGGCTGCTCCGGCTGCGAGATCATCGAGTCCGCGGGCCAGCAGCAACGGATCTGGGCGAGCCGCAAGGCAGCCGTGCCCCTGCTGTTCCGCCGCCCCGGTCGGCGGCGGCCGGTGCCCTTCATCGAGGACATCGCCGTTCCTGTGGACCGGCTGGCCGAGTTCATCGCCGGACTGCAGGCGATCCTCCGGCGCTACCGACTGAGGGCCGCCTTCTACGCGCATGCGGGCCACGGCCAGTTGCATACGCGCCCGTTCCTCGACCTAAGCGATCCCGGTCAAGTTGCCAAGATGCAGCACGTGGCCGACGAGGCGTTCGCGCTCGCCTGGAGGCTCGGCGGGACGATTAGCGGCGAGCACGGCGATGGCTTGGTGCGGGCGCAGTTCGTCAAGCATCAGTACGGTGAGCTGTATCCGGTCATGCGGCAAATCAAGCAACTGTTCGACCCCCACAACATCCTCAACCCCGGCAAGATCATCACCGACGACGGTCAGGTTATGGCAAAGAATCTCCGCTGGAGCCGGCGCGCCCGGCCGGATCGCTTGAATACATGCTTGATCTTCGGCGAGGGCGAGCTAATCGAAGAGGCCGAGCGATGCAACGGTGACGCCCTGTGCCGTTCGCTCGAATCGCGCCTGACCATGTGCCCTATCTTCCGGGCCACGCGCGAGGAGTCAGCCAGCCCGAGGGGATTCGCCAGCCTGACGCGCCACCGGTTGACCGGACTGTTCGAGCCGCAAGGGCCGCTCGCAGCCGATTTCACGAGGATCATTGGCCTGTGCCTCCAGTGCAAGATGTGTCACGTCGAGTGCCCCTCGGCCGTCAATGTGCCCAAGTTGGTCTTAGAAGCTCGGGCTCGCGACGCGGCTAGCTACGGGCTTGGACGAACCGAGTGGCTGCTCGCGCGCAGTGAAACGATCGCCAAGCTGGGCTCGACCGCCGCCACCGTGGCAAACACTCTCACGAGTGCGCCCGTCTGTCGTTGGCTGTTGGAGAAGCTCGGCGGCATCGATCGACGGAGACAGCTGCCGCAATTTGACGGCGGCTCGTTCGACGGTCAGACAACCGGCAGTCGTAAGAAGACCACAAAGCCGGTCGCGCGCGTAGTCTACTTCGCGGATTCATTCGCAACCTACTACGACCACCAGCTCGCCCGAGACGCGGTGGCCGTTCTTGAACACAATGACGTCGAGGTCGCGGTCTTCCCGAACGGTACCTGCGCCATGCCAGCTATTGTGTACGCTGACGCCCGCCGCGCGCAAAGAACCGTTCGCAGCAACACCGCCCGCCTGGCTCGCCTCGTTCGCCAGGGATACGAGGTGGTTTGCTCGGAGCCGACCGCCGCGCTCTGTCTCAAGCAGGAGTACGCTTACTGGGACAGCTCGTTCGCGGCGACGCTCGTAGCCAACCACAGTCATGACCTGTGCGCCTTTCTCCGAATGCTGCACAGTCAGCAGCGCCTGCGAACCGATTTCCGGCCAGTTGAGATGACCCTCGGCTACCACGCTCCGTGCCACCTGAAAGCGCTACAGATCGGGTATCCCGGGCTGGAGTTGCTGCGTCTCGTACCCGGGCTAACCATTGTGCACATCGATGAGGGGTGCTGCGGCATTGGAGGGACGTTCGGCTTCCAAGCCAAGAACTACGAGCTGTCAATGCAGATTGGTGCCCCGCTGATGGACGCGGTTCGCAGCGAGCCGATCGACTCAGGCGCCACGGAATGCAGCACCTGCAAGGTGCAGATAGAGCAGGGCAGCGGAAAGCGCACGCTCCATCCGATTACCGTGTTGGCCCGTGCGTATGGCCTACGCGATCGACAGTCTGGCCTTCGCGCGTAGCCGGTTCGGTCCTCCCACGGCCGCCGCGGGTGGTCATGATGTACGGCTGGGCCCTGCCGGCGAGCGTTATCAGGCGTTCGGCGTCGGTAGGTACGGGCTGCACCACTCAGGGCTAGCCAAGCGGCAGCGCCCTGCTACAGCCGTCATGAGCACTCCAGGCGGAACTACCATCTCGTGCACTTTGACAACTCAGGTGGCTAGAATCAGTTGCGCGAGGTCGGCATTTCACGACGAGCTCGATCGGCGCAGGGCACGCCGGTTGCCGGCTTTGGCAGAGGAGCCCGGGGCGGAGTCCGCCCCAGGGGGCCAAGAAGCCATGAGCAACTGTCTGCGTAATCTGATGATACTGGCCGTGCTGGCCGCGGCAGGCTGTCACGACGGCAGGGCGACGCCCGCGCGGTCGATTGTGCCGAACTTAGAGCTGCAGCCAGGGATCGGCGAGCACCCGCGGGCGGCACTTCTGTTCGACCGGATCACACCGCGGATGCCGCCCGGCGCGTTCGCCACACGAAGCGACTGGCCAAGCATCGCCGGGCGATACGATGCCGGCGAGGTCACGTACTATCGCGAGCGCTTTGTGGACTACCAGAGTCTGTCCCACCCCAGCTGGGATTACAGCTACCGCCGCTTCGAGACCTATCGCGAGGGTACCGCATACAGGTAGGGCTCCGCTCAAAGCGCACCGGGCCGCAGCGTAGGCCGCATTCTGGGCTAAGACCTTTCAGGACAGATACTTGCGTCCGCGCCGCCCTCGACGAACGTCCGAACGTCTTGCTGGGGCCTGCCGCCAGCCGTTGCTGGGAGCCACCGGTGCGAAAAAAGCCTTGCTCGCGGAAAGTTCTTGCTGTAGTATCACTTGCAGCATTTGGGGGGGCGGAACGCACCTGGGCAGGCACGAGCCAGCCCGTGGGGTGATTCGGGCTCCGGGCAAGCGCTCTCATCAGGCTGAGCAGCCTGTCCGGCCGGTGGGTTGTGGGCCTTTAGATGCAGGGGCGCGCCATGGATACCATCACGAAGAAGGAGTTGATCGACCGCATCGCGGAACGAACTTCCAGCAAGCGTGTGATGGTCAAGAGAATCATTCAGAGTTTCTTGGATGAGATCATCGAGGAGCTGGGCAAGGGTAACCGCCTGGAGTTTCGTGACTTCGGCGTGTTCGAGAGCAAGCTGCGGGCTGCACGCGTCGCGCAGAACCCCAAGACGTTGGAACGGGTTAACGTGCCTGCCAAGCGAACCGTGAAGTTCAAGATCGGCAGGCTGATGAAAGCGCGACTTAGCGGGGATGCCGAGCAGACCTCCGCCGAGCCAATCGAGTCGGCCGGCGGCATATCGCCGCCCGGCAAGGGGACCGATTCGCCCAGCAGCAAATCAGCCTCGCCCGGGGCGCGTCCGATGCCCTGATCGGAACCCTCAAGCAGTGGCAACATTGCGTATCACGATCTGCGGGCTAATCGCAGCCTGTTCGGCGGGATTCTGCGCCCTCCTCCGCGTCCTACTCCGGCTTCTGATCGACGGGGAATACCGACAAGTCAGCGCCCGCGGGGACCAGAAGCTCCATGAATGGACGCTAGAAGATGAAACGATCGGCGACGCGCTCGCCGCCGT
>CAYGAN010000003.1:72682-76559 GCA_964347585.1 uncultured Planctomycetales bacterium | reverse complement strand
CAGCGCCCTTTAACGCGGCGCGGGACGGCAAGCACGCGGGGATGATCATTCTGGCTGGCAATGCGCGCTCCATCCTCGACGTGCTCAAAGAGCAAGTCGAGGACGGAGCCAAGCTGGACGGCGCGCTATCTGCAGACGAATGCAGGAAGATCGCGACGATCAAGAAAGCCCACGCCGCAATCCGCGCCCCCGGATTACAGGCTGCAAGCATCGCTGCGCGCCCTCGAAACGGAACCACTGGCAATGCTCACGGCCGACTCAACAAGCTGCAAGGGGATGGCGATGCCAACACCGCTCGACTTGCGCGCAGACATCGGACGATCATGTGGACCGCCGGGAGTGTCCGAGACACCAATTGAAAGCACAAGCGCCTGGCACGAGCGCTGTTGGACGCACGGGTAGCACAGATCCGTCTCGCACATTCGCGCGCAGCGTTCTAGAATGAGACCGTGATGAGAATCGTTGCTGACCAGAACATCCCGTACGTGCAAGAAGCATTCGGGGCCCTAGGGACGATCGAGATCGTCCCGAGCCGGCGGATTGATGCCGCGCTGGTCAAGAACGCGGACATGCTACTCGTGCGCTCGGTGACGCGCGTGGGAGCAGAACTACTCGAGGCCAGCACGGTGCGTTTCGTGGGAACCGCCACGATCGGCACGGACCACGTGGACGAGGGATACCTGCGCGATCGAGGCATCGCTTTTGCCAGCGCTCCGGGCAGCAACGCAAACTCCGTGGCGGAGTACGTCACGGCTGCGCTGCTGCTGCTGAGCCGGCGGGGCCGGTTTGGGCTCGCCGGCAAGACGATCGGGGTCGTGGGAATTGGCAACGTCGGACGTCGGGTCGTGCGGATGGCTGAAGCGATGGGCATGAGCGTACTGCAGAATGATCCTCCCTTGGCGCGCCAGACCGGGGATCCTCGCTTCCTCCCGATCGAAGCGCTGTTCGCAACGGATGTGCTCACCCTTCACGTGCCGCTTACCCGCGAAGGGCAGGACGCGACCTGGCACATGGTGGATGAGGCCTTTTTGAGCCGCTTGAGGCCCGGTGCCATCCTGATCAACACGTCCCGTGGGGCAGTCGTGGAGAGTGGCGCGCTTCACCGGGCGCTTCAGACGGAGCGGCTGGATGCTGCGGTGGTCGATACCTGGGAGAACGAGCCCAGGATCGACACCTCCTTGCTTGGCGACGTAGCGATCGGTACGCCGCACATCGCCGGATACTCCCTGGACGGCAAGGTCAACGCCACCGCCATGTTGTACGAGGCAGCGTGTCGCTGCTTGAGCGTGCGGCCGACCTGGGAGGTGGCGTCCGTGCTACCACCGCCGCAGCCGCGCCGCGTCGAGGCCCGCTTCGGCGATGCTGACGAAGGTGCCCCGCATGAGATCGTTCGTCAGGTCTATGATATAGAGCGTGATGATCGAGCGCTGCGCGAGGTACTCCGCATGCCCGAGTCGCAACGCGGCGAGTATTTCGATCGTCTGCGCGCGACATACCCGGCGAGACGGGAGTTCTTCAACATAGACGCTCTCGTTCCAGCTCACGCCAGGAAGCTGGCTGACCAGCTCACCGGGCTCGGCTTTCGAGTCAGGCAGACGACGGGTACAAGCTCGGCAGCAACGCAGAAAGGCTACAATGCTCGTCGGTAAGACGGCACTCGACAAACCGTTGTCACAGGATGAGATCTGTCAGCTCTCCGTTGACGGATTGGACCCGAACGGCCTGAGGGGCAAGCGCGTGTTGGTAATCATGCCGGACCACACGCGTACGGCGCCGTTGCCTATGCTATTCCGCATGTTCGTCGAGCTTCTGGCAGGTCAGGCACGCCAACTCAACTTCCTGATCGCGCTGGGCACGCACCCGCCGATGCCGGAGGAAAAGATCAACGAACTGATCGGCGTGACCGCTCAGGAGCGCCAGACGACGTACGCGCGCATCAACGTGTTCAACCATCGTTGGGATCGGCCGGAGCAGTTGGCGCAGATCGGGACAATACCCGCCGAGGAGATCGAGGCAATCTCCGGCGGGTTGCTGCGGGAGGAGGCGCCTATCCTGCTGAACCGGATGATCTTGGACTACGACCAACTGATTCTGTGCGGGCCGGTGTTTCCTCACGAGGTCGTGGGCTTTTCCGGTGGGAACAAGTACCTGTTCCCGGGAGTGGCCTCGCCACAAATCATAAACCTGTCCCACTGGCTCGGCGCCCTGATCACCAACCCGATCATCAACGGCACCAAGATGACACCGGTCAGACGGGTAATCGACCGGGCCGCGTCAGTGGTCCCGGTCCCGCGTTTGGGGTACTGCTTCGTGGTTGACGACGGCGGCCTGCGGGGCCTGTTCATCGGGCCACCCGAGCAGGCCTGGTCTCAAGCGGCAGACCTGTCGGGGAAGCTGCACATTGTTTACAGGGACAGACCGTTCAAGCACGTGCTCTCGGCCGCCCCGGGTATGTATGACGACATCTGGACGGCAGGCAAGTGCATGTACAAGCTCGAGCCGGTGGTGGCGGACGGGGGCGAACTGATCATCTACGCGCCCCACATCGACGAACTGTCCTACACGCACGGACACGTGCTGGACGAAGTCGGCTACCACGTGCGGGACTACTTCGCCAAACAATGGGGCCGGTTCCGGCGTTACCCCTGGGGCGTGCTGGCCCATTCGACGCACGTCAAGGGCATCGGCCAGTACGAGAACGGACAGGAGACACCCCGCGTGCACGTCGTGCTCGCCACGCGGATACCCGAGCAGCGGTGCCGAAAGATCAATCTCGGGTACATGGATCCGGACCGCATCGATCCGAGCGAGTTTGAGCACCGCGAGGACGACGGCGTTCTGTACGTTCCCAAGGCCGGCGAGCAGCTCTACCGGCTCAAGAACCCGCCTGCCTGGCAGCGGCTGTGAGGCGGCTCGCCGCTGCGTCTGCACGCGTATTCGGCGTAATAGAATCCAGTCCTCAGCGGCAATGACCCACTCCGAGGACCACCGTCCGAGCTTGTATGGCCGGCGCCCGAACTTGGCGAGGTCCCGACGCCGCGCGCGGTTAGAACAGGATCAGCAACGTTTCCAGGGTGGCGTATCCGGCAGGTGTCTGTCGAACTCGGCGATCAACTCGGCTTCGTAGGAGCCGGCGTATTTGCCGCCTAAGAAGCGATCCAGCGCCTCACTGAAGAACCGGTTCCACGATCGTTCTTCGTCGCCCGGGTTGACCGGATAGAACAGAGCACCGTTATCACGAGCCGCCTCCATGTCACCGGGCGCGTCGCCGATCATGAGCATGTGATCCGGCTGGTATTGACCTTTGCTGGCCAGTCTGAAATGCTCAGATTTGCTTCCCATCTCCTGGCCCGCGATCACGCGCACGTACCTGGCGATGTCGTGCTCCTGCCATTCCCGTTGCAGTGCCTCCCCCGGGGTCTGCGACACTACGATCATGTCGGCGCCGTCGATGAGCCGTTCAAGACTTTCTCGAACATAGGGGAACGGCGGCACCCCTTTGACCGTCTCGGCGATTGTGGCGTTGACGGCCTCGCTCCAGGCCAGCGCGCGCGCCAGCTCCGGGTCCCGGGTCTTGTCAACTGCCGCCTTCAGGGCCGGGTTGCCCAGTTTCGTTTCCGTTTGCATCCACCGTCGCACGGACGGGACCTCTGGAATATCGACCTTCCGCCGTCGCACCTCCGGCCGCTCGCGGAGCAGATCGAAGACCATTATCAGCGCGGGCCATCGGTTGATTCCGCGCCATTTGGAGTAAAGGTTGACGAACTCAGCCGCCTCGCGCGCGTATTTCGAGACGGGCTGAAGTGTCCAATGCTTGACGATGTTCGGGATGAAGCACTCTTTGTGCTTGATCTCCATCGTGTCAAAGGCACATCCA
>CAYGAN010000003.1:53809-72672 GCA_964347585.1 uncultured Planctomycetales bacterium | reverse complement strand
GATACCGATGAAGTACTCGTGCTCTCGCCTCATCTGCTTCAACGGCCGAGCCGCATCAACCGATGTCATTGGCACCCATTCCTCCAGAAAAGCCCAGAAGATGTCACATTATGCAACATGCCCTGTTGCGCTCCGCGTGTCGGCTTCAATGGTCTGTCAGTCACACCCCACTGAACGCGTTGAAGCCGCCATCGACCGGAATTACGGTTCCGGTGACGAACTGCGCAGCCGGCGAGATGATCCAAAGCAGCGTGCCAAGCAAGTCCGCGGGTTCGCCAAAACGTTGCATGGGCGTATGATCAACGATCGTTCTACCGCGCTGCGTGAGCTCGCCGCTCTTGTCATCGACGAGGAGGAATCGGTTCTGCTGCGTCAGGAAGAAGCCCGGCGCGAGGGCATTCACGCGAATATTGGGCGAGTAATTCCGGGCCATGTGCACTGCGAGCCACTGTGTGAAGTTGCTCACCGCTGCCTTTGCCGCTGAATACGCGGGGATCTTTGTCAGGGGGCGCAACGCATTCATCGAGGAAACGTTCAGAATCACTCCGCGTCCGGCCTCAGCCATCGGCCTAGCGAACGCCTGACTCGGCAGGACCGTGCCGATGCAATTCAGGTCGAGGACCCAGCGGAATGCCTCAGCCGGGATCTCGAAGAACGGCAACTCGTCGGACGTGGTGGCGTCCGGTTTATTGCCGCCGGCGCCATTGATAAGAATATCGGCACAGCCATAGATGTCTGCGACACGTTTCGCTGCGTCTTCGACGCTGGGTTTCTCGAGCACGTTGGTCTCGACGAAGGTGGCCTTGCCGCCAGCAGCACAGATCTGATCTATGACCTTGCTGCCGCGGGCCGCGTCGATATCCAGGACCGCCACCGCAACCCCGTTGGCGGCCAGGCATCGCGCCATCTCTGCACACAGGACGCCGGCGCCGCCCGTGACGGCCGCCACCCTTCCGGTCAGGTCAAACAATTCGGATGCTCTGTACTCGGTCATCGCGTCCGTCCGATCGATCATGTTGGCCTGCAGAACGGGCCAACGTGCCTGGCCAGATGGGCTTGCAGGGCCTGATAATGCGCTTCCTCGTTCGATCTCAGCGCAGTCAGCAACCGATCCCGGAAACGCATCGATCCGTCCGGATTCGTGCAGGTCAGCACTGATCCGAACGTCACGTGCAGTAGCTGCCGCCCATCGAACAGATCAAGCACTCCAGCCAGCTCGTCGTCCTTGAGAGAAGCCTCCTGCGGCACGCGCGAGAGGTCGGCCGAAACATGATAGGAAGCCTTGTCTTGCTCATATCGTTGGCAAGCGAACCCCAGGATCTCACGAAATAGCGCTGGATCGATCGCGGCTACAGCACGCAGCGCCTCCAGGTAGCTGGTACCGGCTGTCTTGACGTGTATCAGCTCGTCCGCCAGTCGGGCGGCGAGAGGGTAGATGCTGAACTTATCGCTGCCAGAGTGGATGCTGATCTTGTACGGTCCGAGATGGCGGGCGACGGCGACATGGTCGGCGAAAGTTCGTTCGAACTCAGCCAGATCGCCCTTGTAGTCCACACCCTTCTCAAAGTCGCCGACGAAACGTGGCGCCAGACTGACGTACTGCACGCCGAGGCGCTTCAGCTCGCTGCTGACGAAGAAGTGCTCGGGGACGGACGTAGGCGTCGCCGTCTCGTCCACCGAGACCTCCAGCTCGAACGGGCGGCTCGGCATCCTTGCTACCAGGTGCCGGTACATCCCGGTGGTATGAGCTATGGCCCGGCCGTATTTGACCGCTGCTCGTGCAACAATGTCGCGCGTAAGTGCGATCTCGAGCGACGGGCCGACCGGGCGTCTCTTACTGGCGTACCTTGCAACGCAATCGCCTGGCGAGGTCTCGAGGCTATCCCACGCAAGGGCGTCGAACTTCTCTGACAAAGCGGCGCCCGAGAGTCGATCAGCCTCGTTATCAACGTGATCGCCGGGATCGATGGTGAAAAGCGTAAAGCCGGCTTCGATGCAGCGATCGATGTCTTCGGCCGTCTTGAGATGATCCGCGTCGGCGCCGAACCCCTCGCGCCAGCCCTCCTGGAAGACGCCCCAAGTGGCCGCGTCCATCACCTCGTCAGGCGTGCGTTGGGTTCGCGTCATTTCCCGGATGGACTGCTGGGCGAAGTAGGCTGCGCATCCGCTGCCGCGCACGGCGCGCACGTGGCCCGGCGTTGCCAAGCCGAGACGGTCCCCGAATCCGATGGAGCGACGCAGCCCGATCAGCATCGACCGGGTGAACGGTAAGACCTCGCGAAGAGCTTCGGCATTAGCACGCGAAATCGGACAGAGCTTAACGAGGACGCTGCCGCCTTCGGCCGTGATCGTACGCGTAGTGCCGTGGAAGCTGTCCGCCCCGCCATCCGGGCCCGGCCGAGCAAGAATGGCGAGGCGTTTCTCCAAGCCGTCGCGAACGAGCGCGTAAGCCCTTCGGCCGCATCCGGCGATCGACTGCGCGTACGCCCCTGCGCCCGTCCACTGGGAGATGAGGCCAGCTCCGCGGGACGGCTCCTTGGGCGCGGGGCAGAGCTGCTCTGTGTCCAGTAGCTTCCAGATCGCTTCCATGACCGACCAGACCCCCTGATGGACCAGGCCAGCACGCTGTCACACCATGCTCGACGGACCGATCGGCGGATTCTCGTAAGGGCAGAGGAGTGTGTCAAGCCGGCGAGGCGCCGGCCGCCGCGGCCCAGAGGTGCGGCCCTTGTGTGTTCAGATACGCTTTCCTGCGCGTGCGACCTGTGCGCGATCCGGTCCGAAGAACACCCGATCCTCATTGCGCTTGAACGAGTCATGCCAGCCAGTTAGAGTGCCTTGGAACGCGCGGTCACGATCAGATCGTCGCGTTCCACTCTTGAGCGAGTGCTGGCCGCCCTTCGACCGAGGTACCTTCGCTTGGACAGCCAACTGTTCCTGCTGCTGGTGGTCGCGCTGCTGGGCGCGTGTGTGGGCAGCTTCCTGAATGTAGTGACCTACCGGCTTCCGCGCGGTATCTCGATACGCAAGCCGTCGCGTTCGTTCTGTCCGCACTGCGAACATCAGATCGCTTGGTACGACAACATTCCCGTCGCCAGCTACCTGGTGCTGGCCGGCCGATGTCGGCACTGTCGATCACCGATGTCGCTGCGATATCCGATCACCGAACTGCTCACGGCGATGGTATTCGTCCTGGCCTTCGACGGGTTCTTCGTCGCGCGGGTGCGGGAAGGATTGGCCGACGTTGGCGCTGACTGGTCCATACTCGCCGCTCACCTAACACTCCTTGCCGGGCTCCTGGCCCTGTCCGTGATCGACCTGGAGGAGTACTGGGTTGACGTACGGATAACCTGGTCGATCGTGTTCATTGGCCTGATCGGTTACGGGATCTGGCTTCGTGCTGCCGAGAGCACGTGGCCGCTTCCGGGGGACGCGACGGCTGGCGCCGCCGTCGGCGCCTCGGTCGGATTGATCATCGCCGGCTGGCTGCGAGCGTTTCGTCGCGCCAGCGGGCAGGCAGCAAGCCCGATGTCCGCCGAGCCCGAGAAACGCAACGCACCTGCGCGACGTGCCCGGGACGGGAACAATGTTGGCGGCTCGATCATCGTAGTGGTCGCAGGCACCACGGCGCTGCTCGTCCTGATCATGATGGTCGCGATCGCCCTCGCCGTCCCGACGGCTCGGTGGGCTTTCACTGCCCGCGTCGGTCTGGTGTCCGGCGCTTGCTTCGTCGCGTTGCTCGGGGGTAGCGTTATCCGACGTGCTACCGACGCGCAGATTGTCGAGGCGATCGAGCAGGAGCGGCCGATGGCTCGACGACAGGTCAGCCGCGAGTTGTTCGCACTGGCGGGGGCGATCGTGCTCGGCGCGGCCGGCGCTGCAGCAGTGGCCTTGTCCCCCGCGATCGGGGGAGCGTGGGCCCGTGTTCTTCATTGGTCGCCCATCGGGTCGTGGCAGCCGATCTTCGGCACGGTGACTGCCTTGGTGGGCATGATCCTGGGCGGGGCGATGGGCTGGGGGGTGCGGATTGTCTTCACGCTCTGGCTGGGCAAGGAGGCCTTCGGGTTCGGCGACGTGCACCTAATGGCCGCGGCGGGCGCCGTGGCCGGCTGGAGCGTGGTACTCTTGGGTTTCTTCGCCGGCTGCGTCCTGGCTCTGCTCGGGGTCATCGCCCTGCTCGCCGTCAAGCGCAGCCGGGCCATCCCCTTCGGGCCGTGGCTATCTCTCGGAATCCTGATTATGATATTCGTCCGCGACAGTCTTGTAAGATACTTGGCGCCGGGACTGAGGGGACTCGGCGAGGTGCTGACCGGCCCGATGCCGGGCTAACAGCGGAGCAAGACCAATGGCACTTGCGTTTCACGCACTCAGAACCTACTCTAAGCTGGCGCTGATAGCCCTGGTGGCCGTATGTATCATTCTCGTGCTGGCGTTCAACTGGCGCAATACCGCGGACGTTTGGTTCTTCCACAAGTTCGAGTCGGTCAACGTGCTGTGGCTGCTGCTGATCACGGCGGCTGGGTCGATCGTCAGTTTCTGGATCGTCAGCAAGGTCTTCGGCGCCCTCCGTGAGCTGCGAGCGCTCCGACTGGAACGCCAGAAGAAGCGTCAGCTCGGCGAGCAGCGGGAATTGGCCAAGAAGCTCGAGGAACGAGAGCGGCGGATCGATGAGAAGCTCCGTCGTTCGATAGCGGACGAGTCCGAATCGTCGTGACGCGATCCGGGTGCGTGCGGCAGTTCAGTGAGCTGAAAGGAGGAACGGTGATGGACCGGGCTCTCGGTACCAGTGCTTCGGTTATCGTGTGCATCGGCGCGATGTTAACCAGCGGCTGCAACGACGCGCAGAAAAATCGCCTTAGAATCCTCGAGGAAACGAACGCCAGGCTCACGGATGATCTGGCGGCTGCGCAGGACGAGCGGGACGCCGCGTTAAGGGAGTCTGACGGGCTCAAACAGGACAATCTGCAACTTCGCAAGGATCTGGAGGACGCGAAAGCCAAAGCTGCAGCGCTCGGCCCCGGAGAATGGACCCAGGTGCCCTACGGCGCGATGACGTCTCTTCCCGAGTCGGTGCTGTTCGAGTTCCGCAAGGCCACGTTGAGCGCGAGCGGCCAGGCGGCGCTGGATCGTATCGTCGAGGAGCTTCGCACCCGCTTCGCCGACCGTGACATCTTCGTAGTCGGACATACGGACAATGTGCCGGTCAAGCGGCCCGAGACAAAGCGAAAGCACCCTGACAACTGGTATCTGTCGGCCCATCGCGCCATTAACGCCGGCGAGTATTTGATCCGTAAGGGCATTTCGCCAAAGCGAATCACGGTGGCCGGCTGCGGCGAGTTCCGCCCGCGTGCGCCCAACAGTACCGTCGAGAACCGGGCCAAGAATCGACGCGTCGAGATCTTCGCGATGGCCTCAGGCGCGGGATCGGCGGCACCCTAGTGCTCTCGGCACCCGACGAGATAATCGCGAATCCCCGTGATAGGAATCCTCGATTACGGAATGGGGAATCTACGGAGCGTGGCCAAGGCGTTCGACCGCGTCGGCGCCAATGCGCGCATCGTGACGGACGCCCGGCACCTGCTCGACGCCGACAGGATCGTGCTGCCCGGGGTAGGGGCCTTCGGCGACGCCGCCGCTCACCTGCGCGATCAGAACCTCATCGAGCCCCTGATGACCGTCATCGCCGACGGCAAGCCATTCCTGGGCATCTGCTTAGGCCTGCAACTGCTTTTCAACGTCAGCCACGAAGATGGTAAGCACACCGGCCTGGGCGTGATCGACGGCGACGTGGTGCGGTTCGACTTCGCCGGGCATTCCGATTCTGATCGCCTAAAGATCCCGCACATGGGCTGGAACCAGGTGAACTGGTGCCGGCCATGCCCCCTGCTAAGCGGCATCGATAGCGGCGAGTACTTCTACTTTGTGCATTCCTACTACGTAAGGCCCGTCGATCCGGAGGTGCAACTTGGCCGATGCGCGTACGGCATTGAATTCACCGCCATGATCTGGCAGAGGAACGTCTATGCCTCGCAGTTCCATCCAGAGAAGTCCCAACAGATCGGCCTGAAAATCCTCGCAAACTTCGCCCGGCTCTGAAAGCAACTTGCAAGACAGCTCGGCGGAGGCTGCTCGTCCATCCGCGCATGTGACCACAC
The DNA here is from genome assembly GCA_964347585.1 of uncultured Planctomycetales bacterium. Lineage (GTDB taxonomy): Bacteria > Planctomycetota > Phycisphaerae > UBA1845 > CAYGAN01 > CAYGAN01. The sequence continues at coordinate 66,517 of CAYGAN010000003.1, read as the reverse complement.
GGCTTGAGGACTGCGAGGTCGTGCGAGGCCCGGCTGGGGTCGTGCGCCGCAGGCGGCTCACCGCGTCGAGCTAATAGGGGGGCGGGTTGTACGACTGAATTGGAGGACCAGCTCAGCGTGGAACCGATGCGGATCGTCCTCGGAGACCATGTACCCCGCCCCGGAGAAGGCTCCGCCCAGCTGCGCCAGCTGCTGAAGCGCCCCCACCGGGTCGAACGTCGGCGCCGGCCGCGAGGTGGTCCCCGAAAGCTTGATCGTGACCTCCATCGCTTCGCCGTTCCGCTCCACCTGCAGGACCACCTGTTCGGGGTCTCTTCGCTGCGCGATGGCGCGCTTCAGATCTTTCGTCGCGCTGACCACACTGAACCCACGACCATCCAATCCCACAATTCGGTCACCCTCCTGCAGCTTGCCGTGAGCCGGCCAGCCGGGCAGCGTCCGCACCACCCGCACCTGCCCGGGGTGGGCTGCATCGTCCTGAAGCCCCGCTCCGAGCGTCACCCGTGCCTGATCTGAACGACGCTGCATGTGCCGCCACCAGTCCGGCTGAAGCATATGGGGATGCCGAACGCGCAGGTAATCGATCCATGATTGTACGAGGCGTGCGGCCTCGGCAGGCTGGGCCAGCACGATTGACGCAGCGGTCCGCTCCCGCGAGCCGAGTGCAGCGAACACCGATGCACTCGATAAGTGTTGTGCCCGGCCTGCCCGAGCATCAAGAATCTGACGGATGTGGTCCGGGTGTGTCGAGAGAATCAGCCAAGGATTGCCTTGCGGTCGATCCGCTGGCGCGATGGGCATCAAGTCCCGGCCAGCGTTGTCGGTCGTCGCCCATGCCAGATGAAGCGTATGAAAGTACTCGCACTTCGTCTGCGTCCGCGCGAAATCGCCCAGCGCGACGCCGTGGATAGCCGTCCGCCCGTGCTTGAGCGTCTCAGTCCGTAACAGATTCCCTTTGCCCGACCGCAAGAGCTGGAAGTTCATCTGCTGGACCAACGCGTTGACCAGCCTGCTGACAGCCGCCGAGACAGCCTGAGGATCATTTGTTTCGATCATCAGAGACAGCAACGGCAGATCGAACGCGAGCTCGCGCGTCGGGCTGGGAGCAACTGGTCCCCTGTCTGTCAAGCGTGCATCGCTACCCATGGCCGGACCTCGGCGCGCGCCGACCGCGCGACCTGTCCGCACCGCGTCCGGTCGCAGGCCGAGAGGCCTACCCGCTGTTCTGCCGTTGTGCGGTGCCGGCTGCCCCGAGCCGTTCAAACTGCCCGTCGCCTGCGGCTTCACGTTGCGTGGCGGCCGCTCTTGTTCCGTCCGCTCAGGCACCGCTTCCGCCCGGCGTACCCCACAGACCAGGAGCGTTTCAGGACCAAGCTTTGCCAGCACGTCGTCGCCCAAGCGTGTCTCACCAAGCACGGCCTGAGCGAACTGGGATAGAAAACTGACCGTCTCGGGCATGCCCCCACGCTCAAGCCGGCGGTACTGGCTCAGGTAATCCGCGGAGAACCCCCAAACCACCAGCGCGGAGCGGGGCAGCAAGCCGATCGACTGCAACGACACGTCTTTTACCTTGCGTCGAGCCCGAGGGTTGTCGATCAGGCCGCGAAAGGCCAACGTGATGCCGTCTTCGCTGGCGAGCATTCCGACCGCCATTCGGCGCAATCCGGACCACACCTCCGGCCACAGGCTCGGCAGAACGCCATTCGGACGGGCCTCGCCACGGCTCAGCGAACCGCCGGAGACCACACCCCCGGACCGAGACGGCTCTGTACCGGGCGCCGCCCGCCCGCTCTTGGGGGCGGTGCCAACGTCCGCCGGAGCGCGCTGCATGAACAAGACCGCGCGGCAATCCTCGGGAAGGCGAGCGACTTGATCCTTGAACGCGGGCTCATCCGCCAGCGAGCGCGTTGACCGGCCCGTCAACAGTTTCACGGATGCGTCGAAGAGCTTGTCCTCGCCTGCGTAGCGGCCGAGAACGACGTATCGCCCATCCGTAGCCAGCCACAGTTCCGGGCCCAGCCTGTATTGAACGACCTTACCCCCGGGCGTGAACCTCTTGGCTGACGGTATGGGACTGCCCTGCTGCTTTGCGTCCTTGAGGCGGATCAACTCCTTCACTGGGGTCGGCTCACCGACCCATGCCAACACAACGCCATCTTCCAGCTCGTCACAGCTCGGCGCGTAAACAGCCACGCGCTCGCCGAACAGGCCTCGCACGGCCTCCCGGGGTTTCATGGCCAGCGCCAGTTCCAACCGGCGCGACCACTCCTCGGCAGCGGAAGGCTCCGTGGACTGACCTGATCCCGTCGCCAGCGTCGAGATGGCTTGCCACGCACCTAGCGATCGATATCGGTCGTAGAGCTCTCGCAGTCCGCGGACCTCGGCAAAGAATCGCACCTTGGGCGCGGCCAACGGAGCCAACGTCGTGGGCGGCGATCCGATCGCACGACATCCCCAGCCGCTGAGAACACAGATTGGAATCAAAAAGCCGCGGACGGAAAACAAACGCCCACGGCCCCTGCGTGGAGATCCAATATTTGTTGGGCGTGCCATATGCCTCGGCGCCGGCCCACCATCGCCAAGACTAGATGGTGACTTGTACGTCCTCTGCGGCCGTTTCCGGCGGCTCGATTATGTCCCAGAGATCCAGGAACGGTACAAGAGGCTCCGGAGTAGGCTCCTGATTCACGGGAGGGGGCTCCTGATCCTGCTGGTGATTCGCCTCCAACAGCGCGGCGTTGACCGGCTCAAGAGCCACCTCGCAGCGCTTCACCAGCCAATCGACCGCCTCCGTAGTGCCCCGACTCGCGCGGAGCAGGGCGCGCTGCGAGCTCGTAAGCAGCGGCCCAAGCAAGTACTCCGCCGGGCTACTGGCATCGACTATCTCCGCCGCTATCCGCTGGCCCGCGGGGGCCTCCTCGGACACGCCGGCGACGGGAACCGAACGCTCCTCCATCAGGCCGAGCCCCGTAGGCTTTGGCCGCGATGCCTCCCACGGCTGCATGAACATCAACACCAGCGCAGCGGCCGCCGCCCTCGCCGCCGGCGTCAGGAATATAGTTATCCGACGCGTGCGGCGCGGTCGCGGCCCGCTCGGACGAGCCCACGCCACCAGCACACGATCCGTGAAATCCTCCGACAAGCGCGGCTCCGGCGAGCCCGATCTGATCACATCCCGGCACGCCTCCATGAGCGCGAGCTGATGCTTACACCACGAGCAGCGTAGCCGATGTGCATGCAACTCCGTGCGCATCGACTCGGACAGCTCGTGGTCCAAGTAGGCGTCGAACAAGTTTTGGGCTTGGCGGCACGTGAGCATCTTTCTATCCTTCTCCATCACGTCTACTCCCTTATACACGTGATGCGTTCGGCGGTTTCTCGTCCCACTAGGCCGTCCCCGAGAGCACTTTCAGGCGGCTCCAATCGTCGGCAACGGCCGGCTCAAGCAGATCTCGCAGCCGTGCGCGCGCCCGATGCAGATGGCTCTTCACCGTGGCCACCGGCATCTCCAGCACCGCAGCGATATCCTGGCAGCTCTGGCCCTCCCGATAGAACAGGAGCACAGCCGCCCGCTGCGGCATGGGAAGCTGACTCACGGCGTTCCAGATCAGCGACTTAAGGTGTCTGGCCTCTTCGCTCTCCGCTGCTCGTTCAGCTGCGTCGGGCGCCGAGCCGGCGACCGCCGAGAAATCGACGTCCCCGCTGAGCGCCTGACGCCGACGCAGCCAGTTCAGGCAGAGCCGGTAGGCGATCGTAAACAGCCACGTACTGAACCGGTACTCAGCCGAGAAGGAGTCTAGCGATGCAAAGGCCCGCAGGAAGGCATCCTGACAGATCTCTTCCGTGTCATGGTGGTTCCGGACCATCCGCCAGACGAACGCGGCCAACCGGTCCTTGTGCGCGTCCACGAGCTTACGCGCAGCCTGTTCGCATCCGCCCTTGGCTTGCGCGACTACCTGCTGCTCAGCCCGGCGGCTCGCCCGGTCGCTACTGTCAGGCTTTCCTGCAATCATCCCTTGCCAATCCATTATACTCTACAGCGGCGCAGCCAGTTGCAATGTTTAGTGATCTTGGCTAAAGTACAGAGGCGTCCCCAGCTTCGATACCTTTCATCATCCCGTCGTCCGCGGCGAGCAACAACTGCGCGGCATGGCTCCGTTTGAGCTAACTTACTGAGCGAGAATGGATTATGGCCAGGCAACATCCCCCGCAGCACGGGCGGATTCTCAATAAGAAGGCGGCCCATAACTTCCACGTCATCGAGCGAATGGAGGCAGGCATTGCCCTGACCGGCACGGAGGTCAAGAGCCTGCGTAACGGCCAAGCTTCTCTCGAGCAGGCGTTCGCTCGCGTCGTAGATGATCAGATCGTCCTATATGGTTGTCATATCAGCCCTTACGAACACGCACAGTATGATAGCCATGACCCTACCCGCCCTCGCAAACTCCTGCTGCACCGCCGCGAGATCAGACGGCTACTGCCCAAAGTCCTCCAGCGTGGCCAGACTCTGGTACCCTTGAGTATCTATTTCAGCCGGCGCGGGCTGGCCAAGGTCGATCTGGCCTTGGTTCGCGGCAAGAGCCAGTACGACAAGCGCCAGGAGCTCAGAGCCCGCGAGCACAAACGTGAGATCGCTCGGGAAGTCGCCCATTCACGGCGGCGCTCGGGCCCGCGCGATGCAGGATGACCGCGCCGCCCGCCGCGGGCAAGCAGACCGTCCGACAGGCTGGCTTGCACGCCGCTGTCGAAGTGTCTTGTGGGCTCCCGCCGGTCGCCAGGGCAAAGGTGCCGTCAGCCAAGCGGAAGTCACTGGACGCAATGCGGCGATTCCTGCAAAGAAGTCCACGCAACCGTCATGAGTTACCGACGCGAGTACGACAGGCAACTGCGGATCGCCATGGTCGGCGTCGGCAGCCACGCCTATCGCAACCTTCTGCCGGCGCTGACTTACCTGCCCGTCGATCTGGCAGCCCTGTGCGACGTGAACGCCACGTTGCTGGCAAAGACCGCCGCGGAGTACCGCCCGGTCGCCACGTTCACGGACACTTCGCGCATGTACGCGGAGATGGAATTGGACGCAGTGTTAATCTGTGTCGGCCCCAGAGGTCATCCGGCGCTGGCCGTCGAGGCCCTGCAGGCGGGCCTCCACGTGTGGATGGAGAAGCCCCCCGCCCTGCGGGCCGCCGAGGTGGAGACCATGTTGGCCGCCCGAAAGGACCGCATATGTGCGGTGGGATTCAAGAAGGCGTACATGCCCGCAACCCGCAAAGCCAAAGAGATCATGTCGCTGCCGGCATTCGGCGGTCTGCGGTCCATCCTGGCGGTGTATCCAATGACGATCCCAACGGATGGCAGGGCCGTACTCAAGCAGGCTGAGGCGACCAACTGGCTGAGCAACGGTTGCCATCCCCTCTCTTTGATGATCGAACTGGGCGGCAACGTCCGCACAGTGACCGCCTTGCTCGGCCCCGGCCAAGAACGCGTAGGGGTCGTTAGCCTGCGGTTTGCCAACGGCGTCATGGGGACGCTTCACCTGGCAGGGGGCGCGCCGCCCGGCGCTCCCGTAGAGCGCTACTGCATCTATGGCGGTCAACAGGCGATCACGATCGAGGACGGCAGCTCTATCGCCTATCACCGGGGGATCCCTTTCAACTACGCGTACCAGCGCGACTTCTTCGGCCCCGGCACCGACACAGGCACAGTAGTCTGGAAGGCAACCCAGAGCCTAGCCACGCTGGAGAACAAGGCTATCTTCATCCAGGGCATCTTTGATGAGCTTTACGACTTTTGCACCGCGGTGCTGGAGAGGCGACCTTTGGGCACGGCACACCTCGAGTTCGCTCGCCACGTAATGCAGGTCTACGAAGCGGCGCTGCTTAGCGGAGGCAAGCCGATTGACCTGTCCGAGGATCAGGAGTGTCGATGGAGCAAGACGTGAACGAACGAGACAAGAACAGGCAAGGCAAGTACTTTCTCGTGCCCGCTGAGGGCGGAGACCGGCATCAGTACGATTGGGGCGATATCTGCTGGATGGTCTCTGCCGCGCAGGGCAACTCCACGGAGATGACCCTGGGCAAGGTAACCATCAAAGCGGGAATGTCCAACGGCCGCCACTGCCACCCCAATTGCGATGAGATTCTATACCTCATCTCGGGCCAGCTCGAGCATTGGGTGGGTGCGGACTCGTTCGCGATGCGGCCTGGGGATACGGTCGCCATCCGCGCGGGCGAACCGCATCAAGCCTTGGCGCGAGGAACAGAGCGTGCGGTGATGATGGTGGCTTATTCATCAGCCAGCCGCCAGATCGAACACGAAGACTGAACCACGAAGGCCAGTAGCCCCCAGCCGATGTCCGCGGGCTGCAGTTCGCGCAGCCAGTGCGCCGTCCCATCGAGTTCGTGGGCCAGCAGGGCGCCCGCGCTTCGAGCTCAAACTCGAACGACCGGGATGTCGGCCGCGGCACAATAGGCGCCACGCCGATGCGCGCTTCCCACCCCGGCAGAGGAGAGGTCAGGTCGGCAGGAACTGAAGTGGGCGCCGGCATTGCACTCCGGCAGATTCCCGCCACGACAAACGCCGTGCTCGCCCTTGCGCAGGCGAGGGAAAACGAAGAGCTACGACGTGGCGGCTCCGCGGGCCGGCTCGGTCTTTTGGGATGCTCGGGCAGCGGCGACGCGCATACCTGCTCGGCGTCCGCCGTTGCCGCCGCGCCCGTATTTGGCGGGAGCTTTTGAGCCGGACTTGCTCTCGGGCTCAAAAAAGCTGCCTACATTCCGCAGTCGCTCGTATCGCCGTTTCAGCAGGGTCTCCATACGTAGGCGCTTCAGCTCGTTGAGCGTTTTGTTGAGATGCCGCTCGAGGTTCTCAGCGGCCCCGGAAGGATTGCGATGGGCTCCCCCAAGCGGCTCAGGGATGATCTCGTCGATCAGGCCGAGTTTCTTCAGCTCCGGGGCCGTGAGCTTCAAAGCCTCGGCCGCCAGCTTGGCCTGCTCGCCCGTCTTCCACAAGATGGCAGCGCAGCCTTCGGGGGAGATGACCGAGTAGAAAGCGTGCTCGAACATCGCTACGCGGTCGGCCACGCCAATGCCCAAGGCGCCGCCGCTGCCACCTTCTCCGATCACCACGCAGATGATCGGCGTTCTGAGCCTCGACATTTCCATGAGGTTGTAGGCAATCGCCTGGGCGATGCCGCGTTCTTCGGCCCCTACGCCGGGGTAGGCGCCCTGCGTATCGATCAGCGAAACAAGCGGCAGGCCGAACTTCTCAGCCAGCCGCATCTTGAGCAGAGCCTTGCGATACCCTTCCGGGTGCGCGCACCCAAAGTTGCACCGCAGCTTCTCGCGGGTGTCCTTTCCCTTGTTCTGTCCGACAAGAAAGACCTTGTGCCGCCCGATTCTGCCGAATCCCGTGATGATGGCCTTGTCGTCTCCGAAGCAGCGATCGCCGTGGAGCTCGCAAAAATCGCGGACGAAGGCGTCGATGTAGTCCCTCACGAGCGGCCGGCGCGGGTGCCTTGCCACCGTCACCGTCTCCCAGGCGGTAAGGTTCGCATAGGTGGTCCTGGTCAAGCTGACCAGTCTGGCCCGCATCTCCCGGATGTCGGCGGAGAGATCTCGGCCGGTCTCCGCTTGGCGAGCCTCCAGCTCGGCGATTTCACGCTCGATCCTGGTTAAGGGCTTCTCGAACTCAAGCAACCCCCCGCCACCGGCTGGTGATGCTCCGTTCGCGCGAACGCTGACGTCTGCGCACATACTTATCCTCAACTACGATGTGAAGCGGAATCTCATCCGTGAGCCCGCGCCTGCTCTGCACACCAAGCTCTAGGGTACCAACCACGAGCGGCCTGGCAAGAAGAATTTGACTTCCGGGGGATCGAGGGCTATTCTGCCGGCGCCGGGGACCGGGGCTGAAGCGTGGATAACGTTCTGTCACTAAAAACGTTAGATAAGGTCGCCATCATCGGTGTGGGCCTGCTGGGCGGGTCGGTGGGCCTGGCGCTCCGCGCTGCAGGCGCCGGGGCCCAGCGGGTGGGCATCGGCCGACGTCGCAGCTCCCTGAACCGCGCCCTGGCCTATGATGCGATCGACGAGGCCACCCTAAGCTTCGCCAAAGGCCTGAGGGGGGCACAACTTGCCGTGGTGGCCGTGCCGCTGGGAAGCTTTCCTGCCATCTTCGGGAAGATGGCTCCGCACCTGGAGCCCGAGTGCATCGTGACCGACGTGGGCAGCACGAAGGCCTACGTGGTCCGCCTCGCCCGTCGGATTCTGCCTGCCCACGCTCGTTTTGTCGGATCCCACCCGATCGCGGGGTCCGAGAAGACCGGCGTGGAATTCGCCCGCGCCGACCTGTTCGACAGGGCGGTCTGCATCGTGACCCCGTGCCCGGGCTCGGACGAGTCAGACACCCAAGCGGTCGTACAGTTCTGGGAGCAGCTGGGAGGGTGTGTACGCACCCTGTCGCCGGCGGCTCACGACGAAGTCATGGCCCGCGTCAGCCACCTGCCGCACGCGATTGCTTCAGCGTTGGTGAACCTGGCAACGACTGACCGCGCGATTAACGCTGCGGGAACGGGCTTCCAGGACGTAACGCGCGTCGCTTCAGGCGACCCCGGCCTATGGTTGGACATTTTCCTGACCAATCGCCGCGCAGTCCTTTCCGCGATCCACGCCTTTCAGCGTGAGCTTCGTCGCTTTCGCCGACACCTGGCCGCTACGGACAAGAGGGCGCTCATGGATCTTCTGGCCAAGGCCAAGACTGGCCGCGACGAATGGATCCAGGCCAAGTACGCTCAACGAGAGATATCACCGTGACCGTCTGGCGTATCAGCGTCTCCCGTACCAGTGACCAGCGTGATCCGCGGGCGGCAAGTGTGCTCCAGGAGCTTCGGGATTTCGGCGTACACAGCGTCCGGCGGGTCGCCACCTCGCAGCTGTTCATCGTGGCCGGAGACATCTCTCGGGAAACGGCACATCGCCTCGCAGGTGAGCTACTCGCCGACCCCGTGACCGAGCGATGGGAGGTCACCGGGCAGGACGAACCGATCAACGCCCCCACCTCCGGCCTGGCGGTCGAGGTCCATCTCAAGCCCGGTGTGATGGATCCCGTGGCGGCTTCGACGATCCTGGCGGCCAGCGACATGGGCATCCGGCTTGACAGCGTCCGGACGGCAAGCCGCTACGTCTTCGACCCACCGCCGTCCGACGCGGCTCTGCAACTGATCACGACGAAGATTCTGGCCAATTCCACCATAGAGGAGGTCGTCATCGGCGCTCGACCCGTCACCCCGGTGCCGACAACTACGCCCTATCGCCTCGCGCTACGGCACGTTCCCATCCGAGATCTCGGGCAAGAGAGTCTGCAGCGCCTATCGCGTGACGCGCACCTATTCCTCTCGCTCGACGAGATGCGCGCCATTCAGTCACACTACGCTCAACTGGGCCGCGAGCCGACGGACGTCGAACTTGAAACACTTGCTCAGACCTGGTCGGAGCATTGCGTGCACAAGACGCTCAAGAGCGAGATCATCTATCGGGGCTGGCCGATGCCGGCTGAAGAGGCCGAATCCACGCCTGACCATCCGTCCAGCAACACAGCCACCGTCCGCAACGACGCGGACGCGACACCAGTAACCATCCGCTACGGGAACCTCCTGGAGGAGACCATTGCTGCGGCGACGCGCAAGCTGAACAAGCCATGGTGCATCTCCGTTTTCAAGGATAACGCCGGCATCATCGAGTTTGACGACGAGTATGGAATTGCTTTCAAGGTTGAAACGCACAACCACCCCTCCGCCATCGAGCCGTACGGGGGCGCCGCCACGGGCGTGGGCGGCTGCATCCGCGACATAATTGGTTGCGGGCTCGGGGCAAAACCAATTGCGAACACCGACGTGTTCTGTTTCGCGTCCCCGGACTGGCCAATAGAGCAACTGCCCAAGGGCATTCTACATCCTCGGACGGTGTTCAAGGGCGTGGTTGCGGGGGTGCGCGACTACGGCAACCGCATGGGAATCCCGACCGTCAACGGCGCGATCTGTTTCGACCCGAGATACCTCGGCAACCCGCTTGTCTTTTGCGGTTGCGTGGGACTGATCCCCAGGAAGTTTGCCTTCAAGGAACCCAAGACGGGTGACCTGATCGTGCTGGTGGGCGGCCGGACGGGTCGCGACGGGATTCACGGGGCGACGTTCTCTTCGGCTGAGCTGACATCCGCGCACGCAGACGAGTTCTCCCACGCGGTGCAGATCGGCAACGCCATCACCGAGAAGAAGTTCCTGGACACGTTGCTGCGGGCGAGGGACCACGCCGACGGGTGCCTGTACACGGCCATTACAGACTGCGGGGCGGGGGGCCTGTCCAGCGCGGTGGGAGAGATGGGCGCCGAGCTTGGCGCGGTCGTCGATCTGGAAAAGGTCCCGCTGAAGTATCAAGGGCTGCGGTATGACGAGGTCTGGATCTCCGAGGCACAGGAGCGAATGGTGCTGGCCACCCCGCCCGGGAACGTGGACGAGCTCTTGGCCCTGTTCAACTCGGAAGACGTCGAAGCCACCGTCATCGGCCAATTCACCAACGACAAGCAGCTTGTTATTCGCTACGAGGGCGCCACGGTCGGTGAGCTCGACATGGACTTCCTGCACATGGGGATTCCGAGAACAACTCGCACGGGCGAGTGGGTTCCCGACCTCGGGCGGGACCGGCGAATGCCCGAACCCGTGAAGCGCCGAACCGACGAAGCAACGCAAGGGTCGAACGACGAGGTGAGCAACGGCGGGAATAACCTTTCGGCGGAGCTGAAGGGACGACTATGTGATCTGGACGCAGCGTCGAAAGAGTGGGTGATCCGTCAATACGACCACGAGGTACAGGGCGGGAGCGTGATCAAGCCGCTGGTCGGCCCTGGCGAGGGGCCGTCGGACGCGGCGGTCATCCGGCCCCGGTTAGATTCCAATCGGGCAGTTGCCATAGGATGTGGGCTATGTCCCTACCTGTCTGACATCGATCCCTATTGGATGGCCGTTGCGGCCGTTGACGAAGCCCTCCGCAACGTGATTTGCGTGGGCGGGGAGCCGGGACGGACCGCCATCCTCGACAATTTCTGCTGGGGCCGTGCCGACGAGGCGGAACAAGTCGGCGGGCTCGTCCGCGCCTGCCAGGGGGCGCACGATGCGGCCGTTGCGTACGGGCTTCCGTTTATTTCCGGCAAGGACTCGCTCAACAACGAGTTCGCAATCGGACGCGATTGCGCCATTCCTGAGGCCCTGCGCGGCTGGGTTGACGAGAGCGGTCGGATCTCCATCCCTGGAACACTTCTGATCAGCGCGATCAGCATCATTGAGGATGTGACAAGATGTGTGACCATGGATCTCAAGGCGCCAGCCGACGGTACGGAAAGTGAGATCTGGCTTGCCAACGTGCCAACCGGAAACTGGCCAAGGTTCGATCTCAAGGCTGCTGCGAAGATTCACCAGGCAGTCGGCGATGCCATGAAGGCGGGACTGGTCGCAGCGGCCCATGACTGCGGCGAGGAAGGCTACCTGGCGGGGCTGGCCGAGATGGCGTTCGCCGGTCACGTGGGCTGCGACGCCTGGCCGCGAGACGGCGGCGACGCAAATGACGGTTTGCTTCCGATCACGTCAGGCTACCTGCTGCAGGTGGGCCACAACTCACTCGGCGGTCTGGGCGAGCTTCTTCGATCGCGCGGAGTTTGCTACCATTGCGTGGCACGGGTCGGCCGCGCAACACTGCGATGGTGGCGACAAGAGCCGACGCGATCAGCCGCGGCATCGGAAAGACCATCGAAGGGCCTCCTGATCGACGAAGCCTTGGCCGAGCTACGCGAAACGTGGCGATCGCCGCTGAACTGGTGAGAGTGTCCAGGCCGTGAGGGACGGGAGTGACGCAGCGGAAACATCCGCAGTCGGCGACCTTGGGCGGCTCGATCCGGCTTGCGGCGGGAGCGACGCCCGAGGGTGTGTCGGATCCCCAATAGGAACCGTACGTCTCGGCAACCGCGGGTTCGGGAACATGGCCCACGTGAGAGTTATTGTCCTCCGGACGGCGGGAACGAACTGCGACGAGGAGACCGCGCACGCGTGGGGGCTTGTCGGCGCCACGGCTGAACGAGTCCACGTCAACCGCCTCGTCGAGCGCCCAGAGCGGCTGGACGACTACCAGATTCTGACCATCCCGGGCGGGTTCAGCTATGGCGACGACGTTGCCGGCGGCAAGATTCTGGCCAACCAGATCGTTCATCACTTGGTGGAGCGCGTGCGGTCGTTCATCCGCGCGGGTAAGCTCGTTCTCGGCATCTGCAACGGGTTTCAGGTACTGGTCAAGGCCGGGTTGCTGCCGGACGGCGAAGACGGGAACGGTGGGGCCTCGTCCGGGCGATTCACACAAGCCCGCCAGAAGCTCACGCTGACTACCAACGACTCTGGGCGATTCGAAGATCGTTGGGTTCACCTGAGAGTAGCCACCGACCGATGTGTCTTGCTCGAAAAGGACGATCAGATGTCCTTTCCCGTCGCCCATGGTGAGGGGAAGCTCGTGACCAACGGCGCGGCGACCCTGGCCCATCTTCGGCAGAACGGGTACGTCGCGATGCGGGGGCAGCTGGTGTTGGTGACGACGCGGTCCCTGCACCGCCTCCGTGCCATCGGGCTGCTGAGGCTGAAGGTGGTGACAACCCAGTTGGGGCAGCGGTACCGCC
>CAYGAN010000003.1:35200-53799 GCA_964347585.1 uncultured Planctomycetales bacterium | reverse complement strand
GGCGTCGATCATCCCGCTCAGCTGACTCACCACAGCGCGGTGCAGACGGTCGAGCCGGACCGTACCCGGTGAACCCGAACGGAAGCGAAGACGACATCGCCGGCCTGACCGACACCACTGGCCGGGTGCTCGGCTTGATGCCGCACCCCGAGCGTCACGTTCATCCCGCACACCATCCTTGCTGGACCCGTCGGCCCCGCGACCGCGAACCGGACGGCCTGCGCCTGTTCCGCCGGGCGGTCGCATACCTGCAAGAGTGAGTCTCGTGTTCGGACCGGTGGGGGTGCCGGTTGCGTCCGGTGGACGGGAGCGCTGCTTACCCGTCGGCCGAGCCGGACAACTGGTCCGCCAGACGCGTCCTGAGCTGATCCCGGAGGGGGCTCCTCATGGCCAAGGCGACCTGAGCTTCGATCAGTCCGGCCGGGACGCCCGCGTCGTACCGTTTGCCGTAGATCTCGGAGAGAAAGTACCGCCCGAGGTCAGCCCGCACCTTCTCCTGGGCGGTCGTCAGTTGGATCTCGCTTCGCTCCCGAAGGTTCGCCCTTACCAGGTAATCCAACGCGTCGAGAATCGCCGGCGTGAAGACGTGCGTCCCGAAGTGACAAAGGTACTGACCCGACGGCAATCCGGGCGTACGCAGATGCTCACGGGCAAAGGTCGTGTCGGGTTTCTCCACAATCAGCTCTGCCTCGTACAAGCGACCGTTCTCATCAACGGGCCTGCCGCGAATCGTACCAAACCGACTGAGCTGGTCTTCGTCCGTCCGTGTTACTGAAGTGAGTGCCGAGAAATCTTCGCGGAAGGCATCGACCAACTGGGCTGCGCAACTGCGGGCCTCTCCGGTCAGATAGACGCTGTCTCCGAGCAAGACCAAGAACGGCTCATCGCCCAGCCACTGCCTAGCACACCAGATTGCATGACCGAATCCCTCCGGCGATTCCTGGAGCACAAAGCACAGGCGGTCGGCAATTTCCCTAACGCGACGGTTGCCCCGGCGCATCTGTTCGGGCTCTCGAGTCGGACACGAGGACCGCTTCGCAACGCCGTGGAAGTACGCCTCCAGGGCGCTGCGCTGCTCGGGCGAGACGACCACGCAGATCTCCTCGATGCCCGCGCTGAGCGCCTCACCTGCAATGATCTGCACGAGCGGCTTGGTCAGGCCGTCACGGTCAACCAAGGCGAGCAAGGCCTTGCCGACCGCTCGTGAGGCCGGATAGTGTCGCGTCGCGCGGCCAGCCACCGGGATGACGGCTTTTCGAATCTTCACAGGCATCAGCGAATCCGTCTGAACCGCCTTCGCGTCTAACTCTGGCGGACCACGCCACGCGTCACGCTTGACGCGGCCCTGCCTGCCCACGAGAATCCGCTCACATCATGAGCCGGGCCACGAACTTCCTGCTGATCTCGACCGATCAACAACGTGCCGACCATCTCGGCTGCATGGGCAACTCAGTCATCCAGACGCCAAACATCGACCGGCTGGCAGCTGCCGGCATGCGCTTCACGACGGGGTACGTCCAGAACCCGTTGTGCATGCCCAGCCGGGCAACTATCGCCACCGGGCTGTATCCTTCTTCACACCGAGTCTGGTGCAACGGCGTGCCGCTGTCAACGCAGCAGATCACGCTGGCGCACCTTCTGACCGAGCGCGGGTACCGTACTGCGCTGATCGGCAAGGCTCATTTCACCCCGTTCGGCGCTGCCGCGAGCTACGGTTTTCGCGAAGCCGTGAGCACTTGGCGGGAAGAGGATCTGGCCAACTGGACGGGCCCGTACTACGGGTTTGAGCACGTACAACTAGCGATCGGACATGGGACCGGCGTTCGAGGGCACTATCGACACTGGCTCGAAGCCGACTTCTCCGACGTTCTTGAGATTGTTGATCACGACCACGAGCACGCCCCTCGTCCGACAAACGCGCACCAAAGCTGGAAATCCCGGGTGCCCGCAGAGTGCCACCACTCCACGTGGGTGGCTGAGGCTGCCATCGACTGGCTGCGGGCCCACCGTCGGGAGCCGTTCTTTCTATGGGCTTCGCTGCCCGATCCGCATCACCCTTACTGTCCGCCAGCCCAATACTGCGACATGTACGAGCCGGCCGACGTACCCGCACCAGTGAGAAGGGAAGGTGAGCTCGACGACAAGCCTCCTCACTTCAAACAGGCCAGCCTGGAGGGACTGGCCACGGAGGGCACGAGCGTTCAGGCCCGAGCGGGCAGATTCTCAGAAGCACAGATGCGCGAGATTCTCGCGCACACATACGGGATGATCAGCCTGATCGACCTGAACGTCGGGCGCATTCTCGACGAGCTGGACACCCTTGGCCTAGCTGACAACACGGTCGTCGTCTTCACAAGCGATCACGGCGATCTGATGGGCGACCACGGGCTGATTAACAAGGGCCCGTTTCACTACGAAGGGCTGCTGCGAGTCCCGTTCATCTGGCGGTGGCCTGGGCACATCCCGCGTGGAAGCGTCAAGGAGAGCCTCGTCGGCCTGATCGACATCATGGCCACCTTTCTTGGAATCGCAGGCATAGAGCCGCCCGGCCCCGCCCAGGGATTGTCCCTATTGCCGGTCCTGACAGGTGAACAGGAAGACGTGCGTGCCGCTCTGTTGGTCGAGTTTCTTTCCGGTTGCCGCCAGGATTGGAACCTCCGGACGATTCGCACGCACGATTGGAAGCTGACCTACTACGCCGGTAAGGAGTACGGCGAACTGTACGATCTGCGCAACGACCCGCACGAATTCACGAACCTCTACCACGATTCGGGGTATGCGGCGAAACGCTCAGACCTGCTCGGCCAGCTAACGGATATGACGATCCTGGCCGAACAGCGAAGTCCGCGGCGACTCTGCCACGCATAAGCCCGCGACAGCGCGACCGCGAGGCCCGCTGAGCTACATGGCCGCCGGCCGCGATCCGCAGCGAGTATATTTGCCGCAACCGGCCAGCCCCGCCCTTTGCGGATTTCTCGATGGCGCGGTGATAGAGTATCTCGGTCAAGGCGTGGACTGCCGGCGTTGTCGCGGGTCCCACGGTCACGACCGAGCATCCGGCTCAAGCGCTTGTCGAAGCCGGGATTATGGAGCGGACATGCAGCGCCACACGTCACTGTCACCGCAAGACGACCCCGAAAAGCTATTCAAAGACGCCCTCACCGAAGCCGCCGGTCGGCTCGGGGTCCAGCTCGACGAAGGCCAAATAAACAAGATGTGGCTTCACTACGCGCTGATGATCGAGGCCAACCGCCGCTGCAACCTGACGCGGATCACCGAGCCTCGGGAGGCTGCTGTCAAACACTACGCCGATTCGCTGGCTACGATCGCCTGGGCCAAGGTGAGCGCGCCGGATATCCGCCGCGTAGCCGACATCGGGGCGGGCGCAGGCCTGCCGAGTCTGGCTCTCGCTATCGCCCGGACTGACTGGCAGATCACTGCCGTCGAATCAACGCTCAAGAAGGCCCGTTTCATCGAACGGTGCGTTGGCACCCTGGCGCTGGTCAACGCCCAGGCGATCCACACGCACAGCTCACACTGGTCCCCGTCCGTTTCCTTCGACCTAGTGGTCTTCCGATCACTGGCGAAACTGGCGGTGTGTCTGCGACAGGTGCGCGGGCTGATTGAGCCCGGCACCTGGATCGTCGCTTACAAGACCGCGACCATACCCCAGGACGAACTGGCCGAGGCCGAACGTCAGGCAGCAAAACTGCGTCTGAAGCGGCTGGGCTGCTGGCCGTATCGCCTCCAGTCGGCAACGGGCAATCTCGATCGCGTGTTGGTGAGCTTTCACCGACCTTGAATCGGCGGGCGGCACCCGAGCGCATCAGCGAAGCGGGTCTCCGGCCGCGGTCCGGTGCCAGTGGGGCGCCAATACAATGACCCCGGCTGACTGCCATCGGTAACGAACATCCAAGAGGAGGCTGCAACAGCCAACTGGCGGCGGCTGGGCTCACCGCAAACCCCGCTGCAACCAAGCGACCCTGCCCGCGGAAAAACGACGCCCGTTGACCGGTCACGTACCCTCCCCGGAACTGGCCAAGTAGGTCTTTTGCTCTGCGGTGAGCTTGTCGATCCGCACAGCCATCGACTGGAGCTTGAGCCTGGCAACCCACTGGTCGATCTCGCCGGGAACGTCGTGAACTTTCACCGCCAGCCTGCCTTGGTGCTTGCGCACATACTCGGTAGCCAGTGCTTGCGTCGCGAAGCTCATGTCCATGACGCTGGCTGGGTGGCCCTCGGCGGCGGAGAGATTCACCAGACGCCCTTGAGCGAGCAGGAATACGCGCCGCCCGTCCTTGAGCACGTACTCATCGACATGATCGCGCACCTGACGATGCACCTTCCTGGCCAACTTTGCAAGCGTCGGAATGTCTATCTCCACGTCGAAATGACCGCTGTTGCAGATCATGGCGCCGTCTTTCATTCTCTGGAAGTGCTCCTTGCGGATCACATGCTTGTCACCCGTGACGGTGATGAACACTTCGCCGAACCTGACCGCTTCGCTCAGCGGGCAGACGTTGAACCCATCCATGACCGCCTCCAGAGCCCGCAAAGGCACGACCTCCGTCACTGTCACGTGAGCCCCCATGCCGCGGGCACGAGTGGCGACCCCACGGCCGCACCAGCCGTACCCGCAAACCACCACCTTCTTGCCCGCCAGCAGCAGGTCCGTCGCGCGAATGATTCCGTCCAGCGTACTCTGACCCGTGCCGTAGCGATTGTCGAACAAGTGTTTCGTGTCGGCGTCGTTCACGGCAATGACAGGGAACCTCAGCGTGCGGCTCTTCTCCATCGCCCGAAGCCGAATCACACCTGTCGTGGTCTCCTCCATTGAGGCGAGGATGTTGGCGGCCTCGCTCGTGCGCTTGGTGTGCAGTCGGTTGACCAGATCGGCCCCGTCGTCCATGGTCACGTTGGGCCTGTGGTCGATGGCTGCGTCGATGTGCTTGTAGAACGTAGCGACGTTCTCCCCTTTGCGAGCGAACACGGGGATCTGGAAATCCCGCACGAGGCTGGCAGCCACGTCGTCCTGGGTGCTCAACGGGTTGGAGGCACAAAGAAGCACGTTCGCCCCGCCGGCCTTCAGCGTTCGCGCCAGATTTGCGGTCTCCGCTGTGATGTGCAGACATGCGCTCATCCGCAATCCGCGGAGCGGGCGGTCCTTGGCGAATCGCCCGCGTACGAGCGTCAAGACCGGCATGTCGTTGTCCGCCCATAGAATCCGCTTCTTCCCGGCGGGCGCCAGCTTCGGTTGGCTTACGTCACACTTGATCGGCATGTGTTGGCCTCCGTTTCGGTTTGCCTTGGCCTTTCCACCAAGCTGTGGATTCTCATCACCCCGCGGCGGACCGGCACGCGCGCACGGGAGAGCGATCAACCGCTTTGGTGCGCGGCACGCACAAAGGCGGCCATCTTCCGGGGGTCCTTCTTGCCCGGGGTGCTTTCCACCCCCGTGACCACGTCCACGCCCCAGGGCCGGGCAACGACAATTGCCTCCGCAACGTTCTCCGGCGAGAGCCCGCCAGCGAGGATGACCGGCGGCCAATCGTCCAGTTCGCCAGTTTGACGAGCCTGCTCGACCCAGGGCCAATGAAACGCCTGCCCGGTGCCGCCCAGTTTGTGCCGTGCATGTGCATCGAGAAGGACGGCAGCGGGCGGATCCGGCCCGCACGCCGCCAAAAGCGCATTGACCGGATCGGCGAACCGTCGATTCTCCACGCGGGCGATCACCACGGGCCGAAACCCCTCCCGTACCAATCGCCTGATTCCTGGTGCAGCCACGTCGCCGTACAACTGCACGTGCGGCACCCAGAACGCTGCCAGCAATTCCAGCAGGTCCCCGTTCATTTCGCCACGAGAAAGCCGCACCAGGGCAACCGGGGTCACCAAGAGCGGAAGGCTTCGCAATATCCGCCCGGCCTGATCCAGATCAAGCTGTCGCGGGCCTGCTACGAAGTTCAGTCCGATCGCATCGGCGCCGGCTGCGCCGGCCGCCAATGCGTCATGACCACTGGAAATGCCACAGATCTTAACACGCATTCTACGCCTCGACTGGCAAACCGATGCCAATGCTACGGGCAGCGTGGACGATGGTCAACGATACGGTCCGTCCTTGTCGCCTGAGCACTGCCCGCGCGCCAGCGATTCGGGGACGGGACTCTCTGAGCCCGTTGACCAGGGCCCGCGCGGCCCGTTTTGGCTTGATCTTCCGCCTGGCGGAGCTGATAGTGCAACCTGCTGTGCAAATC
This sequence comes from uncultured Planctomycetales bacterium, assembly GCA_964347585.1. Classification (GTDB taxonomy): domain Bacteria; phylum Planctomycetota; class Phycisphaerae; order UBA1845; family CAYGAN01; genus CAYGAN01. The sequence continues at coordinate 47,548 of CAYGAN010000003.1, read as the reverse complement.
GACCGGCTTGCGGGAAGCCGGAATGTACGCTCGATAACGCCGTCGCCATAGCTGAACCCGCCCGGGATGGTCAGGATTCGGTGATCGTCGTGTGTCTCTCTCAACGGTTTTCGGCTCGCCATCGAACGTGTCTTGGCTCGCCGGAGCGCGGCCCAATGGGGCCGGGATGAACTGCCTCATATGCCAGGAGTGAATGCAGGATGCGAAACGTGATGGTCGTGTGCGCTGTGGCGGCAACGATGCCGGCTGCGCAGGCCCAGGCAGCGTGGCCGGTCAGCGCTGGCGGATGGATACGCTGCGCGGCGGCCGGGGACATCAACGAGGACCAGCGCGATGAGATCATCATCGGCTCGGACGCATCCTTTGTCAACGCGCTGAATGAATGGGGCAACGTGGTCTGGGAATTCAAGACCGGCTGGCAGGTTCAGCAGATAGCTATCGCTGATGTGTTGGGGAACGACCGGCCGGAAGTGATCGTGGGCGGCGGGGACGGGAAAGTGTACGCGCTGGATTCGCAGGGCAGGGCAATCTGGGAGCGAGACCTACAATGGCAGGTAACGCACCTAGCTGTCGGCGACGTCAGCGGTGACGGCAGGCCGGAGATCGCCGCTGCTTCGAATGACGGCACAGTTCGCCTGTTCTCCGGCGAAGGTAAGGTGGCGTGGCAGCAGTCGAGCAAGCACTGGGTGGGCGGGTTGGCGCTCATGCCCGGTTCGCCGGGGCTAACGGTGGTCGCGCGAGAGGACGACTCGCTGGAGGCGTACGACTCATCAGGCAAGAGCGCATGGCGCATACGAACGGGTCTGGGCCTGCCCTGGGCCCTCACGGTGGTCGATCATGCCGCCGCTGCGCGAGTCGCACTCGGCGCGGATAAGGGGTTGGGCGTCTTCGACGCCAAGGGAGGTAAGGTTTGGCAAGCGAGCATCGGGCGTGTGCTGCTGGTCCGGCCAATGAACCTGGACGACACGGCAGCGGACGAGATTCTGGCGAGCGGCCCGCTTGCCGAGGACGATCCGAACCGTCAGAAGCGCCTCGTCGGAGCGCACAACGCCGCGGAACGAGTGCTTTACGCATATGACGGCGATGGCAAGCGCCTGTGGCAATACGAAACGCCGGCGATGATCCGCAGCGTGGCCGCTTTTCGCAATCGCGACCGTACGTGCGTGGCGATCGGCAGCGTGGATCGACGGGTCACCGCGATCGATTCGTCGGGAAAGTTCATGTTCGCCACGGAACTGGACGGATGGGCTATGGCGTTGGCCGCACGGCGCCGGGCGCGGTGGCAATCCGATGACTTGGTGGCGTGCACGGCAGGCGACGGCCGGACGGCGCATCTGATCCGTGCGGGCCGCTACGATGAGCTAGGGCGCACAAGCCGCGAGCCGGCCTTCCCGCAGGTGTACGTCAGGCTGCGCAACGAGCGAGCCGGAACGCGGGTCGTGTACGAGATCGAGGCGAGCCACACCGAGCCACCCTGGCACGGGCGGATCGGCACGCTCGGCCGAAGAGGCCTGATTGCAGAGGGCAAGAAACCCACCTCTGAGGATTACGTTGGCACCGACGAATGGACCGAATGGGCTGACCTGACGTGGCACGTGCGGTCCAGCGGCTTGAACAACACCTTTCGCTTTCGAGCCACGGATCGCAGTCGTGGCCGCCTGACGAAGTTCCGGCTGACGGCGCAGGTTTCCTGCGCGCCGGAAACACGCCGCGTGGCGCGCACGATTGACAACGTGCTCGAGCCAAGCGATCGGTTCATCCTCCAGATCCCCCGGAATCTAAGCCCGCGACTGATCCGGACGGAGAGCGAACTCTTCGAGTCGATGTACGACCAGGTCAAGGGAGTCAACGTGGCCGGCCCGATGCCGAAGAAGTTGTGGGTCATCGGTCAATTGCCAAGCGAGCGGGAACAGTTCGCTGACAAGTCAATCGAGATTGCCCAGAAGCTGGGCATAAACATGAGCTGGAGCGAAAGGACGGGATTGCAGGTCCGTCTGCGCAGCGCGGGATTCATCGAGCCGCCGATTGAGATCGTCCGCGTTGAGCAGCGCGTTTCATCCCTCGCTGCAGAGGCCGGCGAGTTCGGGCAATGGCTCCGCGATCGTGGAGTTACGTTGCAGGAGATCGGCGCATCCTCATGGGAAGCCGTCGTGCCCGTTGGGTACGAGCAGGCCGGCAAGTCGGACCGGCTGTGGCATTACACGCGGGTGTACGAGCGAGACCGGTCAATTTGGCGCCATTGGCAGCAGTGGAATCGACTCGAGCGAACGGGGTTGAACTGCGCAGGATTGCGGGCGGAGAGCCTGTTCCTGAATCCGGCAAGTAGTCCAATCGACTGGTGGGATCTCTCCGCAACGAGAGTGCTGACGTGTCCGGACCCAGGGGTGTACGCGGACCAGCATCTGCCCCTGGGCCACGTAGCCGGAACGATGGCATTTGCATGCGACGCCTTGCGTAGTTGCACGGAGCGGGACAGCGCCCGTTTCATCGCGAGGTTCAACGCCAGCCACGGGGCAAGCGCCGTCGGGGTCAGGCAGGCGATGTATTCGGCGGCCGCCCATGGTGCCCGGATCCTCTGGCCTTGGGCCGGGTCAGTGTTGCAATGCTACACCGCGCAGCCGCAATGGTCCGACCGACCGGCGATCGCAGCCGAGATCGCCAAGGTCACACACGAGCTGGCCACGGTGGAAGACGTGTTCGTCGATGGTCGGCGGGAACCTGCGCGGGTAGCGATCATCTTCGCGAATAGCACGGACCAGCGGCACTTCGACAAGAGCGCGCACGCGTTGGAACGATACGGTTTGAGCCTGGCGATGATGCATTCGCAGATTCCGAGCGACGTGATCACGACCGGGCAGGTCACGGCGGGAGCTCTGCTGGCGGGGCAATACCGGGTTACGCTGCTGACCGGGGACCACATCCGGCCGGATGCGGCCCAGAAGATCAAACAATGGGTTCGACGCGGCGGCGTGTTGATCGCCACGGGCGGGGGCGGGCTGCGCGACCAGTTTGACCGACCGCTTCCGACGCTGGCCGAGGTGTACGGGGTCGAGGATGTTGGCACGACGTTTCAGCCCGGGCTCCCGCGAGTCGGACCGTTCCGCGCCCTGATGCGAGACAACTGGCCGCTCAGGTTGGTGTGGGCGGCGGACGTCGAAACACCGGCGAGCGCAGGGCAGGCGCTGCCAGCGGCCGCGCCAATCACGACCCTTCGCTGGCAGGGCTGGGAGGACAAGGACCTGGCCGATTGGCGTGGCAACGACGTAATCGAGACCGCCCTGCCAAGCAAGCTGTTCGAGAGGATCAGCTTCCCGGTGATCGCGTTCAAGCACGCCTTCAAGCTGCGGACAGCAACGGCGTTGGGTAGCTATACCGACAAGTCACCAGCGGTCGCCCTGCATGAATTCGGCCAGGGCAAGGCGGTGCTGATCGGCGGATTGCCGGGCTTGGCCTATCTGCAGGCGGGGGCGGCGCGCAGGCAAATGCGCTATCCGACGTGGCGGGGCAAGGACGTTTGCGAGGCCGGGCTTGCGGGCACGCCTTGGTCAGAGCACGTCAAACCGGCAACAGGACCGCGGACGTATCCCGACGAGCTTCGAGAGTTCATCGCTTCGGGTGTCGGCTTGGCTGAGGGACTGACCAGAAAGGTGGAACTGTCGAAAAGCCAGATCGACGTGGCTGTCTATAGCAATGACCGATCCACGGTACTGCTGATGATCAACCACACGAGCGAAGCGATGGATGACGTCGAGGTGACCGTCAACAAGCTGCCGCTCGTGGCCCACGTGAGCGCTGCCTCCGGCACGAAGGTAGAGTTCGAGAGAGCCCCAGGCTCCGTGCGGCTCCGCCTGCCGATCAAGCAAACGGAAATCGTGACGATCGCACACGCGCAATAGAGGCGAGAAGTGAGACCGGCCCAGCCATGGCAGGGCGCGATCGCACCTATGATCCAAGAGAGGCGCTTCCCACAACCGTCTGATCGAACCAACGGTTGGTCAAGATAGGCCCATGAGCGCGCAGGCCTCGGACAAATCGTCGCGGCTGAATAAGGCGTTCGCGGATCATCCGCGCAGCTGGCGGGAGAATCTGTACGTCTATCCGGTGATCTCGCGGCGGAGCGGAGGGCTGTCGATCGGAATCAATCTGAATCCGGACAAGGCGTGCAATTTTGGCTGCGTCTACTGCCAGGTCGATCGGCGCGAAGCACCAAGGCAAGAGCACGTACACGTCGAGGCGTTGGCGGCTGAACTTGATGGAATGCTGACGCTGGTAAAGGCCGGCACGCTGTGGCAGCAAGCGTTCGCACAAGTGCCCGCCGAGTTCAGGCGCCTGGCAGACTTGGCCTTTTCGGGGGACGCAGAGCCGACGAATTCGCCGGCGTTCCCGGAGGCGGTGCGGGTGGCAACCGATGCGAAGCGCCGACATGAACTGACGGGGGTGAAGATCCGGGTTCTGACGAACGCATGCTACCTGACCCGGCCGAACGTAAAGCGGGCGCTAGCGGTGCTGGACGACAACGAAGGGGAGATCTGGGCGAAGCTCGACGCAGGAACGGAAGAGTACTATCGCCAAGTGAACCGCGGCAACGTGCCGTTACAGCACGTGCTCGACAACATCCTGGACGCTGCACGAATCCGGCCGATCGTGATTCAGTCGCTGTGGGTTTGCCTTCACGGCAAGGAACCCCCCGAGAGGCAAGTCCGGGCATTCGCACAACGTCTGTCGGGAATCATCGAGGCCGGCGGGGCAATCAAGCTCGTACAAATCTACACGACGGCCAGGAATCCGGCAGAGGCGTTCGTCACGGCCGTGCCGGACAGGTTACTGGACCGCATCGCGCGGATCGTTAGACAGCAGACAGGACTGTGCGTGGAGAGTTACTATGGGCTCGCGGAATAAGGTGCTTGTCATGAACGGTCTTCTGACGATGGCAGCGGCGGGGTGCGCAAAGCCGGACGCGGCGATAGTCCTTGCGGATCGAGAAGCGAGCACGTATCAGATCGTGCTGCCACCGGCGCCGATCGCTTCGGAGCGACACGCGGCAGAAGAGCTTCAACGGTTCTGCCACGAGATGAGCGGAGCCACGCTGAGCGTGGTGGCAGCCGATGCACCGGCCAAAGATACGGAGATCATCCTCGGCAATCATCCTCGGCTGAAAGAGCTAGGCGTGCCGTTCGACGCTGCTTGCTTAGGCAAGGAAGGATACCTGCTCCGGACGGTGGGCCGACGCGTGGTGATCGCGGGCGGCCAGCCGCGGGGCACGCTGTACGGAGTCTATGCACTGCTGGAGGAACAGCTCGGGTGCCGTTGGTTCTCGTCGAAGGTCAGCCGAATCCCGAAGCACGAGAAGCTGATGCTCCCGCCGATGGACGAGACCTATGTTCCCCCACTGGAGTACCGCGAGTCGTTCTACACGGACGCGTTCGACGGCGACTGGGCGGCGCGGAACCGGATGAACTCAAACAGAGCCACTCTGGCTGACAAGCACGGCGGCAAGATCGCGTACGGCCCCTTCGTCCACACCTTCTATCACCTCGTGCCGCCCAGCAAGTATTTCAAGGACCATCCCGAGTACTTCTCGTTGACAAAGGGCGAGCGCCGGACGGAAAGGTCGCAACTGTGTCTGACCAACCCGGACGTGTTGGGAATCGTGGTGACGGGGGTGAGGCGATGGATCAAGGCCCATCCACACGCAACGATCTTCTCGGTCTCGCAGAACGACTGGCATGGCTTTTGTGAGTGCGCGGACTGCAAGGCAATCGACGAGGCGGAAGGCAGTCACGCCGGCTCATTGATCTGGTTCGTCAACAAGGTCGCCGAGGCCATAGAGCAGGACCACCCCGACGTGGCCATCGACACGTTGGCGTACCAGTACACGCGGAAACCGCCGAAGTCGATCCGGCCTAGGCAGAACGTGATCGTCAGACTCTGCAGCATCGAATGCTGCTTTGCGCACCCGCTGGCCACGGACGATTACCTGCAGAACCGATCCTTCCGGGAGGACATTACAGCTTGGTCAAAGCTGACACGTCGCTTGTACGTGTGGGATTACGTAACAAACTTCGCCCACTACATCATGCCGTTCCCGAACTTCGACGTGCTCGCGCCGAACATCCGGTTCTTCGTCGAACACGGCGTCAGAGGGATCTTCGAGCAGGGCAACTATTGTCCGGGAGGCAAAGGGGAGTTCGCTGAACTGCGAGCGTACGTGGTGGCCAAGTTGCTGTGGAAACCTGATCGCGATCCGCAGCGTGCGATCGACGAGTTCATGAAGGGCTACTACGGCAAGGCGGCGGGACCGATTCGGGCGTACCTCGATCTGTTGCATGAGGGCATCCGCGCAAGCGGGTGCCATCTTCGCATCTTTCAGGGACCGGACAGGCCTTATCTAGCCCCCGAATTCATCACACAGGCGCAACTCCTGTTCGACGAGGCGGAGAGGCTTGCCGACGAAGACCAGGTCCTCCGTCGGGTCCGAATTGCCAGGCTGCCCGTGCAGTACGTAATGCTCGTCCGACGCGGAGAGTTCCCGGCCGAGGACGCAGCCAAGGCAGCCAAGCAGTTCCTGGAGGTAGCTGAGAGGGAGCAGATCACGCATATCAGCGAGGGGCGAGCAATGAAAACCTTTCTCGAAAGTCTGGCCCCACTGACCGGGAAGTAAGACGTCCTCCGGCGCATGCTGCCAACAGCTCGCCTGAGGCCAACGCAGGGAGCGGACGACACCACAGACAGAAGGAACCTGTCCACACGGAGCCCGAATCAGGGCCTGATCGCCCTCAAGACGAGAGCACTTGGCGATGCAAGCGGTTACTCAGAAGGACCCGTGCAGATTACCTGGAGGGTGCCCATGTCGATCAGGTCAATGTCCTGGTCGCCGTCCAGATCGCCGGCGGTACATTCGGGGGATGCTGACCCGCCGGGACCGGTGTAGCACTGGGAGAATGTGACGTAGTCGTCTGCGTCCACGTCGCCGTCCTGATCGAAGTCGCCCGGGACTTCGACCGTCAGCTGCAGTTGTTTCTCGTCATTGCGGCCGTAGGCGTCGGTCACCAGGAAGGTAGCCATAAACTGGCCGGCCTCGGCGGGTGTGCCGGCCACAACGCCAGTGTCCTCCATGTTGATTCCGGGCGCGATCGCAGGCAATTCAACAGAGTTAGCATAAGTCAGCGAGGAGGCCCCGTTGTGCATCGAGATCACATAGTCCGACCCGTTGCCAGCCGAGATGCCGACGGTCGGCGGCGTGGTGAAGTTGGTGTTGCCCGGACCGTAGTTAAAACGGACGCGGCCGTCATCGAATAGGACGCACTCGAAGTCCACGGGCTGGGCGGTTGCCCACAACTCGCCGACCCAGCGGATCGTGACCGAGTGCTGGTCCTGCTGCAGATAGATGTCTTGGCCCGGTGCCCCGTTCGTGACGATGTCCGTCCACATGGGTGCGATGCGAACGTTGTCGATCAACTCTTGCGTGGTGTTGGTGTAGTCCGTGTCGTCACCCAGCACCAGTTGGAGATAGCCTTTGGTGGACACGCGGACCCACGAACGATCCGTGCCGTAGAACGGGAAGTCGAAGGGCAGAGGCAGTAACCATGCCGACTGGTCGGCCCGCCAGTTTTGCGGCTGGCCGCCGCCTGCAAACAGGCTCTCGCCCAGGTCGGTTTCCTGCCCACTGACGGCAAGGACCCAGTGCAGCGGCGTCTGACCGCCGTCTGCTGACATCGTAAACGGGCCATAGGGCGAACCAACGAGCCCGGCCGGCAGCGAGTCAGTGGTGATTTCGGGTGGGGGCGGTATGGGCGCTGCCGTGGTGCCGTACAACCGAATCGCCCAGGAGTTGAAGGTGCCGATGTCGCCGGCAGCGCGGTCGGAGACGCGGAGCACCCAATCGCCCTGAGCTGATTCGCCCCAGCACCGCGCCGTCATGAAGGTCCAGTCGTAATCTGGATTCGTATCGCCATGGACATCAGCCAGGATGCTCACCGTGCCGCTGGGCGCAGTCAACTCCACGTACAAGTCGCCGCGACGCGTGTGCGTGGCAACCAGGTCCACCTCGACGTGCTCAATGGCCATGCCATCAGCGATGTTAATCTGGCTGGTCACGCCCGTCTGGTCGTTGTCCGGGATCCCCGCACTCGGCGAAGCCGATCCTGAAGCTTGCGTAACCGGTCCCACGTTCGTCCATCGCTGTGCCTCGCCGACGGCAGCAGTGGCGTCGAGGCGACCGAAACCGTACTTGTGGTTGACCCAGAAACCGGCGCCGTTGACGGTCCAGTCCGAGTCGTCAGGATCATTCTTCTTGGCCGTGGCGGCCAAAATGTGTTGCACGTCGCGCCAGCCGAGGTCGGGTTCAGCGGCAAGCATCAGGGCGACACACCCGGCAGCGAGTGGGCAGGAAGCGGATGTCCCGCCGAAGCTGTCGCAGTAATCACCGTCGCCGTAGCCGTCCGCGCCGGATCTATCGGTGGTGGTAATCCCAAGCGTGCCGCCACTGCTCGGCGCGCAGACAAGGAGGCACGCCCCCGGCTCGGAGAAGTAGCTCTGCTTACCCTCGTTGGTGATGGCCGCGACAGCGATCGTGTAACGGGAGTTCGCATAGCCGTCGTAGTTGACGTTGTCGCCTTCGATCCGGCCGTTCCCGCCGGCCCAAACGTAGATGTTCCCCTTTCCGCCTCGCCCGTTGGCCACAGCATCGGCCAGAGCGGCCTGAAGAAGTTGTCCAGGCCCCTCCAGCCGCATGCCGTCGTCCTCCGGACCCCAGCTGGCGTTGTAGATGGCGATGGACTGATTCTCATGCGTCAGGGCATCTGCCTCGGTCTCATCCGAGACAGGTTCAGCGATCAGCCGCAGCGCCGCAAGCGTCGCCCGAGAAGCAGCGCCGGTCACGCCAATCAAGTTGTGACCTCTGGCCACGGCCACGCCGCTGACAGCGGTGCCGTGATTGTCATCGGAATAAACAGGGCTCGGGTCCCCGTCCCCTTCGTTGAAGTCATAGCTCAGCGTGCTGCTGTAGTTGTCGGTCAGGTCTTCGTGGTCGATCTCGCAGCCGTCATCGACAACTGCGACGGCAACCCCCGTACCCAAGGTGGTGTCCCAGGCAGCGAGGACATTGATGTCCTCGCCGGGGGTCCCGTCGCCTTGACCGGTGTTGTCGAGGTGCCACTGGTCGGGAAACATAGGGTCGTCCGGCGTGAATCGCTTGGCATGCTGACGAAGCAGCAACGGCGCGGCGAAGACGACCTTGCCCTGCTCGTAGAGACGGTTCGCTGCCGTCAGGGACGCCAACGGGGTGTTGGCCTGGAGAATGTAGGTGTTCGGACCGTAGGTGACTTTCCTGAGAACGCTCAGGCCCATCTTGCGAGCCAGACCAGCCACGTCATCCCCCGGCCGGACACGCACGGCCAGCTCCCGAGTGAGGAGGTGTCGAACGGTCGCGCGAGGCCGCTCCGTGTCACGATGTGAGAGGTACGCGACACGTACGGCTTGTCCGGCAGGTGCGTGGCGGACCTGGTCGGGGGCGATAATCAGATTGACGCGATGCGGCCCGTCGTAGAAGTGGTGCGTCGAAGGTTTCGGCGCCGCGCTGGCCACGCTGGCCGCCGCCATGACCAGCCCAACAATTACGCGACACCAATAGCGCCCCCCCGACATCGGGATGTACGCAGGCGTCATGGGCGCGCCTCTACGTCGTACGCACGCGCACGGACCCACACTCCTCGGGTTCCCCAAGCCCAACGCGCCAGCCGCGCCTTCGGGGATACCACGCATGCCCCCGCGCGTTCCGTTACGAACTCTTCAAAGCCTGCTACACAAGCGTATGACTTGCATAGCAGCCATCGCTGCCTACGTCAGATTGAAGAGGTGGGCTCCAGGCGATAGCGGTCACTGCGCAGCCAAAAGCCGCCCCGCGAGTGATCCTATCGTGACTCCGGCAGCTACAGCCCAGCACTGCCCGGCCTCTTTCCTCCTCACTTCGTCCTATTCTATTCTCTCGCGCGCCTTATGAAAAGGGCAAGCCGACCGGATTTGGCGCGCCCGGCTCAGCAAGATCGGTCCTAGGTGCCTGTGGAGCACCTGGTTGTGGCACGTCCCCGCTACCTAAGCGAAAAACGGGGTGCATCAGACGGCTAGAGCAGTAATGATAACAAGCGGCGAGCCGAACCGGGCGAACGCTGGGCGGCCGACACCGCGGCCAGCAAGCACGATCCGCCGCAGAGCCGGCACAATCTGGCGGCGCAGTGGGCAATCGAGACCGGCCCGGTCTCAAGGACTCGCCAGGGCTCCAGTCGGAGGGAAGAGGCCGGAATCCGACGATGCGGGCTGCAGCCGAGGTAAGCGTCCCGAATTCTGCGGGCGCCACGCCGAGCCTGCCGCGTGCAGTGGCGCCGCCACGGGGTGCAGCACAAGTCCAAGGCTTCAGAAACAACTCACAATCGTCGAGACACTTGCCAGCCGTGTTGGCCATTTACGCACCACCGCCTGAGCCTTAGTATCGACAGAGCAGACGGGGGATTTCCGGATGGCTGCAGCAGCAGGAGGATCAAGTCAATGCCTCTGTACACGCGCGGGGGTGATTCGGGCCGAACAGGGCTAGCCGACGGCTCCCCAATAGGAAAGGAGCACCCTCGCATCGAAGCCTGCGGCTCCGTGGATGAGTTGAACTCGACGATCGGGCTGGCGGTAGCTGCGTGCACCAGCCCGGAGCTAGGCGAGGGAATGCAAAAGGTTCAGCGGGAACTGTTCTCGGTCGGTGCGGCCCTTGCGGTCGCCGGCGGTGGACACTTCGCCGAGAGCCTAGACGTACGGCGGCTGGAGCAATGGATCGATGAAGCGGAGACAAAGGTCCAGTCGCTGAGACAATTCATCTTGCCCGGCGGAAGCGAACTGGCTGCAAGGCTGCACGTGGCCAGAGCGGTCTGCCGTCGGGCGGAGCGGCGGGTGGCGGCGTTGGCCAGAGCGGAGACGGTCCCACCAACGACGTTGGCGTACTTGAACCGATTGAGCGATCTGCTCTTTGCGTGGGCGCGGCTGGCCAATCGACTTGCGGGCGTCGAGGACGTGCCTTGGGCCCGGGAGCGACAGGGTGGCAACTCAGAGCTGCCGGCACGTCCAGCAACCGATTGAAATCTCGGGCTAGTCGATTCCCAGCCCAGGAGCGGGCGAGCGGCCAACAGGTGTTCTAACGTGTGCCTACGCTGTACAATCGGTACGGGTATGTTGAGGACGGAAGCGCATCGGTTGCACTGTCGGGGGCATTGCCGGACGCGCACCGCCTGTCGGGCGAGGACCGGCATCAGATGAGGCTCAGTCCGTGGACGTCAAGCGCGTAGTTACGGACCTTGCCGGGCGGCTGAGCACGGCATTGCAGGCAGCATCCAGCCCCGCCGGGCCGATCATCGGCCGTGTCCCGTCAAAGTACTGGCCCGGCATCTTGGCGGGGGCGTCAGTAGCTCTGGTCCTGGCCGCTCTGTCGGTCGTGTGCTCGTTCGGGTCGGTCGAGGAGCCACTGGGCGAGCCCGGGCTCGCCAACTACTACCTCGGTTGCAGTCAATGCGGGCACGTGTGGGCGGTGAATCTGCAGCGGACGCAACGGTCGGGCAGCTCTGCGACGCTCTGCCCGCAGTGCAGCCGGCACGCCGGCCGACCGGCCGTCAAGTGTAACCACCCCGATTGTGGGAAGTGGTACGCGCCTTTCTCCGCTGCAAAGAAGCGAGTTTCTTTGCAGTGCCCTGAGTGCAACCGCGGGCCTTTGTAGGGGCAAAGCACGGTTCCGACGAGGCGCGCCATGGTCAGTCGAAACAGAGCAGGCGACCGGGGGGACCAGGCGGCCCGACGGGCCAGATCAGTGCCGGGCGCGGGCTTTACTCTCATCGAGCTACTGGTGGTGATCTCGATTATCACCTTGCTGATGGCTATCTTGCTACCCTCGCTGGGCGAGGCGAGGAGGCAAGCCGATGCCGCCGTGTGCATGAGTAACCTCAGGCAGCTGGGCATCTCCTTCCGGGCCTACGCGAACGACCATGAGGGCCGGTACCCTGACTTGGACTTGTGGCTTTGGGATTGGTACAAGCCCGACACAGAACGTATCGCCGGTTTGCCCAGTGATGGTACGGTCTTCATGTACACGCAATGCAGCACCGAGATCTACAAGTGTCCGTCTGATCCGTTCGAGCGAGAGAGTCCGCTGGCGAGCATCGGCACCGGATGGCCCGGGACGGGCCCGCCCTGGAAACACAGCTACAGCGTCAACGGCCATCACCAGAAGAACGTCCTGAGCAAGGGCCACACAATTTGGCCCGGGGAGTGCCTAACGCCCTCGCTGCAGGACCTGAGGGGATCCCCCTCGGAGGTCAT
>CAYGAN010000003.1:21952-35190 GCA_964347585.1 uncultured Planctomycetales bacterium | reverse complement strand
GTCTCGGCCTGTAACGACGGGGTGGTCCTGCCCCTGTTCGGAGGTGGGGTCCTGCCAAAGCCGGACCATCGGGGTGAGCTGCTCGACATCATCACGGAGCGTCACGGCCCAGCCAATAACGGTAAGGGGAACATCGGCTTCTACGACGGCCATGCCGAAACGATACTCTCGGCACGCTTCAACCTATCGCGAGGCAACCCCAAAGACATATCGTTCCACAACAAGCTATATGACTGGCACGAGCATGACGCCCAGTGGTAAGGGCAGTGCCCAACCTCCTTGCTGCGCTCGGTCCCGCCCTGCCTGCGGCGCGCCCTACCAGCGAGGCCGGGCCCGTCCTGTGGACCCCGACGGCCGATTGCTGCAGCGCTGGCGATTCGAGCAAGAACTCATTATTGTTTCTCGGGAAGGGAGCTGGCATGAGCTTGATGATAAGCGTTTCGGGCGTGCGCGGGATCGTTGGCCGAACGATGACGCCCGCGCTGGCGGCGGATCTCGGCTGCGCATTCGGCAGCTTCCTCGCCGCTACCACAGAGCGCCCGCGCGTAATCGTCGCTCGCGATACCCGCCCGAGCGGGCCGATGCTGCACAGTTCGGTAGCCGCCGGCCTGCTGGCCACAGGCTGTGAGGTGATCGACCTCGGCGTGGTGTCCACGCCCGGAGCGGCTTTGATGATTCGGCAGTTGACTGCGAACGGCGGCGTGGTGATCACCGCCAGTCACAACCCAGCCGAGTGGAACGGCATAAAGTTCCTGACTTCGGAGGGGCTCGCGCCTCCACCTGGCGACGCACAGCGAATTATCCAAGACTACGAGCGGAAGGACTTCAGGCTGGTGGGCGTGGATCAGCTCGGTGAGCTCATTTCGGATGATTCGACCCACGCCCGACACGTCTCCGCGGTAGTCGCGACGATCGATCCGGCCGCGATCGCAACAGCGAAGTTCAAGGTCGTGCTCGACAGCGTCAACGGCGCGGCCGGGACCGGCGGACGGATGTTATTGGAGAATCTCGGTTGTCAGGTCGTGCACATCAACGCTGACCCGACGGGGCGCTTTACGCACCCGCCTGAACCGTTGGCCGAGCACCTGTCGCAGCTTTGCAGGGCGGTGAGCGAACATCGTGCTGACGTAGGTTTCGCTCAGGACCCCGACGGGGATCGGTTGGCGATCGTCGATGAGACGGGTCGATACGTCGGCGAAGAGTGTACTCTGGCGTTGGCCGCCAAGCATCTGTTTGCAAAACGACCGGGGCCCGCAGCAACCAATCTGTCCACTTCGCGGATGATCGACGACCTTGCCGCCGCCAGCGACCCGCCCTGTGTGGTTCACCGCGCACCGGTCGGGGAAGCCAACGTGGTGGCGGCAATGAAGGCACACAGTTGCGTGTTCGGCGGAGAGGGCAACGGGGGGGTGATCGATCCGCAGGTAGTGCCGGTCCGCGACAGTTTCGTGGCCATGGCCAACGTGCTCGAATTGATGGCCGGGCAGGACCGCCCGCTCAGTTGCATCGTCGATGAGCTACCCCGTTATGCGATGAGCAAACAGAAGCTTGAATGCCCTCGGGAGCGTATCCCAGCCGTCCTGGCAGCTGTGCGCAAAGAGTTCGCCGACCAGCAGATCAACGATATGGACGGCGTGCGGGCCGATTTGCCCTCGGGCTGGGTGCACATCCGGCCGTCCAACACAGAGCCGATCCTACGCATTATCGCCGAGGCCAGGGACGAGGCAGCGGCACAACGACTTGCGGCTCGGGCGCGCCGGGCAGTAGTCGTTGCGTAACGTACTTGCAGCGAGTCCGTGCCGGCCGGCTCAGGCGCTGATGGACGGACCGGCCAGCGACGACAGGATGGCATCCCGAACGGCGGACACGTCGAGGCCGGCAAAAGGATCGGGCCCGCTGCCCACGCCACGAAGTACCGTAACCTCGTCACCCAAGGGGCGCCACACGTTCGGTTCGGTTGGCCCGAACAGGGCCACCGTCGGCACGCATATCGCGGCGGCAACGTGAGTCATACCGGCGTCGTTGCCTATGAAGACGTCCGCGCCTGCCAGCAATGATGCGGCCTCGGCCAGTGACGGCTCGCAGATCACCGGCGCAAAGTCGGCAAGTCGCCGGCGTGCAGGCCTGGGCAGCACGTCCGTCTCGACCGGGCCGATCATGACCATCGGCTGCAAACGGCAGCCAATTAGGGAGACGGCAAGGCTCTCGAAGTTCGTCAATGGCCAGCATTTCTCTTTGGCGCCGCTGCCTGGGTGGATCAAAGCGATCGGTCTGCCCGCCATCGGGCTCTGGCGCTGTAAGCGAGCGCGAGCTTCGAATCGGTACCCAGCTTTGAACTCGATCCTCGGCGTCACGTCGGTCGGAAGCTCGAGGCCCGCATTCCCCAGATCAAACAGCCATTGATCGGTGATATGATCGGTCCAGTCCGGTCGGTGTGCCGGATCGATACAGATCACGCGACCCCGGCAGCATGCTTCGAGTCGTCGCGAGAACACCGACTCCGGGCAGCTGTGAAGATTCACCACAAGGTCGAACGTTTCGAAATAAGCGCGCCACCAAGCGTCCAGCGCCGCCGATTCATGAAAGAACGTGTGCAGACCCGGACGGTCCAGCTCAGTTGTTCGGTTGGCGGCCGATCGGCCAGCGACGAGCGTTGCGAATGATGATCGCACGACCAATTCGATTTCCGCCCGATCCAACCGCCGGCGCAGCGCCTCCACGACGCGGAGCGTGAGAACGAGATCGCCGAGCGCGCCGGCGTGGATCAAAGCCAGCCTGTTGACCTGCTGCGACGACGCTTTCTGCGATTGGTTCGGCACGATCCCTTAATTGCGCCCGATACGGGGTACACCCCCTCAGCATGCTGGACTTGCGTTGCGTACGCTGTTGGTCGTGGAATTCGACTCGCTCAGCACTTCATTGATGCGGCCGCCGCCAAGAACCACATCGCCGCCATACAAAACGACGGCTTGGCCAGGGGTGATGGCGGACTGCGGAGCGTCAAACCGGACGCACACGCGCTCGCCGGGCAGCGGCTCGACAGTAGCTGAAGCCGGTGCGTGAGTGTACCGGATCTTTGCCGCGGCGCGGATCGGCGAGTTGGGCCTGTCAACCAGCCAGTTAACTTGATCAGCAATGAGCGCTCGCTTGAGCAGTTCGTCCCGATCCCCCACCACGACAGTGTTCGTGGCCGCATTGAGGGCAGTCACGTAGATTGGCGCGCCGGCGGCAATGCCGAGGCCGCGGCGCTGGCCAATGGTGAAGTTGGCGATCCCCTCGTGCTCGCCCAGCGTGCGGCCGTGACGATCGCAGACCAGCCCCGGTCTGAAGGCACCGGGCCGGCGCTCGCGCACAACGCGGGCGTAATCGCAGTCAGGCACGAAGCAGATTTCGACGGAGTCCGGTTTGTCGTATATATTCAAGCTGGCCCGTTTCGCATACGCACGGACCTGCGTCTTGGTCATCCAACCGACAGGTAGCAACGCCCGGGCCAGCAGCAAGCGGTCGATGCCCGCGAGCACGTAGGACTGGTCCTTGTGTGCGTCGCGGCCGCGTCGGAGCACATGACGACCAGCTCGTCGCTCGACGCGGGCATGGTGACCTGTGGCCACGAAAGCGGCACCTATTGCATCTGCGTACTCGACCAGACGGCCGAACTTGAGCTTCTCATTACAGATCACGCAGGGATTCGGCGTTCGTCCTCGCTGATACTCATCAGCAAAGTAGTCGATGATCCGGTCGAAGTCGTCCTTGAAGTCCAGCACGTAGAACGGGACGCCCAACTTGCCGGCCACGCGCCTGGCGTCGGCAGCGTCGGCGGCGCTGCAGCAGCCCTGGCGCCGAGGCAACCGGCCGCTCGGCAGGAAGGAGTCCTGAGCAGCTCGCGACGAATCCGCACCCCATTCCACACCCACGCGCATGAACAAGCCGACGACGTCATAGCCCTGCTCACACAACAGGCAGGCGGCAACGCTGGAATCCACCCCCCCGCTCATGGCTACAACGACCTTGGGCTTCATGCTCGGAGTACCTCCCAGCCAGCAGGGCGATTCTATATCGCGCCCGGCTCGCGGTCAAAGAGCGTGGTGATTGTCGGCCACAGATGAGGGCCAAGGAGGCTTTCCGCTCGAAGCCCTTGCAATCCAACTGATGAGCGTGTAAAAAAGCGCCTTCAGACTTATCGGCGAAGTAAAGCAAGGTTAACCAAGAGCCGGTGCGGGTCGATGCCAGGTAGAACCGTGCAACGTGACGTGACTTCAGTCCTGGGCATCATTATGCGGTCAGGGCCCTGTGGCGGCTCCTAGGCTCTTCGGTCCCAGCAGAACGTTGGACGCCCAGCCTCGGGAGTTGGCTCCTCGGGGCCATTTTTTTGTTCTGTTCTAGCAAGTAGAGGCAGCATGAATTCGTCGCCGCCTGAATCGCCGTCCGACAAAGGTCGTCCAGTCGATCCCGGCGAGCGGGAGCTAGGCGACCTCCGTGCCGTCCTGGCGATGTCGGCACCGATCGTCGTCGCGACGATCTCGCGCACGGTGATGAGCTTTGTGGATTTCGTGATGGTCTCTCGTCTGGGAACGGAGGCGCAGGCAGCCGTCGGGACGGCGTCGATCGTACTGTTCGTGGCGATCGGAGCGGGCATCGGGGTAATGGCCTGCGTAAACACGTTTGCCTCACAGGCGCTGGGGCGCGGGCGACTCGACGAGTGCAGTTCGTACGCCTGGCAGGCGGTCTTCATATCGTTGTTGTTCGGCGGGGCGATGGTGATCTTGTGGCCGGCAACACCGGCGCTGTACTCGTTCATCGCCCACAAACCGGGCGTGCGGGAGTTGGAAATCCAGTACACGCAGATCGGTTTGGTCTCGATAGCCCCGTCGGTGATGGCGGTAGGCCTTGCCAACTTCTTCAACGGGATCCACCGGCCACGCGTGACCATGATCTCCGCGATCGGCGCCAATCTGTTCAACGTGGTGGCGGACTATGGGCTTATTTTCGGCGAGTTCGGCCTTCCGGCGATGGGTGTGGCGGGCGCCGCGCTGGCGACGGTGTTGGCCACACTGCTGCGAAGCGGGTGGCTGCTGGCGGTGATGCTCTTGCCGCCATACGGGCGGCGTTTCGCCTCAGCGCGGACCGCTCGGTGGAGCAGTACCAAGGTGCGAAACCTTCTGCGGATCGGACTGCCCAGCGGCGCGCAGTTCGCCGCCGACGTACTCGCCTGGACGGCGTTCGTCAGCTGGCTGATCGGCCGGTTTGGTACGAACGATCTTGCGGCGACGACCATCGTGTTCAAGTTCACCGAGCTGTCCTTCATGCCGACGGTAGGGGTCGGCATTGCCCTGACCGCCCTGGTAGGCAAGGCCGTCGGCCAGGGACGCCCCACTGTGGCCATACGACGCACCAACGTCGCCTGGATGTCCACAACGATCTACATGGGTGCGATGGCGATCCTATTCGTCGCCTTCCGTGAGCGCCTGATCGCCTTGTTCAACGCCGAACCGGCGGTAATCGGAACGGGCGCCACGCTGCTGATCTACGCGGCCATTTTCCAGATCTTCGATGCGATGTGCATCACTCACAACAGCGCGCTGCGGGGAGCGGGTGATACGCGCTGGCCAGCGGTCATACTGATCAGCTACGCATGGCTCCTCCTGGTCGGACTGGGATATTTGCTCGCCCGATTCGCACCGCAGCTCGGCTCTTCAGGCCCGTGGATCGCCTGCACGATCTACATTATCCTGTTGGGCGTGACACTGCGTTTTCGCTGGGCGCGCGGCACCTGGCGTCGAATCGACATCTTCAGGGAGAAGCCGGAAGGCGCGGCATTCGAGGCAACCGGCGCTACGCCAGCTGCTGAGGCCGCAGGAGAATCCGGGCATGGCCAAAGCCACTGATTACAGGAACACCGTGCTGACACCGAGAACGGACTTGCCCATGCGAGCCGATCTGGTCGGCAGGCTCGAGCCGCAGCTTCAGGCAGAGTGGGATCGACAAGACCTATACGGCCAGATTCGCAAGGCGCGTGCCGGCGCGCCCAAGCGAATCCTGCATGACGGTCCGCCGTACGCGACCGGCGACCTGCACGTCGGCACCGGTTTGAACAAGGTGCTCAAGGACTTCATCGTCCGGTACTGGACAATGTGCGGGTACGACGCACCCTACTTGCCGGGATGGGATTGTCACGGTCTGCCCATCGAGCATCGCGTGGCCACCGAACTGGCCGATCACTTCAAGCAGATGGCGGCCGCGCGAATCCGGCAGCGATGCTACGACTACGCCATGAAATTCATGGCCCGTAATCGCGAAGACTTTCGTCGTCTCGGCATATTCGGAGAATGGGCCAGGCCGTACCTGACGCTCCACCATAGCTACGAGGCAGGCGTGCTCGACGTATTCGCCGAACTCGTTGAGAAGGGATTCGTCTATCGCGCGTTGCGCCCGATCCACTGGTGCATTCACTGTGAGACGGCGCTGGCCGAGGCGGAGTTGGAATACGAGGAGGCGGTCAGCCCGAGCGTGTACGTTCGGTTCCCTATGGTCGATGACGTGTCCGATCTGTTCGCGGCCGCCAGCGGCGAATCCGTGGACGTGCTTGTCTGGACGACGACGCCGTGGACACTGCCGGCCAATCTGGCGATCGCGGTTCACCCGCGCTTCGACTACGCGCTGGTGCGCTTCGAACAAGGCAAGAAGCTGCGCCACGTTATCCTGGCTGACGGCTTGGTCGAGGAGGTTGCCAGCAAGGTCGGGATCGCCGGCCTTGAGCGGCTCGGAACCGTGCGGGGCGAGCAGCTACAGGGACGCCGATATCGCCACGCGTGGATTGACCGCGTCTGTCCGATGATTCTGGCCGACTACGTGACGCTCGCGGAGGGCACCGGCTGCGTTCACACCGCCCCTGGCCACGGAGCCGAGGATTATCACAGCGGGCTCGAGAACAACCTCGAACCGTTCAGCCCGGTGGATAACATGGGACGGTTCACCGAGGAAGCCGGCGAATTCGTCGGCCTGCAGGTATTCGAGGCCGATCCCAGAATTGTTGACAAGGTGCGCGGCGCTGATTTGCTCCTGCACAGCGAGCACTATCGCCACAGCTACCCTCACTGCTGGCGATGTCAGAACCCGGTGATCTTCCGCGCGACCGAGCAGTGGTTCATCAAGATCGACCACAACGGGCTGCGTAAGGCCATGCTCGACAACCTATCGTCCATCCGTTGGGTGCCGGCTTGGGGCCAGACGCGGATCCGCGGGATGATCGAGAATCGCCCCGATTGGTGCATCAGCCGCCAGCGTACCTGGGGCGTGCCCATTCCCGGTTTTCATTGCAAAGGATGTGGCCGCACGCTGATCGACGCGGCGGTCGTCCGTCACGTGCGCGACCTGTTCGCAGCCCACGGTGCAGACCACTGGTTTGGCCTGGACACCGCCGAACTCCTGCCGAACGAGACGAAATGTCCCGCATGCGGCGGCGGCGACTTCGAAAAGGAAAACGACATTTTCGACGTGTGGTTCGAGAGCGGTGCGTCACATCGCTCCGTGCTCAAGCACTACGAACATCTGCGATGGCCGTGCGACGTTTATCTGGAAGGCAGCGACCAGCACCGAGGCTGGTTCCAGCTTAGCCTAACGACGGCCATGGGCGCTTACGGGCAGCCCCCGTTCCGCGAAGTCATCACGCACGGCTTTGTCGTGGACGAGAAGTCCGAGAAGATGTCCAAGAGCCGGGGGAACTTCATCTCCGTCGGCGAGGCGGTCCGCCACGCCGGCGCGGAGATCTTCCGGCTCTGGGGCGCCAGCATCAACTACCAGAACGACATACCGACAAGTTACCAGATTATCCGGGGCGTGACCGACGAGTACCGTCGCGTCCGCAACACGATCCGCAACCTGCTGGGCAACTTGTTCGACTTCGAGCCGTCTGAACACCGGGTCCCGCCCGATCGGCTCGAACCGATCGACCGCTGGGCACTGATCCGGCTACACCGGCTGATCCGGGACGCGCGCGAGGCCTACGAGGAGTACGCATTTCACCGCGTTTTCCGGTCGGTTCACACCTTCTGCGCCGTGGACATGAGTGCGTTTTACATCGACGTGCTGAAGGACCACATGTACTGCGATCAAGCGGATTCATCGCGCCGTCGGTCCAGCCAAACGGCCATGCACGAGATCGTTGGCTCGCTTGTGAAGCTGATGGCGCCGATTCTCGTGCACACGAGCGAGGAAGCGTGGCGGTTGATTCCCGCGGCCCGGTCCGAGGCTGGCAGCGTCCATTTGGCCCGCATGCCCGAGCCGGACTCATCCCTCTTCGACGAAGAGTCCGAGCGAGATTGGGACGTTCTGCTCGACGTTCGTGGGGACGTGCTGCGCGAACTGGAGCGGCTGCGCGAGGCGGGCACGATCCGCCAGCCGCTCGAAGCCCACGTGGATCTGATAACCGGCGATCCGAACCTGCACTCGCTGCTCGCGAGGCACGCCAATATGTTGGCGACGATTCTGATTGTCTCCGAGGTCGAGCTGCACCGCGGCGCGGACCCCGCCGCCGTCACGGGGCAGACGCTGCCGGGACTAGGGATCAAAGTAGAACCGAGTCGGCATCCGAAATGCGCCCGGTGCTGGCGTTACCTGCCGACTGTGGGCAGCGACGAACAGTATGCGGACATCTGCGAGCGCTGCGCCTGCGTCGTTCGAGGATTGTCCCAGACCTAGATCAGAGCGGATTCATGGGGAGTCGGCATGGCTAGCTCGGAGGGAGTTGTCAGACTCGGCGTTCTGATCTCCGGGTCCGGTAGGACGCTCCAGAATCTTATCGATCAGATCGGCGACGGCCAGCTCCGCTGCGCGCGGATCGCCGTAGTGATCAGTTCCCTGTCCAAGGCGCTCGGCGTCGAGCGCGCCAGGAAGGTGCGGTTACCGGTTGTCATCATCCGCAAGAAGGACCTTCCGAACCTGGACGCCTTCAGTCGGCAGATCGTGCAGACGCTCGATGAGCACGGTGTCGATCTGGTGGTGCAGGCGGGCTTTGCCTGCTACTGGAAACTGCCCGATCGATACCTGGGTAGGGCAATGAACATCCATCCGGCACTGCTGCCACGGTTCGGCGGGAAGGGATTCTACGGGCACCACGTGCACGAGGCTGTCCTTGCAGCCGGATGCAAGGTGTCGGGTTGCACCGTGCACTTCGTGGACAATGAGTACGACCATGGCCCGATCATCGTGCAGCGATGCGTGCCGATTCTGGAAGACGATACCCCCGAGACGCTCGCGGACCGCGTTTTCGAGCAGGAGTTGATCGCCTACCCTGAAGCGATCCGGCTGTTCGCAGCCGATCGGCTGCACATCGATGGGCAGCGTGTCCGCGTGCTTCCTGCTGTCCAACAGTAGGTCTTGGCGCGGTCGTGGGCGGTGCGTGCCCGACGGAAGCCCCCCGGCAGCGACGACTACAGAACGGACGCGACACACGCCTGAAAGAACCGGAGCAGTCGCGGTCGAGCCGTTTCCGCCAGCACCTCCAGAGCTTCTGTATGGTCGAGATCCGGGATGAGCCAGAGCTCTTTCGGATCATTCGCTGCCTGGTAAAGCTCTTCAGCCATGTGCCAGTCAATAATGCGGTCGGCCGTGCCCTGAAACAGGAATATCGGCTGCGGCGAGATTCGCCCGACGTAGTCGATGGGGTCGTAACCGTCCGAGACAAGCACCTTCGGGACCCACCACGCAAGGGCGAAGAGTAAGGGGCTTCGCCGCACGTGCCACGCGGCGAGCCGGCGATAATGACTGAACGCACTGTCCGTGGCGATCCCGCATACGTCATCGCGTCGGGCGGCCACAACGATTCCGATCGCCCCACCGATGCTCTGCCCGAAGATAACGATGCGATTCGGATCGACATCGTCGCGGGACTTGGCATATTCAATCGCAGCGTGGCCGTCGTCGATGGTAGCAGGGCGGTTACACTTGCCCTGCGACATCCCAAAACCGCGGTAGTCAAAGCACAAGACATTCCAGCCTGCCGCGGGCATCCAACGGACGAACTCGAAGTGCCCCGTTATGTTTCCTGCATTGCCATGGAAGTGAACGACCGTTCCATTGGCGTTGCCACCGGCTGGGAAGAACCACCCGTGCAAGCATGAGCCGTCCCCGGTTTTGAAGAAGACCGATTCGTACGCGAGTCGGTAGGTCTCCGGCACGGAGTAGGTTCGCGTGGTCGGATGATAGAAAACGCCGTCGCGTCCTAACATGCCGCGCGCCCCAGTCAGGAAGGATTGCCTGCCAACGGCGGGACCTCTGTTGCCGCCGCCGGCAGGCGACTAGGTGTGATACTCCGCATTGATTCTCACGTACTCGGCTGACAAGTCGGTCGTGTAATATGCACCGGATGCTCGGCCGAGATTGACGTCCATAACAATCACAACAACATGGCTTCGCATGGCTGCCCGCGCCCGGCGTTCGGCGCCGGGGACGGGCCGCCCTGCTCGAAACACGGGCACTCCGTTGATTGCGCACTTGGCTCGCGCAGGGTCAAAGGCTACGCCGGCAGCGCCGGCGGCGGAGACGATTCGGCCCCAGTTCGGATCCTCTCCGTGTACCGCGCACTTCAGGAGCGGGCTGTCACCGACAGCGCGGGCAATCCGGTCAGCCTGCCCCTCGGATCGCGCATTCAGCACCAGGATCGGCACAACTTTTGTTACGCCTTCGCCGTCGTTCAACATGCGGGACATGAGCTCCAGACACAGGTCTTCGATCGCCCGACCGAACTTGCGGGACCCGCCAGCGCTCGCAAGGTCTCGGCGGCTTGCGCTCTGCTGCGAGCGCGGATGAGTTCGGCGGACGGAAGGCTGCGGGACCGGACACGCCATCGCCAGTATCGTGTCGCTCGTGCTAGTGTGTCCGTCAACCGATGCCCGATTGAAGAGCCGACGCGCGCTGTCCCGAAGCAGCCGTCCCAGCGCCACGGAGGAGACCGGCGCGTCGGTCGCCAGAAAGGCCAGCATGGTCGCCAGGTTGGGCGCGATCATGCCTGCCCCTTTGATCGCGCCGGCCAGCTTGTACGTCTGCCGCTCGATACGCACGCTCCGCGCCACCGATTTGGGCTGTGTGTCCGTGGTCATGATGGCCTGAGCGAAGCGCCTGCCGGACCCGGCGCCGCCGCCCAGCGAGGCTACCGCCTCCTTGATGCCGCCGCGGACCCTCTTCATCGGCAGCGGCTGGCCGATGATGCCCGTGCTGGCAACCAACACTTGGTGTTCGGCCGCTCCGACCAGCTTGGCCGTGATTCTGCACATCTCTTTCGCGTCACGCAAACCGCGAGGCCCCGTACACGCGTTGGCGTTGCCGGCGCAGATGACCACCGCCCGGGCGCGCCCACGGGAGCGCCTCAGATGCTCTTTGCAGACCAACACCGGCGCACCCTGAACCTTGTTGGTGGTAAAGACGCCGGCGGCTGCGCAGAGCCGGTCGGCCACCAACACGCCCACGTCAAGCTGGCCTTTCGACTTGATCCCACACGCCGCGGCACCGCAGCGAAACCCCGGTACCGAAGTCAATGTTTCGTTACGCATCCTGGCTTGTCCTAATCCGGCCTCCCCGGCACAAGAAGATTGGTCCCGTCGGGCGTTGCGCCGGCTCGCCAACTACAACAGCCCAGTCTTCTCATCGATCCCGAACATGAGGTTCATGTTCTGTATAGCCTGGCCGGACGCGCCCTTGACCATGTTGTCGATGGCTGTGAGCACGACGATGCGCGATTTGACCACGCGCGCCGTGATGTCGCAGAAGTTAGTGAATATTACGTCACGCGTGGCGGGCAGGTCCTCGCGCAACCTGATGAACGGCTCGTCGGAATACGCCTCGGCGTACACCGCCGTCAAGTGCTCCACGGACACGTGCTGCTTGGGCCTTAGGTAGATCGTGGATAGTATCCCGCGGTCCATAGGTGCCACGTGTGGAACGAACAGCACCTCTGTCCGCACGCCTCGCACCAGGCTCTCCAGACACCGCTGGATCTCAATCAGATGCGGGTGTGTACCGATGCGGTACGCCTCGAAGCTCTCGTTGCGCTCGGGGAAATGATGCTGCGGCTTCGGCTGGCGACCGGCGCCGCTTACGCCGCTCGTTGCATCCACTATGATATCGGAAGGATCGACCAGACCTTCCCGCAGAAGTGGCGCAATGCCCAGCACCGGCCCGGTCGGGTAGCACCCGGGGTTCGCGACCAGCCTGGCGTCCCGGATCTGCTCCCGAGACAACTCCGGCAAGCCGTACACAGCCTGATCGAGGTTGGCAGGGTCCTTGTGCGGGGTTTCGTACCACTGTTCGTAGTCATCGGGCAGTTTGAAGCGATAGTCGGCCGAGAAGTCGATCACCCTCAGGCCCGCCGCGAGCAGCGGAGGCACGAAAACCATCGAGACCTTGTGCGGCAGGCAGCACAAGACCACGTCGGCGAGATCGCGAGCCTTCTCGGTGTCGAACGGCTCCACGAACAGATCGAGGCGGCTGCGAAACATCGGGAAGATGTCCGCAACGTGACCGCATTCCTCCGGCAGGGCGCACAGATGGGTCAACTGCGCCTGCGGATGGGACAAGAGAATCCTGATGCTCTCTCGGCCGGCGTAGCCGGTGGCGCCCAGGACGGCAACGCGGATCATCATGTCGGCTCCAAAGCAAAGGCCTCGTCACCGTGTGGCGACAAGGCCTGGGGATCTCGGTGACGGTTTGGCTTCAACGCTTCGAGAACTGGAAGCGGCGTCTCGCTCCGCGAAGGCCGTACTTCTTGCGTTCGTTCATCCGACTGTCGCGCGTCAGGAACCCGCCTTCGCGCAGGGCATGCTCATGGTCCGGGTTTGCTTGCTTCAGCGCGCGCGCCAAGCCCAGCACGACTGCACCCGCCTGACCGGTAAAGCCGCCCCCGTCCACCCGGGCGAATACATCCAACTTTCCGAGCATGCCGGTCGCCTCCAGAGGCCGAACCACGTCTTTGCGATCCCTCTCCTCGGTGAAGTATTGCTCGATCTCGCGCCCGTTGACCTGGAAGGTACCTTGGCCGGGGTGAAGACGGACTCTGGCTACCGAAGTCTTTCGCCGGCCAGTTCCCCATGAATACTCTTTGGGCGGTGCGGCCACGCTTTGCGCTTCGCCGCCACCGTCATTCGATGGTTGATCACTCACGCTATGGACTCCCTCATGCAACGCCTACTCTACAAGGTGAGCGGCTCGGGCTGTTGAGCCTGATGTTGATGCTCACCGCCGCGATA
>CAYGAN010000003.1:17374-21942 GCA_964347585.1 uncultured Planctomycetales bacterium | reverse complement strand
AGGCACAGGACGCCGAGGAGCCGCCGGCACACGCCGCCGCGATACACCTTCAGCCTCCTCAGCATCCGCCTGCCGAGCTTGTTCTTCGGGAGCATCCTGCGAACGGCCAGCTCGATCACGCGCTCGGGGTGCTTGTCGAGCAGTTCTGCGAGCGAGACCTCCTTATACCCGCCGACGTAGTAAGTGTATCGCCCGTACGTTTTCTGCTGGATCTTCCTGCCGGTGATCCGAACGCGGCCGGCGTTGAGCACAATAACGTAGTCGCCGCCGTCAACGTGAGGCGTGTACGTCGGCTTGTGCTTGCCCATCAACACCGTAGCCAGTCGCGTCGCCAGCCGACCCAGTACGCGGCCCGAGGCATCAACCACGTACCATTTCTGCTCGACCTGGCCCGGCCGAGCCACGTAGCTTTTCATGGACGCAAGAGCCAATGTCGGCATTCCTAAGAGCGGCCCGGACCACCCGCCGGGCCATCTGACGATCTTCTATAGACGTCGGTCGCCCGACCAGGCGACCTACACCACAAAGTTTAACAGCCGACTCGCTGCCGTCAATAGCCGCCACCGGCAATAACGGCCCAGCGGGACCTGACCGAGGCAGGACCCCGCACAGCGCCGGGAGCCGGACTCACCGTCGCCGGCCGTTATAATGCCCGTATGGAGTTCATCGGCGAGCCCATACAACTAACCTGCGAGGGCGAGCCAGCACGGCCAGCCGAGTTCGCCTGGCGCGGGCAAGACTACAGAGTGGATCGGATTCTTGCCAGTTGGCAGGATGCCGGCTTTGCGGAATCCGCTCCTCGGAAGCGCACCTGGCGACTCCGCCGTCATCGCAACTACTACCACGTGCGGACCACCAGCGGGGAGCACTTCGAGGTATACCTGGACCGCGCCGCGGGCCGTCGCCGGTGGATACTGAGCAAACGTCTGCTCGTTCCGCCACCGGTGGATCCGACAGCCGCCGGCACCCCGGTCCGCCGTCGCGACCGCTAGCGTGTGCGGGCCTGCCGACGCTCCATTCTCCGTTGCTTCATCCGCGCCAGCTGCTTGCGATGTTTGGCGCGAACCCTTCGGCGCTTCTTGTTCATCAGAGATTCCGGTTACCAATCCTTCGAAGAGCACGCACAGCGCATGCGCTTCGGCAGGGAGAGTAACTAGCCGGCTCCGCTGAATCAAGCGCTCACGTACGCAGCCTGATTCGCTTGCGCAGGACAGAAGCCTTACCGATCCACTCCATGGGCGGGAACGGGTGGCGGCCCGTTGCCTCAAATCGCCCACTCGGGTGCGGGAAAGTGACGGGTTGATTATGCAAAGGCACTTCGGGCAGAATCTGCCGGCGATGCGGATTCCTTTCGCCTGCTCGGTTTTTCGGCAACCCTTGCAGCTGGAGAGCGGCTCTGCATAGGTGGAAGGCCTTCTTCTCTGGACGTTCTCTGGGCGTTGGCATGGGAGAAGCACAGGACTTCGTCGTTCGAGCAGCTGCGCCGGGCGGCGGTACGACTGACAAGCTGGCGGCCTTCGGCGAGTTGGTCAGGCGCTACCAGGACATGGCCTACGGGTATGCCTATGCGATCCTGGGGGACTTCCACCTAGCCGAGGACGCCACGCAAGAGGCGTTCATCACGGCGTTTCGGCGACTGCAGGACGTCCGGGAGCCGCAGGCGTTCCCGGGCTGGCTGAGACGGCTCGTGCGGACAGCCTGCAGCCGCATGACACGGCGGAAACAACCGCCGACCACGTCGCTGGCTGCAGCGGCGGAGGTTCGGTCATCCACCGATGAGCCCGCGCGAACCGTCGAGAAGATCGAACTACGTGAGGCCGTCCTTGACGCGGTCCACCGGTTGCCCGAGCCGCAGCGTGAAGTGACCACGCTGTTCTACATCAACGGGTATTCGCAAGAGACGATCGCCGACTTCCTCGAGGTGCCGGTCACGACGGTCAAGAACCGCTTGGGCGCCTCGCGGAAACGACTCAAGAAAAGGATGCTGGACATGGTCTCGCAGGAGCTTCACGCTGCGAAGCCTGGCCCTGAGTTTGTCGCCAGAATTCAAAGCGTCGTCAGACTACGGAAGGACGGGCAAGGACCCGAAGCGTACCGCGTCCATCGCTCGCTTATAGCCGACGTGACGGCGCTCCAGCGTAAGGGGCTTTTCAAGCAGGCCGTTCGCGCGCACGGGGCCATTGTGGCGGCCATCCGAGCCGACGGGACCTATCCGGACATGTGGTCCCAGATGTACAGGAACCTCGCGCCGTCGTATTACCGGACAGGCAAGGCGCTGGAACTGGCCGAAGGTATTCTCGCCAGCTTGCCAGCGCCGCTTTCTGCCGAGGATGCGGCATGCTGGGCAGGAAAGGAGCTAGCATTCGCCGCAGAAGTCCTGCTTAAGGCCGGCAAGCCCAGACGCGCGAGAGAAGTCGCGTCGCATCTCGTGCAGTTGCTAGAGGAGATCGTTTCAGGTATGGGCGCCGACCCTTCGTCGAGAGGCGCATGCCACCAGGTCCAACGAATGGTGGACGAAACGAGAGCGCTTGTCCAGGCAGCCGAGACTGAGCGTGCCATCGGGCAATCAAGACGCGTGCTTGAGGTACCGGAAGTAATGCTCTTCGGTCTGCCGTCGGAACCTTCGTACGCGGAGGCAGAGGGCGTGGCACACATCCTGCTCAGCGCGGTTCAGGCATTTCACAAGACGGCCCGCTTCCACTCCGCTGCCGAGCAGGCCCAACGCATGCTTGAGGTCCTAAAGGTGATCGAGGACCTGCCTGTATGTCGCTTCCTCCGCGGTGAAGCACTGTCAGAGCTGCGTCACATCGCCCTAAAGGACGGGAACGAGGCGAGGGCCTCGAGACTTCTCGGGGAGATCTACGACAATCTTGCGGCCTACGAACAGGATCTGGCGGGTGCTTGCCCGGGGCTACGCTGCGCGGCCGAGACAAAGGACAAGACCCAGCAAGAGTGGTTCCGCGAGCTCGGAGACGCCTACCACAACTTCGGACACCGCGTGGCCCTCTGGAGATGGGCGGACAAAGCCGAGGCTTTGCGCCTACTACGGCGGGCGGCCGAGGTGCGCGAGTTTGCGCCCACGCACATCTTCCTGGCGCGACTCGTTCTTTCCGTCGAACGGAATCGCAAGGCGGCTCTGGCGCATCTAAAGAAGGCGGTCGAGGACGGCGAGTTCCGGAATCTGCTGGAGCGCGAGCTCAGGCAAGCCCCCGAATTCGAGCCGGTTCGCGAGGACCCAGAATTCCTGGCGGTCATCTCTACCTGAGTGCCCTCCGAGTCCGGGAGTATCCGGCGAACCCGCAGTGGCCATTCTCACCGCGCCTGTATAGGCACCGGCGACCGGGACCCCCTCGCGCAGGCTCGGGGCCCCCCGCTGGCAGGACGAGCCCGCAGCCACCCGTCAGGACGGTGACAGGCCGAGCTGTTCGTCATAACGCTCACTAGTCGGAATGGAGAGGCGGTCACCTTACGCGACGCTGTCTCTTTTCCGTCTGCCCTAACCCAACGCTTGGGTGGTTGTCGGGGGATTCCCGCGCAAATCCCCGGTATTCTGGAGACCCGACGGGCGGCGCGTGGGACTAAACCGTGGAGGCTCTCCGCATCAGCGGGTGTTGACGTGGAAGAGGTCGGGTCACTGATCGTCCGTGCCCGAGCGGGAGATCTGGACGCCTACGGCGAGATCATCCGCCGGTTCCAGGACATGGCGTGCGGCTACGCGTACTCGATCCTGGGGGACTTCCACCTGGCCGAAGATGCGGCTCAGGAAGCGTTCGTCGAGGCGTATCGCTGCCTGGCGAATCTGCGCGAGCCGGCGGCACTTGCCGGATGGCTCCGGCGGATCGTATTCAAGCACTGCGACCGGGTGACGAGGGGCAAGAAGCTTCCGGCAGTCCCGCTGGATGCGGCGGCGGGCGTAGGCTCTACTGCGGACGAGCCCGGCCAAGCCGTCGAGAAGATCCAACTACGTGAGGCCGTCCTTGACGCGATCCGCCAGCTGCCCGCCCCGCAGCGTGAAGTGACGAGGCTGTTTTACCTCGACGGACACTCGCGAGACTCGATCGCCAGGAAGCTGGGACTGCGTGCCAGTTGCGTGCGGATGCGCCTGGCGCGCGGGCGCGAACTCCTGAGGCCGAAGCTGGCCAAGTACGGGCCTATTGAAACGATTTCCCGAACGAAGGAACCGCGGCACTGGCTGCCGCTCAAGCTCAGCGAAGAGGAGACAGCAGCAATGAAGCTGAAGTATGAGAAAACCCGGATGCGTCTGCTTCGGGGAGACGCGGAGGTCACAATCCGCCCGATGAGGCAGGAAGACATACCCGCCCTGCGAAGGTTCGACGACGAACTGACGCCGACACTGGACCAGGTCAACGCCCAGTCCCCGCCCGGCGGCCATTCGACGTTTCCCGGCGGGCCGTGGGCGGATGATGCGCTGCTGCTGGCGCATTTCAACAAGTATGCCGAACGCGGCAACATGACCTTAGTGGCTGAGGAGGACTCGGGTCGGATGGTGGGCTTTGCGGACCTGTGGGTCGCGGATGAGCCGGAGCCCTTCGGCCGAAGTGTTAACG
>CAYGAN010000003.1:10915-17364 GCA_964347585.1 uncultured Planctomycetales bacterium | reverse complement strand
TGGAGTGCATAGACTACTTCCGCGAGTACGTCCTGGCTGGGCTGGAGACCATACTGCTGGCCGAGGCACAGAAGGTCGCCCGCGCGGCCGGCCTGCCGGCGCTCGACATCGGGACCAACACGTGCAGCGGCGAGTACGTGTCGCTGCGGCGGTTCGGCCTGAAAGTATTCTATGAGTACGATGACCTTCTCTGCCGATGCAGGCCCACCAACGGCCCACGACCGGATCGCGAGGAAGTTACGCCGGAAACTGCCGATCTGACCGGCCTGATCAAGGCCAACCACTGGTGCCCAACAGACTTCACGTTCCGGGGCGAGGAAGAGCAGACGTATCTGGCGCAGCTCCGCTGGTCGGACAAGCGGGCGATCGTGGACCTATGGCGTCACGACCCGGACGGGCCTGTACCCGAGAATCCGCCGAACCTCAGCGAACTCTTCGTCCAGCCGGGGACGCTCGCGTCGCCGGAGCAGATGAGCGAGATCCTCGTTGAATGCGCAGCTTTGGCCGGTGAGCTTGACGCCGAGCAGATCAAGCTCCCCTGTCCCAGCGAGATGGCGCTGGACGACGACAGGCTGGACGTGCTCGATCGCGAGTTCGCGTTCGCCTGGCTGCGGAAGCGTCTATAGCATTCCACGGGCAGCCGGCAGGAACGAGGGCAAGCTATCTGTTCGGCGCATAGAGCTCAACGTCGGGCCACATCGCTGCCACGGCGAACCAGTACATGTACGCCACGCCAACAGGCGCGCCGGCCTCGCCGACAAGCTCCACGCGGACCGTGTCCGACTGTTGCTGATAGTACAATCGCAGCTGCGTGTGGCCCACACGGTCTTGGACGTAGCCGCGGTCGCCAGGTTGTTTGGCTACGTCTCGGACGGCGTAGGCCTTCAGCGCGTCAGCCGCCCGGACCACGACCATCATCTCCTTGCGGAGGAATCCGTTGGGTCGGCCGCGCTTCGCCGGCGCGGGGAATATGAGCCGATCGTTCTGGAAGTATTGACGGTAAGGGTTCTCGGAGTAGTCCCGGCGGTAGCCGGTCCGATCCGACAGGACAGTCGTCTTAGGATGCCGGCGCCTCCAATCGCGCCAGCTCGTCAACTCCGCCTTCAGCAAGGTGAGCTGCAAGCCCTGCTTGGCCGCCGGCCCGGCGACAGCGCGCATCTGCACCTGGCTCCAAAGACTCTCGGCCTTTCCCTTCGGCTGGCGGTCGTACAGCAGTACGTTGGAGTTCCAGAGCAGTCCGCTCACCCCGAACTCGCGGACCTGTCCGCCGGCACGACGGTCAAAGACAAGCGCCGAATGGCAGAGCGGGCAATAGCTTACGGCAACTGGAACACCGCTGAGAGTATCGTTGACGTTTTCATGCCAGACCAGGATACGTAGCGGATACGCGCGCGAATCGTTGCCTTGCACCACCCCAACGATCAAATCGGAACCCTTCAGATACTTGGCGCGCGGCGCTTCGACGGCCGGCGGCGAGGTCAGCGCGGGGATGCCGTCTTTGCCCGGCCCCCCGGGAAGAATCTCATCGCGCGGGATAAGGCTATAGCTCACGTCGAATCCATGGAGGCGTCTTGCGGGACGGCTATCGCTCGGATTGCTTGCCGTCGTGGGCGGCAGGATCGCCGCAAGCACGCACAGTGTCCTCAGGCCGGGCCAAGCCCTGCCCGCCGCGGCCGCATTGGATGATCGGCCTCTGAATGTCGCCCAGAACGTCAAGAAGGCACCCACCGCCAGCGTTCTTGTTCAACCGGGTTTGTACCGGAACGCATCGGGGTCCACGCCGCACCGCCGAGCTGCTCTCCCCGCGGATCGGCGCACTTCGGACTACCCACGTGTCGGCTGCTGCTTCGCACCAGTCAGGTATCGCCGGCAAATCTCGCACAACATGCGAATGCCTACCGGCATCGCGTCGTCGTTGAAATCGTAGCGCGGGTTGTGGCCGGATGGGTAGTCTGACGCGCCCGCAGGACGCGTGCCCAGCCGAAACATGACGGCCGGAACACGTTGGGCATAGTAAGCGAAGTCTTCCGTGCCCATTGTTGGTGGGGCTTCGGTAACGACCGCCTCCCGGCCAAGGACGTCACGCCCGACCTCTGCGACGAACGCAGCCAGGGATGGATCATTCACGGTCACCGGATATCCGGCAGAGAACTCAACGAGCGCCTGAGCACCGAAGGCGTTGGCAGTGTTTACCGCGATTTGCCGGACCAAGTCCGCGGCACGTCGGATCGCGTCGGGTGACAAGGCGCGGATGGTGCCGTGCAACTGACACGTCTCGGGTATTATGTTCTCCGCCGTGCCAGCGTGGAATTGCCCGACGGTGACGACAAGCGACTCGACCGGATCCGTAAAGCGCGACACGACAGCCTGCAGTGCCGTGACCACATGCGCGCCAGCGACGATCGGATCGACGCCGCGATGCGGCTGAGCTGCGTGCGCGCCCTGGCCGCAGATTGTTACCTTAAACACGCTCGATCCTGCGAGGATCGTGCCAGGACGGACGAGAATCGAGCCCACCGGCAGGTCCGACCACGCGTGCAGGGCAAAGAGAGCATCGACCTTGGGGTTCTCCAGGGCGCCTTCATCGCACATGACCTTGGCACCGGCGCCGCCTTCCTCGGCCGGCTGGAAGATGAACTTGACCTTGCCGGGCAACTCCTCACGAATCCGCCGGAGCACCGCAGCCGTCGCCACCAAACAGGCCACGTGACCGTCGTGCCCGCACGCGTGCATGATTCCCTCATGCTTCGAGGCATACGGCAGATCCGTCTGCTCGGCCATCGGCAGGGCATCCATGTCCGCGCGGAGCGCGACGCACGGCCCGTCACGATCTGCATTGAGAACAGCGACGATCCCCGTTCGGGCAACGTCGCGGCGGATCGTCAGCCCGCCCAGAGCCTCCAGACGCTCCAGAATGCGAGCAGCGGTGAGGTCCTCACGAAATGACAGCTCTGGCTCGGCGTGAATCCGGTGGCGCAGCGCGACGGCCCGCGGCAGCTCTTCCTGAATCAAGGCCTCCAGATCGGACACGGTTGAGACCCCACGCTTCGTCATTGGGAAGATATCTGCGGAGCGTCACAACGGCAAGGCAGCACAGCAAGAGGAACGCATGGCGGCCATGGAGCCTATCGATCGCGAGCGTCCTTCAGCTCGAGCGGAGGCTCCGCTGACGAGCGGATTCGCGCGACCCCTACGGCTGGGAGGGTACATCCTCGCCGATCAAGTCATGCCGCCCAGCCTGGATCATCCTCTCGCGCAGCTGGGCCAGTTCCTGCGGCCCGACGAGTCGGCGGACACGACGGAGCCACTCCCGCCCCCAGCGCACTTCCTCGGCGTCCTGGACTGCTGGATCTGCCATTACAAGCTGGAGCGCGTAGTACGTCACGCGGGTTAACTGCTCCGATGATAGGCGCGCCGCAGCCTGATCGAGGCTGACTCGCGCCAGTGCGCGTTGGTCGGCACCAGCGTAGGGACTGTTCAGCAACACGATCAACCCATCGAGCTTGCGCGATCGCACCAGGAGCAGTTCGGCTGCGAACGCAACGATCGTGGCAGCTGCAGCAGCTGCCCACGCAAGCTTCAGACTCCCGCGGGGATGAGTAGCTGAGGACGCAAGCACCGACCGCTCACCGGCCGAAGCCGGACGGGTCAACCGAAGCCACAGCCACATCGACGCGGCCGCCGCCACTGCGAACAACAGTATCGTCTGCGGGGACACGAGGGTATCCTCATGCACCCACGGGGGGACCAGGTTAGCCAGCAGCAAAGCAGACAGGTTCACCCAGAAGTGCACCGCCACCGCATACCACAGGCAGCGCGTGCGCGCCACAATCACGCTCAGGCACAGGCCCAGCAGCAGATAAGCACCGAAGTTCAGCGGGTCCAGATGAAAGACGGCGAACGCGGCTGCCGAGATCAGCGCCGCTGGCCACCATCGCATCCGGGATTGCAGAGTCTGCTGAAACAGGCCTCTGAAAACGGCCTCTTCGCATATGGCCGGGGTGATCGCGATCATCCCAACCGCACGAATCCAATCCAAGTCGCTCCGCACGGTCAGCAATGGAGCCAGCATCTCTCTGATCTCGTCCGTGACGTTCGCCCAGCGTTGCACCGCGACCGCTAGCAGTTGAAAGAGGCCGACCCAGGACAACCCGAGCAGGAACGCCGCCGCCCACAAGATCGGCCGACTTGGTCGCAGCGCGAAACTGGCCCGCAGCGTCCCGCCGCCCAGCCGGGTCAACAACACAGGCAACACGAGCAGGACGATTACCTCGGCTGGGCCGATCCCCCATCGCAGGAAGGGCTCGACCGTGTCGGTAAGAAATGCGACGAGCCACGCGCTGACGATGACGAGCGCATACGCGCCCATAGCGCCCAGACTGACGGCCAGACCTCGCCCCAAGCCAAGCACGCCCGGCGGCGCAGCGGGCCGGCCGTACGAAACCACGGGGGGCGCAGTCACGGGTCTGGCCAGCGGCACGGCCGTCGGCACATCTGTTCGGCGAGATTCGCCAGCCGCAACTGCGTCGTTTGGCTCATCCAGGGGCTGCACCAATCACCTGTAGGAGAAGATATCGGGCGGCTCAGAGCGCTTCGATTCTAGTATATGATCCTTGGAAAGCCACTGCAGGCGGCTACGCGCGTTACCCGCGCAGCAAGCCCAGCGCGAATGCGACTGCAGCCATCCCTAGGGTGACGAACGCCGCGTAGCCTACAATACGCTTCCGCTCGATGGGTACGTTCCTGAAAGGTCGATCGGCCAGATCAAGCAGCCTAGACAATTCGATCAGCGTCACCTCGGCGGCCACTGTAGCCCAGCGCCGCCAACCTTCCGTTTCAGCGCTCGCTTTATCGGCAATGTCTTGCTCGATCAGAGCGTCGATGTTCTCGACATCGGGCTCATCCTCTTGCTCATCCGTGGCGGGACCAGCTTTCACGGCCTGCGGCGAATCGATCCTGGAGGCGAGCGGGACTTCATCGTGAGCGTGATCCGACCCGTCATCAGGAGGAGCCTGGTCCTGCGGTTGCGAGGCGTCGGATTGTGCCTCCGGCACGGCAGGTTGCGAGGATTCGTCTTCTGAGACTGACTGGGGCGGCGCGGATGTGCCCGATGCTTCGCCGGGGGGGGCTTGCTCCGGCGGCTGATCCTGCGAACGCATGAGCGAGTCGAGCTCGGCCAACTCAGCATCAATATCTTCCGCGGATTCGTCTTCGACCCGTTCCTCGCCGGCCTGTTCGCGTGCCGCCGCCGATTGGTCCAGCTCAACCTCGTTCGTGGCCTGGGAGGAACCGGCCGCGTCACTCTCAGGCCCCTCGGCCTGCTCGACAGGCGCAGCGTCCGAGGGCAGCATCGACTCAAGGTCTTCCAGTTGAGCATCGATCTCGTCGTCACCGGTCGCCGGTGGTTGCTGCTCCTTGGCGCGCTCGGCGAGCCGATCATCAGCAGCACCGGCAGCCTCATTACCTGAACTCGCAGGCTCGGCCCGCCCAGTGGAGCTGGACTTGTCGGCAGCGAGATCCCCAGCCAGCGAAGCCGTTAGACGCTCCGCGTCCGAGAGGACCTCCTCGACGTTAGCTTCCGCGAGTTCCCGGATAGGATCGCCGCCCGGTGCGGCGGGGTTAGAATCGGGTACGTTATCGGGCATAGCAGGGCAGCTACGGCAACGATGGCTCGCTTATAGAAGAGTCTCTTGTCTGGCCCCTCCGGGTTGCAGGTGCATCGGCTGAAACGGTACGCGTCTTGATGCAGCGCGGTGCGTCTTCTTGAGATGCACCCCGGTTGCCCCTTGACACTGGACCGAGAATAATGGGTCCGTGAGTGTTCCAAGATTCTTCTGCGACTCTCTGCAGCCGGATAGCGTCTGGCTCGAAGGCGAGGAGGCCCACCACGCACAAGCGACGCGGCGGTTACGGACCGGGGATGAGATAGTGGTTTTCGACGGGCGCGGGGGCGAAGCGCGAGGCCACGTCGCCACCGTCGAGCGGCACCGCGTCAAAGTCACCGTCAAGCAACTCGATCATCAGCCGCCCAGGCCGACGCAGATTACCGTCGCGCCCGCCATGCCCAAAGCCAAGCGTCAGGATTACCTGATCGAGAAATGCACCGAGCTCGGCGTGGCGGCCATCTGGCCAACCGTCACGGAGCGGAGCGTTGTAAGACCCGCCCCCTCGCGAACAGCCAAGTGGCGTCGCACGAGCATCGAAGCTGCAAAACAATGTCACCGCGCCTGGCTGCCGGTGATCGATCCTCCCGCATCGCTGCCCGACATCATCGCTCGGGCAGATCAGTTCGACCTGGCGATCATGGCGGAGCCGGCCATGTCCGCGGCCCCGCTCGCTCGCACCGTGGAATCACATCCTGACGCGAGGCGAGTGCTGGTTCTTATTGGGCCAGAGGGTGGCTTCTCGCCGGCTGAGTCCGCTCTGGCAGAAGCACGAGGCATCAAGCA
>CAYGAN010000003.1:6612-10905 GCA_964347585.1 uncultured Planctomycetales bacterium | reverse complement strand
TCGCTGCCGTCGCCATGATTCTCGCGCTGCTGGACCGACATGGAGAATAACCAGAAGCTCCTCCATCAGCGCCCCTCGAACCTACAACTCAATGATCGTGCCCGTGTCCGCTGCGTCGCGCGCGCGTAGAGCGACCTCCGTTATGCGGAACGGCTCGTCCGGCCCGATGACGTGCTCTCCTTGCCCACGAAGCTCATTGACGAAATCGGCGAAGAGCTGCCGCTTCTGCGCTAGCGGCAGGTCCCGCGGGGGCGTGTCGTGCGTGATAACCTCACAATGGCAGCCTTGATCCTTCACTTCCACGACCCCGGCCGACCCGGCCACACGCAGCCGATCGTCACCGTGGCTCGGCGCCTTCGCGGGTCGTAGATAGTCGAACGTGATCACGGCCTGACCCCCGTTGGCAAGTCCGAACAACAGCGCGCCGCAGTCCTCACACTCGGCATAGTCAGAGTGAGCCTTGTTTGCTTGAAGGGCGCTGACGCACGCGTAGGACACACCAGTCACGTACCGCACGAAGTCGATCGCATGAATCGCCACCCACGGGATCGTGCCACCGTACGTTTTCCGGTGCTTATAGAACGCCGGCCGCGATTGGCCGAACCGATACGATTTCTGCCCGAACGCCAACACCGGTTCGCCAATGAGACCCTCCTGAACGGCTTTTCTGGCGGCTGCGTACGCCGGCGAGCAGCGCATCTCGAACATGGTCGTGAGTCGTACGCCTGATTCTTCAACGGCCTGCCGCAATCGGTCGAGGTCTTCGAGCGTTGTCGCGATCGGCTTTTCGGACATGACATGGCAGCCGCGTTTCGCTGCTTCGGTGGAGACCTCGGCGTTGCGGTGGTACGGCATGCCAACTACCACGACATCGGGCTTCTCCGTGCCCAGCAGCTTTCGATAGTCGTCATATAGGCGAACGTCCCTCCCGAACGTCTCATGCCTGCTTAGGAGCGACAAGTCGTCGTCTCGCTTGCCCTTCGCCGCCGCTACGAACTGGCAATCGTCAACGAACCTCAGCCCGTCGAATAGGATCCCGTGATGACCGTCCATGCCAACGAGGGCAACTCTCATCACTATCTCCCGGTCGAGCAGCGGCGCCGCGATGCCCGCGAACAACTCACCAAGCCGCACCGTCTAATCGCCGGCCGATGCGGTCCCACTGATACCCCAGGCCCGTGCCCCGAATGGTGCTCGTGCGGATCTTCCCGTCAGTCAGGCGATACACGCCCGGATGAACATTCTTCTCCGGCTCACTGGTGGCAGGGAAGAACTGACGGCTATTGGATTCGACTCCGCGTATCGGGTGAAGGTGCCCCGCCAGCGCGACCGAATGGAGCAGGGCGATGCCGGGGTTCGTCAGGTCCTGAACGCTGTAGGGGATGCCCATGTGGGCGGCCTTGGCTGCCATGACCAGCTCTGCCGACTGACATTTGCAGCTCTTCAGAGCCACGCCGGAGTAGCCCAACGTCATCGCGAGGTCGAAGTCCTCGAGCGAGGCCAGGGCCTCATCAATAACGACCGGCTTGAGAGCCGCCAGAGACCTAACGTCGAGCATTCGCCGCCTCAGATCGCGCTCACAGGGCTGTTCGACATAGAGGATCGCATGAAACGCGCCCGCGTCGCGCTGGCGAAGCTTGCTGAGCAACTCGACCATGTATTCGGGCGACTCACACTGCTCATTCGTGTCAGCCGTCAGCCACAAACCCTCCAAGCCCAGCCTGCGATGTTCCTCGCGCGCGACCGCCACCACGGCGAGCGTCCTGTCCAGATCCCACCCCAGGTCATTGCCGCGGAGCTTGATCTTTAGGCAGTGCAGGCGTTCAAAGCGAATCCACTGGTCGAGCGAAACGGGCAGCCCGTCCTGCGGATCGTCATCGGATATCTCGGCCTCGCGCAGCTTGTCCAAGCCGCCGACCAGATGGAACGCGTCAATCCATTCCGGCATCGGCGAGAGGTAATCCGCGATATGCCTGCCCCTGTAGCCGGAGCTGAGGTACAGCGACAGGTCATGCCGCATGTGATCAGCGCCGTAGCCGTCCCACGTGCTGACCCCGTTCACGTTGCCGAAGGCATCATGCAAAGCGGCGTCAACCGGCGATGCGCAGACCAAAGCGCCTAGACGAGGCATCGTCTCGGCAAGTCCCCGGCCGGCGCAGAGACGATCCGATAGTTGGACAAGTTCCGGCTCCAGGGTCCAGAACAGGTCAATCGGATGCGCGTACTGCTTGGACTCACCGACGCGCGCACACCACGCGCGGACCAGCTCGCACATGAGTTCCTCGCGCTGCGCGTGCGCCACGGCTGCGCTCGGCCAGGCCCACACGTCGCTCAGGAAGATCGCGCCCCACCCCTCGGCCACTCGCCCACGTCGATTCTCGACCCTTGCGCGCACGTGGCAATATGAAGCGGCGTCCATCACCACCCCGCCGAATTTCAAGGGCGTGCGCGGGGTCTCTCGCGTGAAGAAGGGCGTCAACTCAAGCACACGGATATCGGATTGCACGTCTATGCCCTACTCGCAGGTCAGACATACCTCAATGTCAGAGTGCCGAACACCACCCCCGCCACTGACAAAGTCCGCTCGCGACTCGCGCGGCCTCGACAACCACATGAGGCACCTTGGTCCCCGCGCCGCTTGCTGGGCCCGAGAACACATCTATAGCTTCATCTGCCGGCCGATCAAGAGCCTTTGCGCTTCGTTGCAGGCGAGCGGACTTCGTACCGAGGCGTTGCAGGCTCATCCCGTATCTCTATGATGATGGCCTGGGACGCGGCGGGGGACGCTCTCGCTGATAAGAGGTGTTCCAATGAAGTCATGCGGGCGCAGTTGCGAGTGCGTCGGCGTGTCGCGCCGGCGGCTTCTACAAATCGGGGCCGGTGCAGCCGCGGCGGCGACGATCCCCCGCGGCAAGGCGAACGGTGCACCGGGCGACTTCCCCCCGAGCGCTCAGAAGCCGCCGCCGAAGCAATGGTGGGACGCGCTGTTCGAGCGCGGCCAGCCAATCACCTACAGTGGCCCGTCGCTCAAGCACGTCGCTTTGCCCCTGGGAGGGATCGGCACGGGAAGCATCGCGATGCATGGCTCGGGCAGGCTGGTGCACTGGCAGATTTTCAACAACATCACCGAGAACTGCTTCGTGGATGACAGCTTCTTTCTGATTCGCACACAAGTGGAGACAGAAGAGCCGGTCCTTCGATCGCTGCAACAGTCGGATATTGGGCCAGTGCCTGGCATCAAGCAGATCGAATACGTCGGAGAGTATCCGTTCGCCCACATTCGCTACGAGGAGCCGCTCCTCCCCATCGCCGTGCAGCTTGAAGCGTTTAATCCGATGATCCCGCTGAACTCGAAGGACTCAGCCATCCCCTGCGCGGTCTTTCGGTTTCACGTGAGCAACCGGACGTCCAAGAGGGTGGCGGTCTCGCTGCTGGCGACGCTTCAGAACGCAGTCGGCCATCAGCATCGGGGCCGCTCGAGCGGCGTACAGCACGCGACATACGGGGGAAACATCAACCGGCTCGTCCGCCGGGACGGTATGACCGGGATCGCCATGCGGGCCGAACCGGGCAAACCGGCCAAGCTCGAAAGGCCCTTGGAGGTCCTCGTCGATGCCCCAACGGCTTTGCGCGAGCCGGCCTGGCCGGTAATCAACCTCGAGCTTCGCGACGCGGCCGCGTCATCACAGGCGGCACGTGACCGGGAATCTCCGCGGCTGTACTGGCTCAGCGGCGGCGATTTGGCGCGACTGGGAGCAGCCACGATCGGCACGATCGAGCAGGACGTTCGCAACGGCGCAGTCCTGTTCATCAGCGGCGTAGGCAACAAGCTGCTGGGCGAGCGGACAGCAGCCACATCCGTCGGCCGAGTCCGGCGCGAGCAGGGGTTCGCGGATTTCGACGGCGACAACTACGGCCAATGGAAGACCCAAGGAAGCGGCTTCGGCGCCGGCCCGGCCACGGGCACCTTTCCCAACCAGAGCCGGGTGAGCGGATGGCGCGGTCGGGGGCTTGTCAACACGTTCAACCCCAACGATGCCTCACAGGGAGTCATGACCTCGCCGCCGTTCGAGATCAAGGAACCGTTCGTCTCCTTCTTGATCGGGGGGGGCAATCATCCGGGTCGGTGCTGTTTGAACCTCAAAGTGGATGGCAAGGTCGTGCGTACGGCAACCGGGACGAACACGGAGCAGCTCGAACGTCGGCAATGGGACGTTTCGGACCTGCGAGGCAAGAACGCCGTCCTGGAGATTCTGGAGTATTCCGGGCGCACCCTCGGTCTCGCTCTTCGTG
>CAYGAN010000003.1:3301-6602 GCA_964347585.1 uncultured Planctomycetales bacterium | reverse complement strand
ACGCCGTCCTGGAGATAGTGGATCAGGAAAGCGGCGCGTGGGGTCACGTGCTCGTCGATGACATCCGTTTCACCAACATCCCGGTGGACGGCCTGACCGAGCAGGAAGCGAAGTTGTGGAATTCAATGTTGCCGGCCATCTTCCCACCAGCGGGTAAGAAGCGGCAACAAACGCCCGCCGTTCCCGACCGGTCGGAGCGAGCGTTCGCTTCATTGCCGTGGCCGCAGCTGCAGCTTTCGTTCGACCCGGGCCGAGAGCCGGTTCGGACGCGCACCAACTCGCGGGTCGTATTGCGAGCGGATGACGGGACGCCCCTACTCATCGAAGCGAGGCATGGCAAAGGCATGGTGTGGATGATGCCTGCGGACTTGTCACATCCCGCCGGCCAAGACTCGGTGCGCACTCGCGACGAGACAGTCGGGTTGTTGGCGGGGATGGCGGAGATCGGCTTCAGGCCAGCCACCGGACG
This sequence comes from uncultured Planctomycetales bacterium, assembly GCA_964347585.1. Lineage (GTDB taxonomy): Bacteria > Planctomycetota > Phycisphaerae > UBA1845 > CAYGAN01 > CAYGAN01. The sequence continues at coordinate 6,133 of CAYGAN010000003.1, read as the reverse complement.
GCCGGAAGCGGCTCCCTCGTTTGGTACAATGTCGTTGGCTACCCCGCACGAGACGGTCACGCACCGGACGAGCTGGACATCCAGGAAGGATTTGCTCGAAGACTTCAGCAACGACGGCCGGTTGAGCGAAAGCGATGAGCAGAAGCAGAAAGAGCCGACGCGCGGCGGAACGACGGTCAACGCAGCCCTATGTGCGTCCGTCCTGCTGGAGCCGGGGACAAAGGCCGTGGTGCCGTTCATCGTCACGTGGTGCTTTCCGAATCAGTACTACCCGCAGAACAACTGGACGCCCTCCGGCCGCGGCGTGACGTTCGTCGGGACGATGTACAGCAACTGGTTCGAGGACGCACTGGCCGTAGCCAAGTACGTGTGCAACAACGGCGCCCGCCTGTATGAAGAGACGCAACGATACCGGGACGGGCTGTATGATTCCACGCTGCCGCGTTACCTCATCGACGCGTTCGGTGCGAACGCTTCGATCATCCGGTCGCCCACCTGCTTTTGGATAAAGGACGGCACGTTCTACGGGTTTGAAGGATGTCGCTTCGATGGCGGGGGGTGCTGTCCGATGAACTGCAACCACGTTTGGAACTACGAGCAAACGCTGGCCAAGCTTTGGCCCGGCGTCGAGCGGAACATGCGGGCCACCGAGTTGGACTACTCCCAGGACCCGGACGGCGGCATCCGACACCGTGTGGCCTGTCCTCGTCAGCCTCATCCGGCCGGGCCCTGGCCGGTCGCTGACGGGCAGTGCGGGGCGGTGCTGAAGGCATACCGGGAGCACTTACAGAGCGATTCCACCCGGTTCCTCGATGAGCATTGGCCAAGAATCAAGAACGCAATGGAGTACGCAATCCACCGCTGGGACAAGGACGAGGACGGCGTTTTTGAAAGCCCGCAGTTCAACACGTACGATCAGGAAGTCAGCGGGCTGAGCACGTTCGTCGGCTCGCTGTATCTGGCGGCGTTGCGAGCCGCAGAGCGGATGGCGGGGATCAAAAAGGATGCCCGCGCGGCCCAGCGTTACCAGCAGTTGTTCGAGAAGGGCCGCAAAGCCTATGACCACAAGTGCTTCAAAGGGGAGTACTTCATACAGGTCGCGGGTGAGGAGTACGGCACGGGGTGCCTGGCGGACCAGGTCGTCGGCCAGTGGTGGGCCCATGTCCTGTCGCTGGGGACGATTCTGCCGGTCGAACACGTCCAAGCCGCACTCACATCGATCTTCAAGTACAACTGGCTTACCGATCACACCGAGTTTCAGGGCACCCAGCGATGGAAGCAGTTCGCCGATGGAAAGGACAAGGGCCTTTTGAACTGCTCCTGGCCGAAGGGCGGTCGTCCGGCGGAAAGGCACGAACATCAGCGATACTTCCCGATTCTGTATCGCGATGAAGCCTGGACCGGCGTGGAGTACCAGGTGGCAGCTCACAAGATCTGGGCCGGACAGCTCAGAGAAGCGCTGGCCATCGTCAGGGCCGCCCGCGAGCGCTACAACGGGATCAAGCGTAACCCCTGGAATGAAATCGAGTGCGGAAACTACTACGCGCGGGCGATGAGCAGTTGGTCCCTGCTATTGGCTGCCCAGGGGTATCACTACGAAGGGCCGACAGGACAACTGGGCTTCGACCCGAGGCTCACGCCGGAGAATCATCGGTCGTTCTTCACCGCAGCCGAGGGATGGGGCTCGTTCGCCCAGCAACGTGAGGCTCGCACGCAGATCAATGAGTTGCACGTGCGGCACGGACAGTGCAGGCTGAATGAGGTCCAACTGGCGATCGGCGAATCAGCAAGCAGTGTCCGAGCGGAGGTCCGCTTAGGCGACGAGCGAGTCCGCGTAACGGCCCCACTCGAACGGCAAGCAGTCGCGATCCGGTTCCCGCAGCCGATCACCATCCAACGTGATCAGATGCTAAAGATCTCGCTCAGTTGGTAGCAGGGCGGCTACCGCGCGGGCAGCCAAATGACGGAGCCGAACGCATCGTGCCAACGTTTGGCGGGACAGCAATGACGACAAGAGCAACTCGTCGGAGCTTTCTACGAGCTGGCGTGACCGCGCTCGGCGCCGGCGTTGCCGGACCGGCGGCAACGATGCTGGCCGGACCGAGCGATAGCGCCACCGACCGCGACGGAAGAGCCTTTGTCGTGGTCGAACTGGTCGGCGGCAACGACGGGCTGAACACCGTCGTCCCGCTCCGCGATGATGCGTACCATCGCAGCCGGCCGCGCCTGGCAATCCCGTCCCACAAGGCGATCAAACTGACCGACCAATACGGGCTTCACCCGGCCGCAGCCGGCTTGGCAAGACTGTACGACCAAGGCTATCTGGCTGTTGTACAAGGAGTTAGCTGCCCGCACGTCAGTCCGTCGCACCTTGCCAGTAGGCACGTCTGGCACAGTGCTACGGCCGATGGCCGGGAAACCAACGGCTGGATCGGGCGGTATCGGGCCACCACGAATGAGCAAGTGCATCTGTTCTACCAGGTCCCGAACGGCTCCGCTGGCGGGAGTGTGCCGATGCTATTGCGCAGCTCGGACGGTCCACAACCCACGCCGGTGCCATTCTCGCCCAGGCGGGCTGGATCAGCGACCGGCTACCCACCCACGCGATTCGCTCAATCGTTGCGACGGATCGCGGACGTCATCGCCGACGAGCGCAGCGACTGTGTCTGCTACACCTGGCTGGGCGGGTTCGACACACACGCAGCTCAGGGCGATACTCATGCACCATTGCTGGCCGAGCTGAGCGAATCGCTATGTGCGTTCATACTAGACGTGAAGCGCCGAGGCCACATCGACGCTCGAGTTCGACCCATCTCCATTGGCGCCGGCGAA
>CAYGAN010000003.1:240-3291 GCA_964347585.1 uncultured Planctomycetales bacterium | reverse complement strand
CATCGACCGCACGTTGCTCATGACGCTTTCAGAGTTCGGGCGCTCGCTCGAAGAGAACGAGCTTGGCGGCACAGACCATGGTGAAGCGGGCCCGATGCTCCTGGCAGGTGGCAAGGTTGCACCGGGCATACACGGTGCCTGGCCGTATTCGCAGCAGGCGCACCGAGGTGGGCAAGACGAATGGATTGACTTCAGGCACGTGTACGCATCCGTGCTAGCCGACTGGCTCGACGGCGAAAGCAGGGCGGTGCTGGGGGGTGACTTTCGGGGGCTCCGGCTGATCGCCGGATGAATGGCGCTTCGTTCTTGAACACAGCTAACCGGCAACGGCCTGAAAAGTCGGCCGGCGGCGGCGAGCCGTGGTAATGCTCCGACCCTCGTCCCGCTCGGTTGCGGCGGGGAATGCGGCGAGCATCTCACTGCCGGCGGCACGGATCCAGTTGGACAGACCGCTGTTGAAATTCTGTTGGCTAGCACCTGGCGCGTCGGGCCCGCTCGGAAGACTCAATCGCTTCACCACCCAGTGCGGATGTCGTTGCACCAGCGCAAAGCCCAGCTCTGAGCCAATCCCACCGCGAAAGGTGCCATGCTCCAGGATGAGTACTCTCTCGGAATCGGCAGCCCAGCGTTCCAGCTTCCTGAGGGGCAGCGGATTCAGCGAAATCAGATCGACCACGCCGACCTCCGCCTCCTCATCGCGACCTAGCATCTCCGCCGCAGCCATCGCCGCGCTAACAGACGGGCCGTGGCCGACAAGGTGCATATCCCGGCCCAGGCGCAACAGCCGCGGCGAATGCAGCGGCCAAAGATGTTCGCCCTCGCTCAGGACGGCCTCCGTCCTCGAATAGAATGATTGGTGATCGAACAGGATCGCAATCTGGTCCCCGCGCAGCGCTGATCGGATAAGCCCGGAGCCTGTCGTCGCGTCCGAGGCCGATACGACGTGGATGTTCGGCACGCCTGCACAGATCTCCTCGAGCACGGACGCAGTCTGGCGGGCGACGCGACCCGTGCGCGTGCCGATCGTGGCTTTGATGAGCATCGGCGCTTGGAGCCTGCCGCCAAGCAGTTCCTGGAGGTGACTCGAGTGCTCGATGAGCGCGTGCAGGTCGGCAGCCAGGGAGAGCGCATCCGGGTATCGCACCAGCGGGATATCGCCGATTTTGGCAGCCCGAATGCCCAACTGAATCAGAGAGGACGTGGATCCCGTGGTGTCGCGCACACGCAGCGGCCCAAACTCGTCCAGCAGGCCCGCTACGTCACCAAAAACGGGCGGAGGATTCGCCAGGCCCGGACCGATGATTACGACCTGTTCGTCCCGCCGCAGCTCCTGGGCGATCGCGTCTCGCAATGCCTCGGGGTAAGCTACCGTTCGCAGTTTCACCGGCGCGCCCTCCCATCGACCGCGCCAAGCCACTTTTCACCGCACGCCATCAGACGCGAGGTCACCGGCCCCTGCGATCCCGGCCCATGGCCGTTCCGCCGGGTGGCCGGCACCCGGATCGCGACACCCACCGCGCCATGTAGGTTATCGGAAATTCACGCCGGTCCGGTTTAGCCGGAGATCGAGCCCGGCCGGGGACCGGCTCCGATGCCCCTCGCACACCGTAGGCGTGTCCTGGCCCTTTCGGGGCGGTCATGGCGGCAACGGGTTCACACGCCGCCGCTGTTCTGCGCGCGTCGGACGGCGTTTCGGACTCGCTCATGGATCTCCAACGGGTGGGCGATGTTCTCCCAGACAGCCTCGACGCCGCCCGTTCCGGCCGTGGCGAAGGCGATGCTGCCGAGTCGAAAGACACGCTCGTAGAGCGCCAGCGTCAGGAACGTGTTCTGGATCCTGCTCAGCGGGCACTCGAAGACGTTGACGTTGAAGATCCCGCGGATGCGCATGACGCGACGATTGGTCAGCACGTAGAGCCTGGAGAACCACTGCAACAGCGCGACTACGACTGGTATCAGGGCCAGCAATGCAGCAAATCGCACCATCCCGCGGGCGTTCAGCCAGCCGACGTGGCCCGCCAGCGAGTAGCCCAGCGCGATGAGCAGCGCGACCGCGACGATCCATCGAAACGACCTGAACAGCACAAAGAGCAGGGACGGCTTGATCGCAAGGACCACGATCTCCCCGCCGCTAAGCAGATGGGCCGGTACCAACTCGTCCGGGGCACAGGGAACAGCCGAAGCGCCGCTGGGCTTCGCCTGGGCCAGTTGATGATGTTGCTTCACGTGGCTATACGGACGATCGCTCATAGGGCTGATCCGGACTATCAGTCTCGATAGAGTTCAGCCCGCAATACGCCGATGTGCGGGTAGTTGCGATAATGGTCGTTATAGTCCAAGCCGTACCCGATCACAAACACGTCTTCGATGTCGAACCCAATGAAATCCACCTGCAGGTCCGGCGGCGCCTTGGCCGGCTTGCGCAAGAACACGCACGTTCGTAGACTCGCTGGCTGGCGGGCACGCAGCTCGTCCAGCACCAATCGTAGCGTCGTGCCCGTGTCCAGGATGTCATCCACCACCATAACGTCCTGCCCACGGACCTCGCCCCGCAGACTCTCGAGGATCTGCGCGCCACGCGACTTGGTGGCTTGGCCTGGGTAACTGGACACGGTGATCAGGCCGATCTTCATCTTCATCGGCAGATGGCGAATCAGGTCGGCCAGAAAGATCACCGAACCGGACAGGATGGCCACGATCGTCAGCCCTCGGTGCGAATCGGTGTAGTGACCTGCAATCTCAGCGGCCAGCTCCCGGACGCGGCGAGCGATCTGCTCGCGACTGATCAAGACCCGGCAGACGTCATCTTCCATGGCGGGATTATACTGGGCCTCGTCGCGTCAGGCCCATGGGAACTCCTGACATGCGCCTGCCGCGAGGATCGCGGGCGAATCGCGCGGACGCCCCATCCGCGCCCACCGATGCACAAGACGCATACTGGACAGTGCGTGAGAGCCTGCGTAAGCCGCCCTTCGCACCCGTGCGAAGGGTGTACCCGCGGAATTCGGGGAATCCACTCGGCAGATCAGGCCGAGCCGCGAGCGTGAGCGA
>CAYGAN010000003.1:0-230 GCA_964347585.1 uncultured Planctomycetales bacterium | reverse complement strand
GCCGTCACGTCGGCGCCGCCTCGGGCCGACGCCGGTCAGCGCCGACTGCTTCTCTGAACTGCGTTCGCAATCACGTGCGTTGCGTGCGTCAAGACACTGCTCAAGCGCAGTGGCACACCTCCAACGTCTTTGGCGTCAAGGCACTGCTCAAGAGCAGTGGCACGCCTCCAACTCTAGGGCGTCGAAGCGATGGCAACGGAAATGTGCGGGAATCGCACCAGGAGAGGGTA
>CAYGAN010000002.1:65939-87157 GCA_964347585.1 uncultured Planctomycetales bacterium | reverse complement strand
TTCTGGTATTTTGATGCGGTCGGCTCCGTGATGGAGGAAACATTTCCTCCCGGCGAGGCAATCTGTCGGAGAGAGTATGCGCAAGGGATGAACGCATACTTTCAGGAGGCGAATAAGGTGTTTGGCTGCTGTGGTAACGAGCTGTCCATCGCTCCCTCGATCGGCATCATCGTGCACACCAATGTTCATTGGCCTGGAAACGGACAGCCGAGGCTCCAGGAGGGCAATGGTTACAGTCGTCACGGCTTGATCGACCGGTTCGTCCCGCTTCAGCACATGGTGTATCATGGGTTGTGTCTCTACAACGGGGGACCCGAGATCGGCGGCCGGATCAGCGCGGAGTACTGGAAGCAACCGACGCAGGCCGAAATAGAGGCCCTCTATCGCAGGTGGGTCATGACAGAGCAGTGGCGCGGAGACCTGGAGTACGAATTCTTCATTGAACATGAGGAGGTCTGCCCCGGGATCGCTCGCTCAACCTTCTCGGACGGCTCGGAAATCTACGTCAACCGGACCGACGCCGAGTGGAAGCACGGGGCGCTCGTCGTTCGTGCGAAGGGCCACCTTGTGAGGCGCCGTCAGGGTAGATGACGCCTTGCGGACCCCCATGCGCCGACGGCGGACCGACCTGCTGATTGAAGCTCCCGGCGCGAGCGGGTGCCCGTGCCAGCTAGCATGGTACCCCTGGCGAGGTGCTGCGTGACATTTCGGTACTTGCGGGAGAACTTCGCACGGACTCTGCGACATCCGGTAAGGACGGTCGTCGCGGTCCGCGTTGGCTCGTTGGCGATGAACTCGGCAGCGCTTGCCGGTGACGCGAAGAACGGATCGGTCACATACCGACTGATGACCTATAACGTCGCCTCAGCGGCCAACATTCCGCTCGGGCCTCGCCGGATCAAGCAAATCGCCGAGACGATCATCGGCAACGCAGTGGACATCGCGGGGCTGACCGAGATGGAGTTAGGCACTGCCTGGCACGGCGGCCGCACTGGCCCCGGCCCTTCTACCTACGTTGCCAGACACGCCCTCAGCCCCTTCTTCACGCTCCGGACCAGGCCCATCTCTCTGGCTTTTTTCAGCCCATCTCGCGAAACAAACCGTCCGATCCCAGCCGAATAGTTCTTCTTGTCCACCATCCGCTCTATCTTGGATACGATCGTTCGGAATCTGTCCGCCGGAATGTACATGCAAAAGCAGTTTCTGGGGCTCTGGTGGTTGTACAGGGCGACGTCATATTCCTCGCCAACTAAGCCTTTCTCCCTACACACCTCGAACGCCTCCGTGCCCGGGTAAGGAGTGAAGATGCTATACGCCACGCGGCCGTTAACCTTTCTCATCGCCGATGCCGTATCGTTCAGCGTCTCCTCGGTTTCCTCGGGAAATCCGACCATAAAGAACGCTTCCACGCCTATCCCGTGCCTCCGGATTACCTCCACCGCAGCAAGGGCGCGCTCTATCGTGAAGCCCTTTCTCATGCTTCTCAGGATTCTGTTGTTGCCGGACTCGATTCCGAGCTGTACCGAGTGGCATCTTGCTTGCTTCATGAGCGCGACCGTTTCGTCGTCCGCCAGGTTCACATGAAGCTCACAGCTCCATTGTAGGGCGAGTCGCTCGTTAATAATCGCCTCGCACAACTCGCTGATGTATCTCTTACTCACTCCGAAGGTGTCATCGTCAAAGTGGACGGACGTAACCCCTTTCTGCTGAAGAGCCGCGATTTCCTGCACCACATTCTGGGCGGAACGAAACCGCACCTTCCTGCTCCACACGTGCCGCGAACCACAGAAGAGGCAATTGTATGGGCACCCGCGCGTTGCGAACACATGACTGAACGAGTCTGGACCATATAGTCGATAGTCGTGGAGAACTTCCGGGGCCGCCTCGTGAGGAAAGGACAGCGAATCCAGGTTGTCTATAAAGGCTCGCGGTGGCGTTTCGACAAGACGGCCGTTCCTTCTGAATAAGAGGCCGGGAACCGGCTCAAAGGGGCCATGCGTGTCGACGGCGTTCAGCAGGCCAACGACCGTTTGTTCGCCCTCACCCCGGACGGCGATGTCAATGTGCGGGGATTCGAGCACCGCTGCCGGCACCATGGACGGATGGGGCCCGCCCGCCACGACGGTCGTGCTTGGGTTTAGCTGCTTGGCTATCGCGGCAACGACGCGCGCGGACGCAAAGGTCTGTGACTTGCACGAGATCCCAACGAGCGAGGGCCTATAGCGCGCAATGGTCGCGCCGACCTCCTTCCAGATGGGGGCCGACAATTCGTGCAGGTGGCGGAGGTAGCGATCGAAGCCTGGCCCGGCCAGATAGCTGACCTTTGTCGGTTCGGCCCGAGGGAGAAAGTCGGCATTATAGGTAACCACATTCCAGTCGGTGTTCGTGCGGATCGCGCCAGCGAGATACCCCAGCGAAAGCGGATATCGGGGTAGGGAGTAGGTATCCTTGAAGAGCCTGTAATAAGGCGGGTCGATGAGTAGAACTGTGCGATTGTCGCATTTGCTCATCGTGTGCGCTCATAGACAGGATGACATGCGGCCTCGAACATCACACGCAACAGCAGAGCGAAGACCGCGGGCGGAGACGGCACGCAAGCCTGCATCGGCAAGTAACTCGGCAATTGGCAGCACCACGCAGGGCCTATGCAATGATCGGCGTCAATGCAAACAAGTGGCGCCATTGGTCGCCCCCTCGCCCGCCCACGGATCATAAGCCACGGCAGACATAGGTATCGGCAAATCAATCGGCCCCGATTGGGCCGACGGCCGCTCGCGTTACGTGCCAGCGTTCAAGATAGCTTGGCGATAGCGTAGGGTCCTACCTCGCGTGCGAAGCTGACCGGCAGTCGGCGCCAGCAGGCCGCCGCCGCGCGATACTTCGTACTATCAGGCCGAAGCCCGGCTGTGTGGTCCTCAGAAGCAGTTAGGTACTCCCAGTACAACGGTACCTCCTGAGCATTCCACTGGGTCTTGAACCGGTACGTGCCGGAACCGCGCGTGCTCCGGCCAAAATCGAAGTATTCCGCGCCGCTCTCGCACGCATCGCAAAGCAAAGACCAATACAAGAACATATTGGGACAGAGCGCCTTGGCTCGCCAGTCGCTTGCAGCCCACGGCACGTGCACGTAACAGCGATCCTTCAGAGTCAACGCCCCAGCCACGGCTCGACGGCCCGACCGGACAACGAACAGCCGCGCCACTGCTTGGAAGGTCTCAATGAGAAGATGGAAAAAGTGTCGGCTGTGCGGCGGACTGCCCAGGTCTCGCATGTTCTGGGTGTACACATTGTGGAACTGGGCCAGCAGCTCGACTCCGCCGGTGCAGACCGTCAAACCCGCACGCTCGGCCTTCCGAACCTGGTTGCGCACTTTGGGTTTCAGAGCTTCCCACAGGGCGTCTGGACAACCGGGCACTGGCAATCGCAATGCCACCTTGTCCGTGCGACACGTCGGTGCGCGGCAAATCGGCGCTGTGTGCCTCAACTCGACCCAGCCGACATTGAGCCTGTCCATGAGCCGTCGTGCGTGCCGGATCAACGCCGCTGTTGCTTGCTCATCGTCCGAAAGGATCCCTGCTGCGTCGAAGTATGGCAGACTGCACAAGTGTGACCTGAACAGGATGCTTTCCTTCGCAACAAGCTGCAGCACGCCGACCGGCTTATCGCCACGCCAGGCCGTCAGGTAGAACGGGCTATTCCCATATGCTTTCTCCATTACGTTGCCCCAGCGAGCATCATGAAAGAGCGTTGACTTTGGATGGCGAGAAAGGTAGTCGCGCCAATCGGGCTGAGTGCGCGATGTCGTCACAAAGCATGTCTTGTCGTTGCAGCTGTAACGACAGTTCACCAACCCACTAAGCTGATCCATGACGCTGCTGGCGCGCGCCTCCCATGTCTCACCGCGAACACGATCCTGCATACGTTTGGAAAGTCCCGCGTCCGCGGCCATGAGCGCTCGCCGAACGGTCTGCACAAAACCATCCCGATCGCGGTACAGGTGTACCACATCAGCAAACGCCTCGAGGTCTGGAATCGCTCGGGCTACTGTGGGTTTGCCCACCGCCAGACATTCCCGGATCTTCAAAGGACCTTTGCTGCTTGATTCGCCATCGAGCACGTAGGGCATGAGCATCACGTCCATCGCATGAAGGTAGCGCGGAAGCTCCGCATACGGTTTGGCGCCGAGAAAGTGAACGTTGGGCATTGCGGCCAGCTGACTTACGCTCGTCCTCACCGGCCCGATCATCACGAGTTGAAGCTGAGGCATCTGACGAGCCAAGTCACATAAGAAACTCAAATCGATCTTCTCGTACATAAGCCCGAAGAAACAGGCTCGTGGGCGCGGGATGCCGCTCAACTCTTCCGGCTCGGAGCCCATTGTCGCAAGATGCTCAAAATCCACCGCATGTGGCAGAAGGGCGGTCTTTGCCTTTGCGCTCCGGTGGCTGGCGGCCAACGACTCACTGCAGGCAAGGATCAGATCGGATCGCCCCGTCAGTTCCTGGTCAGCCTTGCGAATTGCCGCCACATTGCCACCCGGCCAGAGCTCATAGTCATCCGTCACATAATACACGACTGCCGACTCGGATAGTCTGCCGACATAATCGTTGGCGGTCGGAACAGAGGTCCAGAGAATCGGGTCCTTCACTTTCAGCTTTCGCATGGTGCGGCGAATGGCAGCCACCCCCATTTTGATGCTCAGGCGTCTCAAGTGGCCTTCGTGCGTGGCCGGAAGCAGGACGGGGGCAAGAACCCACATGTTCTCGCCCACCTGTCGCGGTGGCTTAGTCCACTCGCAAAGCTTCTCAAGGCCTCGGCATATGGTGAATCGATCTGCTCTGGGCGCCCGCATACCGATGGTGTTCACCCACAAGACACGGTGATTCCGTGCGATTCGGCGGAAGAGGTGTTGACAGCTTGAAGGGTGTCGGCCCCAATCGTCGCTGAAGACCACGAAGCTATATCGCTTGGCACTCATGCTAGCCAGCCTGCAACCTCCTGCCTCGTCCGGTCTCCGCGGCCAGTTTCCGCCGGTCCCCGATTGGCCTGGCCGGACTGCCCCCGACAATCTGGTAATCCGCCACGGGCTTCGTCACCACACCTCCAGCTGCTACGACACAGTGATCGCCGACGTCGGCGAGTATCACAGCACCACTGCCTATCCAACAGTCGCGGCCAATACGAATCGTCCGGAATTCGCCCTGCTGCTCCCGAATGGGAACGTCAAGACTCCGCAACCCGTGCTGGCCGGGGCCGCTCGGGATGCAAACATGGTCTGCAATCAACGTATTGTCGCCGATTCGTACGTCGCCCAGCAGGCAGTATGACCCAATGTACACCCGATCACCGAGCTCTGCCGACGGCTTGGTCAGAACAGTGCCGAATGAAATGACCACGTCCTTTCCCACCAAGCTGACAACACGTCTGAGCAGCATACGACGCAGATACACCCCGCCATTTCCCGGCCATCGTGCCGCGCGTTGACTTATCGACGCGCACGCTCCCGCTCGCCCCAAGACGAGTGACTGCATCCAAAACAGCAGCAATGCTGGGAGAGCGCCTAGAAAAGCAAAGCACTCAGCCGTCCTTTTCGCTATACGATTCATGCCATGTCCCGTCCGTTCGAACGCAGAAGGCGGCGATACAGGCCAACGACCCGTTCCATCCGTCGCGCGAAACTGAATTCGCTGACTGCGCGCCGATAGGCGCTGCCAGCCAGTCGGGTTGCGAGAGAGCGATTGGACAACAGGCGCTCGGCCGCATCGGCCAAAGCAGACGGGTCACCCGGAGGACACAGAAGGCCGTCGGCGCCGTCACGGATCATCTCGCCGACTCCTCCTACAGCCGTGGCTACAATGGGAACGCCGCTCCACATCGCTTCAAGTATGGCGTTCGGCATACATTCCGTCCGGCTCGGACTAACCAGAACGTCGGCGCTTCGCAGAAGGGGCACGACATCGGCAACGAACCCACAGAAACGTACACGCTGCTGCAAAGACAACGCCTCCGCCGTTTCCTGCAACTTCTCCCGCTCGGGTCCCTCCCCGGCCAGGGTCAGCTCCACGTCCGTTCCGCGCCGCGACATCTCTGCCACAGCTGCTAAGAGATTGTGCGGGTCCTTTTCGGTACTCAGTCGTCCGACATACAGCAGGCGCGCGCGGCCAGCCCGAACACCGCGCGCAAGCCTTTCTCGCGATCTTGCCGCGACGCCGTTAGGAATTACATGCAGCTTACGAGGCGGTACGCCCAGGCGCAGCAGCAGTGTGCGCATGCTCTGCGTTGGAGCGATCACGGCATCGACGTGTCGGAACAGGAAACGTTCCAGGCCGTAGTATAACTTTTCGCGCCGCGTCGTCTCATTATATCCGTGCGCGGTTGCGACGATCCTGCGCGAATGCAGTAGCCGAAGCAGTTGAGCCAACGCGTTCGACTTGTATTCGTGCGTGTGGATGATGTTGAATCGTCCTGCGGCCAGGATCCGACTGAGCTTGCGAACCGTGGAAAGGGAAACGGGGCCGCTTTCGAGGGCAACACGCAATTGGATATCAAGACCTTGGGCCATAGTCCGAAGCGATCTCGTGCCGCCGTGACGATCGACTATATAGAATGCCTCTGCGAAGTGCCCGTTCTCGACAAGGTATCGACACGAATTGAGTATGGTCTTATCCGGTCCCCCTGCCGTACCGTTCACCGTGCGGACGTGCAATACTCGGATCGGGTCAGAAGAGATCATGGCCGTTGCCCACAGCTTGCGAGCTGAGAATAGATTTCCATGTACCGTCTGTGCATATCACTGCGAAGGAAGCACGTGCGGACGCGCTCGTAGCCGGCCCTGCCCATTTCCGCACGCAGGCCCGCGTCCCGCAAAAGGCGTAACAAACATGTAGCGATCGCGTCGGCATCGCCGGGGGGCACGAGCAGACCCGTCTTGCCGTGCAGTACCGTTTCGCCGACGCCGCCAACGTCCGTCGCTACTACCGGGAGCCAAGAGGCCATCCCCTCCAACAGCGAGATGCTGCAGGCCTCCGACAAGCTTGTCAGCAACATGATGTCGGCGGCAGCTAGGAGCCTGGGAATGTCGCTGCGCAGCCCAAGGAATCTAACGGTATCATGAAGGCCCAGGTCCCTGGCCAGCCTCTGACAGGGACCCCGGTCCCGCCCGTCCCCGGCAAACACGAGAACCGCGTCTTTACGCCGAGAGCGCAGTACACTCATCGCTCGAATGGCGGTGCGTTGGTCCTTCACCGGGCGGAACGAGCCGACCTGCAGGATGACAGCAACATCGCTCGCCAGACCGAGCTGGCGCCGGGCTTGAGCGCGGTTGCCGACTCTCCCAAAACGAGAGAGCTCCACGCCGTTATGGAGCACCTCGATTCGGCGAGCCCGAATGCCTTCGTTGGTACAGAGTCGGCGGCGTGCAAACTCGCAGACGGCGGTAATGTGAGCGGCACGGCGAGCCAGGAATTGATTCAGCGCTCGTCTCCTCCATCCCACAACGTCAGGAAAATGCCGCCCATGTTCTGTAAAGAGTATGCGGCCCGCGCGCGCCCAAAGGTGGGCCAAGCAGCCATAAAAGAAAGGTGTGTACTGGTGACAGTGAATGACATCCGGCCGAAACGAGCGGATAATCCTGGCAATGCGGGCGATCTGCCGAAGGTCGATCCCTTCCCGCCGGTGCGTGTGGTACACCGGTACCCCTTTCTTCCTCAGTTCATCTGCGAGCTGCCCCTCGTGATCCAGACACACGACCGCCGTTGCCAAGCGGTGGCCGTTCGTCGCGGCCAGCTCGTAAACCAGCTGTTCCGTCCCCGCGCGCGCCAGGCCGTGGAGGATGTGAAGCACTCGTACGGACCCGTTCCGATTCATCCGACAGCGGACCGCCGGCAACTGCCTATCGCACATACTGATCGACCCGTGTGCTCGAGGCGGATGCGAATGCGAGCTCACACGTCGCTCGTCTGAATGCTAAGCTATGCGGGCGCAACGGATTATTGCAGGTTGAGCCGCACGATTACCATCGGCAGGAGACGCCGGCAACTCAAGCGTCCATTCGCGGGCGGCCCCTGTGGATTTCGTGCCCGGCCCGAGGTCTTCGACAACATCAACACGTCACGCTGCTGGGACACAGCGGATCGGTGGAACCCAATCGCCCCCGTTGCATCCCGGATTGAGTGATTGGTCGCCGGGCTTGGCGGGTATTCGGGTTTTATGGGACTTCACGAGGCCATCTGCTGCCACCTCTGACAGATTCGAGGGCACCGGCGCATTCGGGCCCCGAGGACGTGAACGCAGCCCTCCCGCTCGCACGGACTACAACTGGCTCGCAGGGATGTCCCGCCAAGGTCTCTGACCACCAGGCCATTCGAGTGAGAAGACCCGACCCCCCGAGCTAAGCACACCCACCTGGCGTAGCGCGCTAGCTTCCGGTGGAGCGGTAGTGCCGGATGCCGAACTTCCAGACCTGCAGCGAGACCACCAGGAACAACACGCCGGCCAGCGGGGCCGACCAGCGGAACCACACCGGGCTACTGAGAACGGTGTCGTCGCGGCCGAGAATGGCCAGTGCGGGAAAGTAAGAAACGCAGGCTAAGGGCACTACGAACGTAAAGAGCCTCCGGAACCACGTGCGGTAGATCGTCAGCGGATACATGCCGGCCTCTCTGCCGCCATAGGTGACGGCGTTCATGATCTCCAGGCTCTCTATGGTCCAGAACGAGAGGGTGGCTTGCAGGACGATCAGGCCGTAGAACAGGCACGTTCCGCCAAGAATCGCCACCACTGTGAGAAGCACTCTACCCAATGACCAAGCCACATCCAACGCATGCACGGCCCAGAACAGCACCGCCAGGCCTTGCAGCAGTCGCCCGATTCGTCGAAGCGTCAGTTCCTGGCCCGCAAGTTGCAGCGCGGTGCTCCGTGGCCGAAGCAACAAGCGATCGAAATCACCACTCCTGACCATGTGTCCAAGTGCATCGAACCCGCGAGACGTGGTATCGGTGATTGCGTATGCCACGTTGACCATGCCGTAGAACAGTGCTACTTCGGGCAATCTCCAGTCTTCAAGGGCGCCAAAGCGATCGAACAAGGTCCAGATCGCAAGGAAATCAGTCGCTCCGAACAGCAGTTGCCCGATGCTTTGCATTACGAACGAGGCGCGGTACTGCATCTGGCTGCGGAAGGATATGGCTATGTATCGGGCGTAAAGGTACATTGCGTTCAAGGCGCCTATCCCCCCTGCACGACGAGGCGGCGGGCGCCACGGGCGAGCAGCCGTCGGCCCAGCAGAACGAGGGCAACCGTCCAGGCCAACTGATGGCCTACTACGGCCAGGACGCCACCTGGGGGGATATGCCCCATGTACAGGCGAAAGGGCGTATCCATCAGACCGCGAAACGGCAAGATGCTCAGGATGTTCTGCGCCCAGTCTGGAAACAGTGGCAGCGGGACGATCATCCCGGAGAGGAGCCAGACCGCAACGGCCATCAGGTTCGAGACGCCCTCGCCGGATATCGTCCACAACAGCGAGACTGACAGCAGATTCGAGATGGCACAGGCCAGAAGGACCGCGCTGGCCATCGCGACTAGGCAGGCGCCCCCCGCTGCCCACGAGTTCGGCGCGCGCAAGCTCAGGAACAAAGAAGCCACGATCAACATTGGAACACAACGCAGCAGCGTCGGGGCGGTCAGGTTGGCCAGAGCCCGGCTGTACCACAGGCTGTACAAGTCAACCGGCCGCAGCAGTTCGTAGGCCACGTTCCCGGTGCGAATCATCGCTCGCACGTCCGGATCGGGCGTCCACGGCAGCACGCGCATCAAGGCCTGCGAGAGCCAGACGTACGTGACGACTTCAGGGAAGGTCATCGGCTGGCTGGCAGTCGTTGAGCGGTAGAACGCCTCGAAGATCATCACGCGCATCAATCCCCAGAATAGCTGCGTGCCGAAGCCGGCGACGGCAGCGGCGCGGTACTGCAGCAGTGTGCGGAATCGGGCACTCAGAATGGCCCAATACGGCCTCATTGGGCTTGCTGCCTCGCAAAGCTGTGGTCGGTGTAGAGCATCGCCTCGGCGAGCTTCCCGACGAACGCCCTGTCCTCGATCGCGGACACGCTGGAGGCGCGCTCAAAGGTCGAAGTACCACAGCAGCATGGTCTCGTGGGCAACGCGCGGGTCGCCCGCGTACCCGTAGCAGTCGATAACGCCAAGGCGGCAGCCTTGGCGGGCGTAGAATCGGCAGGCCGGCACGTTCACGTTCTGGGTCTCTGCCCTTAATTGTCTGCAGTCCCTCTGCCTGGCCCATGCGACCGCGTGCTCAAAGAGCCTGGTGCCGACGCCTTCGCCGCGCCGCTCGGGGCACACGCGGATGTCCCACAAGACGGCAAGGTCACTCCGGCCTTCTAGCATGTGCACGTTCGGCGTACGAAAGGCGAGGACCGCCCCACCGGCCGGCTGCGCGCCATCAAAGGCCAGCAAGAAGCCCCAGTTGGAAACGTCGAACCGCTTGGCCCAGCGAGTTGGCCCCTCCGGCTCGTACGCGTCATAGTTTTTGACATACGGCTCGTTGATCCGCTCCTCCTTGAGAAGCAGGCCGCCAAGTCCGCCGTCAACCTGCTCAACGCGGAAGACCGATTCCACCGTGAACCTGATAGAGATCTCGCCATACCGCGCCAGGTCCTCGGGACCGACTTGTCTTATCTCAATGCCCATGATGACCCTCGTGGCGTCATCCAATTCACGGATGGGGCGCCGCTTCGCCCCGCACGCGCTCATCTCAGTTCGTGCCAGCTAACGTCCTTAATGACATCCCTGGCCTGCGTCATGAACCGCCACCACTCGGTTAGCCACGGCTCGTCGATCCCCTTGCTGTGGGCTGCATCGATCAGTGTTTGGCGCATGCCCCTCAGTTCTAGGCCGATTGGGTGATCGGATTCCGGTCCATCGGCTCGCAGACCGTCAGCGGCGAGGTGGTCCAAGATAGCCTGAACGTGGGGCAAGAGCTGCCGGCCGGTCGACGTCTCGGCCGCGGCACGGTACAGCCACTTGTCATACGGATAGGGCTCGCCGTCGAGGACGATCGCGGCCCGCAGCGCGTGTGCGATCGTCTTGGGCAGAAGGAGCAGCAGCGCGACAGGACCGTTGCGCTCCATCGGATTGTCGCAGGCCCGGTGGTCGCTCCGCATCTCCACATAGTGATAAAAGAACAGGGCTTCGCTGACGACTCTACGCATGGGCGTGCGGGCCTGACGAACCAGTTTGCCGGCAACGGCCGCTTCGTCTGTCAGGACTTCCGCGCGGCGCAACTGGTAGATCAGGTCCATCTCGCAGCCCGCGAGCCTCTGCGAGAAATCCGCGCAGGACTCGGCACTGAGGTGGCCAGGCTTGCCATCCAGCTCTATCGCGAAGAAACGCGTTTCGCAGGCCGCGTCCAGCTCTGCCAAGTCAGCTTCCGGCAAGAGAAACCACAAATCGAGATCGGCGTGCTCGTCATCGATCCCCATCGTGATCGAGCCGTGAAGGACGACTGACGCGTGCTGCCGGAACCGTGAAAGAACCGGATGCTGGCTGAGGAACTCCGGAAGGAACTGATGAAGCCTCTCAGTCCAACGAGATCTGACACCTGTTTCCGCGGTTCGTTCTGTCATGGAACTCTCACGATGCCTCCCGTTGTTCCGGCAGACGCATTCGCACGATCAGAATGGGCGGAATCTCCGGCATGTCCCGCCACTGCAGGCCGCCCGGGTTCGCCCGTTCTTTTGGGAACGCGGGCTCCTCCAGGCGGTCGATGACGAATCCCTCGCGAAAGCCGGCCCCGAACAGTACCTGCAGTGGTCGGTGGAAGTAGAACTGCGGCTCGGGCTGACCGATGATCCCTACTCCTTTCGAGGCGGCGGGCGTGAGGTAGTTGAACACCTTCACGCCGCATCGAGTGCCAAGCTTCCCGTCGGCCTGCACGGCCTCGGCGAGCTTATGAATCTCGCCCGGCTGAAAGCACGGATGCATGACCGAGAAGATGAGCCGGCCCTCAGGCTTGAGGCACCGCCGCAACGCGCTCATCAGCGGCTCGATGGCTGCCATGTCCATCAGGGCCATGGTCGCGACGGCCGCATCGAAACGCTTGAGTCCAAGCGCAAGGACTTGGTCGCTCTCCCTGGCGTCGATGACGTGATATTCGATGTTGGCTCGGTGGTCGGTGCGGCGTCTGGCCCGCGCGATGGCGCGTTCGCTGAAGTCGAAGGCAACGACCTGCGCGCCCAGCTCAGCCATCCGCCGGGCAAACCTTCCCGACCCGGAGGCGATGTCGAGGATCACGTCCCCGGTACGAACGTCCAGCAGACGCTCTGTGGCCGGCTCAATCAGTTCGCATTGGAACGCGTTGCCATCACCGATGTGGTCATCCCACCATTCCGCATTGGCGTCCCAGATCCTTCGGGTTTCCATGTGGAGATCGAGAAACTCACTGGCTCCGTATCCTCGCGTCATCTGCGACCTCGTTTACCGACTGAGGAAATCGTCGAGCTGCTCAAACAGCGCGTCGGGCTGGTCCAGCCAGACGGCGTGTCCGCATTGGTTCACGAACGACACTTGGGCATCCTTGATGTGCTCCTTGAGCAAGTATGCCTGGGTAATCGGCTCGTAGTCCTGATAACCGTAGAGCACGAGCACAGGGCAGGTGATTCTGCCCGCTGCCAGTACGATGTCCCGGTAAACTAGTCCTCTTGGGTTCGCGGCTCGCCGCCGATATCCGCCAGCGCGAAGGTAGGCCCCGACAAAGCGATCGCCTGCCTCGGGCGAATAGGTCATCACGCGGCTCCAAAGCCGCGCGTGCTCTTCATCGACGTCGTCAGACACTTCGGCCCCCGGTCGTCGCACGACGGCCGAGTACTGCTGCGTCAGGCTGTCCCACCGAACCCGGTCCGCCGGTGGGACGGCTCGTAACACGTTCGCCCTGTAAACCGCGTGCATCTCTTTGCTGAGCGGCCCCATTCCGATCAAGACTAGGCGCTTGGTCCTTTGGGGAAACGCGCCGCCATATAGCACAGCCAGCGTCGCGCCCCAGGAGTGGCCCACGACGCTGAGCTTCTCGAGGCCAAGGTGGGCGCGGAGGTGTTCGATATCGTCCACGAAGCGGTCAACGTGAAGCGTACGGTCGTCAGCCGCCTTCAGAACCGAACCGCCCGAGCCTCTTTGATCGTAGAGGATGCAGCGATACCTGTGAGCGAAGAGCTCTGCGAGCGCTCGATAGAGCGAGTTGTCGTAGCAGCCGTTCAGGAATAGGACCGTCGGGCCATGTCCTGTTCCGTACCAGGCCATCTCGTGGTCTTCGAGCCGCAGCGTGTGTTCTTGCCAGTTCTGCCTGCTCATCACTCGCGCGCCCGTTTCGTTATGGCCTTAGGACAATCACGCACCGGCCTGCCTGACGCCATCCGCTGCGCGCGGATACGCTCCGCGCAGTCTCCGGGACCTATAGTGAACACGCGGAAGCGTGACAGGGCGGGCCGCCGGTGCGATTGCAGCCGGAATCGGCGGGCGATCGGTCACGTGGCCGTCCCGGGCCCGGGGGCCGTGACGACGGTCTCGTTTGCCGGCTGCCCGTGATGGCAGCTACGCGATCGTGGGCTAGTGGTAGTGTTGCTGAGGCCAGCCGTCTTTGTCCGTCAGGCCTATCACGCCCCTGAGCAGCCAAATCTGCCTGACGTGCCCCATCGTGTGCCAGATCACTCTCGCGTAGGCGTCCGCGCTGGTCCGCCGATGTTCTTTCCACCAGTACGTCTCGCCGGCGGCGCGAACGCCGAGCAGGTCCTCTTCCGTGGCGGCTTCCAGCCCGGCCATCGCTGCCTGGCGCAGCCTGCGAAGCCTTTCCAGCATCTGGCTGACGGACGGCAAGTCCTTCTGGCGTTCGGGCAGGTCCGGTTCGGGCTGGCCCCAGATGTCGAATCGCTCCTCGTGCTGCAGAGCCAGTTGACCCGTTTGGAGCTGACACGCGTGAGCGTCCATGTTGTGCTGAACGTGCATCACGATGGTTCCAATGCTGTGGCGGTCGGGACAAGGCCGGGTCCAGACCTGCTCGTCGGTCAAATCGTGTATGCACTCCTCCAACGCCGTCAGCGCCTCGTCCAGCCCGATCGCCAAGGATGCTTTCAGGCCGCTGACCTTTGAGGCCTTGGGTTCGAACTTCCCGACGACCATCGTCTCCTCCTCTCATCCTCGTCGCCTGCTTCGGCGTATAGTCCTCCCCCCTAGGTCAGCACGGTTACGACCACAACGGCGATACACCCGCGATCTGCTGTGTATAAAGGTGCGCCGTGTCGTTCAGTCTGTCCAGCACAGGATTGCCGAACCGATTGGTTTTCAAGACGGTGATGCTCGCCGGTGAGGCAGCGAAGGGCGTCCTTTCGGGCATCGCGTCGAGCTCCAGTCGCAGCCACCAGGCGACAGTGTTACTCAGGGTCCCGCCATGTACGACAAGCAGGGCAGGATGCTCGGGGTCGTGGTCTTGCACGAGCCGGTCCATGCACGTCGAAACCCGCAGAAAGAACTCACGCCATGTCTCTGCTTCGGGAAACGGTCGCCAGTCAAAGCCGCCGCGGTCCTGTGCCGCGATGTTCCGTTCCTTCGCTTCTGTTGTTCTTTCCACAGCGAACCGGCCGTTCCACTCTCTGAGTTCCCCGACCCGCCGCGCGGGCTGGCCGATACGCCTGCCGATGATCTGGGCCGTCTCGACGGCGCGTCTCATGTCGCTTGTATAGATCCGCGGACGCACTGGGCCGACCTCAGATTGCAGCCTCGCCGCAAGACACGCCGCTTGACGACGTCCGAGTTCCGTCAGACCGTTGGCGCTGTCCGGTCCAAGGCGCGCTTGTGGGTTTACGTGATGGTGGGACTGGCCGTGCTGTATGAGGACGATCGTTCTCACGCTGCCTGCTCGTCAGAAAGCCGCCCGTGCGGACCGAGCAGCATCCCCCTGCCGGCCGCCAGCCGATCCTCTGCTGCCCGGCCCGCTGGCACCATAGATCCGAGCGATGATCTCCTCGATCGGCGGATTCTCAACGAAGAGATCCCGTACCTCATGGCTGGCGGCCACGCGGGCGATCAGTTCCGCCGGCGATGTGCGTTGCGGGTCGAAGCGGAGCGTGACCCGTCGGCCATCGCGGGAGATCACCTCCGCCTCGGAGTCGCTCACGTCGCCGTTCTCGTTGAGCAGGTCTATGATCAACCGGCGTTCGGTGGTGACCGTCCGCCGTAGAGCATCCAGCGTCCCGTCAATCAGGAGCTTGCCCTGGTGGATCACCAGCACGCGGCTGCACAAGGCCTCAATATCGTCCATGTCGTGCGTGGTCAGAATCGCCGTCACGTCGCGCTCTCGGTTGAGCTGGCGCACGAAGTCACGGACAGCCAGCTTGCTGACGGCGTCCAGGCCGATGGTCGGCTCGTCGAGGTAAAGAATCTTCGGGCTGTGCAACAGGGCCGCCGCCAGGTCGCAGCGCATCCGCTGGCCTAGGCTGAGCTGGCGAACGGGCGTGTCGAGCAGGCCGGACAGGTCCAGCAAATCGATCATCTCGTCGCGATTGCGCTCGTACTCAGCCTGCGGCACGCGGTAGATGTCGCGCAGCAGCTCGAACGATTCGATGACCGGCAGGTCCCACGAGAGCTGCGTCCGCTGGCCGAAGACCACGCCTATCCGGCGGACCGTTTCGATGCGGCTCTTCCACGGTGTCCTGCCGAGCACTTCGACACGGCCGGAGTCGGGCACGAGTATGCCGGCCAGGATCTTGACCGTCGTGCTCTTGCCCGCGCCGTTGGGTCCGATGTAGCCGAGCAGCTCGCCTTCTTCCAGCGTGAACGACACGCCATCGAGGGCGGCCACCGTTCGGTACCGCCTGTGTGCCAGGCCAGTTATCGCGCCCCACACGCCGGCTGAACGCTCGGCGACGCGAAAGGTCTTGACGAGATCTCCGACAACGACCAGCGACATCCTCGCTGCCAATACGGTACAGACCGATTCCGGCCCCATCTGTAACGACGCTGAAGCGTGACGAAGCGGTGCCTAACTATCCACGAACCCGTAGCTCCCGCCTTCCGGGTACAGGAAGCTGAGCACGCCGAACCGCCCGAGCGGCATGGCCTGCTCGATCAAGAGGACGTCTCGCAGTTGCCCCTGCGCGACGTGCGGGAACCACGCCGACGCCGTCGTGCCTGCCTCAAAGAATCCCTTGTCGGGCGGAAGTTCTCCAGCCAGGGCCCGCCACGTGGGAGAGTTCTCGACGATGTCCTCGCGCGCCTCGATCGTTTTACGGAACCGCGCCCGGAAGGCCTCAGACGACAACCATTTCCAGCAGTACCCTGTCCAGGACCATTTTACGACGGCGCAAGGCGATATATCGCAAGAGGCGTACCGTATCGTCGTGCTCGTCACGGAGGTGTTGAAATGCCGCGCGAGCGAGATAATTCCCGCGAAGCCTGTGCCGACCGACCGCGCTCTGGCCGTGAAGCGCGAAGACGGCATGAGCAGGTTCGAAGCGAAATGGTCAGCTTCCTGCTCCACAAGATGGCGGGATTCGTACTGGCATTGCGATCGATGGGCCCCGGCATGTCCCGCCGCCAGCGCGTTGCGATGCTCGTCGAGGTAGTAGTGGCCGAGTTCGTGCGCAAGCGAGAATCGCGCTCTCGGAGAGTCGGCGCGCCTCACCCGGTCGAGATTGCAGAATATATGGAACCGACCGGCCTTGTACTCCAGCATCCCGTCGAAGGCAGCACCATAGGCCCCGAAGCTTGTGGTGACCCGGTTGGCACGGGCGATCGCGGCCGGCTCCGCGACGTCGGACGGACAGTGCTCGTCCGCGACCGCCTCGGCCAGCTCGGCGATCTCGTGGATGCGATCGCCAGGTAGGCGTTGACTACTCGGCCTCTGGGTCCTTCTGCTCGGCATTCTTGAATTCACGCTCGGCCGCTTCGCGATCTCGGCGCATGATCTCCTCGATTTCGGGCGGGATCGGCCCTCCGTCTCGCGCCGCCCGCGCCAGATCCCTCTCGATCTCCGCATCCCCGAAGAATTGAAGCACCTGGGGCCTCGCCCTGACCTGCCCAACCGATCGGTTGAACGCCGCTTTGGGATCCTGAAGCTCTTCAGGTAGTGCCGCAAGGTCACCTTTCAGTTCCGTCTCAGCGCGCTGGACCTCGTCCTCACACTGAGGCACCTTCCAGCCGAGCGAGGTCATGGCCTCACTGATGTCGCGCTCGAGGGCCTCCTGCCCGGCGTCTCTTGGCTCATCGGATGGGGGGTCGATGCTCATTGTGTTCCTTTCCTGCATTGCGTGTTCGACGCGTGTCCGCGCAGAAACGCTTCGACCTTCTGCAGCGCGCGGCGCCGTATTTGCCGGATGTTCTCAGGTGTCGTCTTGAGCGTCGTGGCAAGATCGGCCGCGACCTCGTTTGGCAAGCGCTGGTGCTCTTTGTCCGGCTGGTACCACTGAACAGTCACGCGAAGGACGATCTGCTCCTTCTTCGAGAGAGACAGGATGGCCTCACGGACCCGTCGCATCTCTTGCGCGTTCGCTTCTTTCGTCGCGGCGGTGTCGGGGACGCGCGACCAGGCATCCTGTTCAAGAAACGTCTGTGGGAGTCGGCCTCGACCCCGCAGCGCAGTCTGCACAATCCGCTGGGCGATCCGCCCGAGCCAGGCCCGTGCCCTCAGCCGCAACCTCTCCGCGTCATCAATGCCGGCAGCATCGAACTTCCCCGCGTTCTCATAGGCGCGCTTGAAAGTATCCGCTACGAGGTCGCACACGCCCGCCTCGCCGCCCAGCAGCTCCGCGTAGGCGCGCAGACACACGCCGTAAAGATACCCAGCATGCCGACGGTAGAACGCCTCCCATGCCCCAGACGCGACCGTCGCGTCTTCCCCGGCCATGCTCATGTAAATGAGGAGATCGGCATCGGTTTCGCGCGCGAATTCCGACGAGACCTCCGGCGCGCGGTCAGCTCCCATCTCAACCCGGGTCCTTCTTGACAGGATACTCTTCGATTGACAGCTGCCTTAGAGTATACGTGAAACCGTGACGGTCAGACATGAGCAGGGCGAACACGTACCCTCGCTTGTGTTCGTCAGCCGGAACATCTCCTCGACAGGTTGGCGTCTTGCTCAGTCGATCGGTTGGTGCCCGCTGGCCCTTTTTCACGCACACCGCGCCCCACCCAATTGAGCAGGCGCCCAGCGCGGCTGACGACCGATGGCACGCCGTTGGCCCCCGCTAAGAAGGGATCGGCCGGACCAGCCACGTTGACCAAGTTGCCTTTGAGCCGCTATATTCCATATCCATCCAGGGGACGCGGAGAGCGAATATGCCACGACGCCGCCAGGCGACCATCCGATTCTCAGGGCGGCCGTGAACCGTTCCCGTACTCCTGCGCACCAGTGGACCGCCCGAGCTGCTAGCAGCCTTGCGGCGTTCAAAGCCAGTTGAGTCGCAGCGGACATCGAGCACAGAACCGACTGGATGGACGCTGCAAACGGGCGTGAATTTTTGCGTTACGCGCGTAGAACCGGGCGAGTGGCGGAACGGCAGACGCTGGGGGCTTAAAACCCCCTGGGGAGTAACGGCCCCGTGCGGGTTCGAATCCCGCCTCGCCCAGTGGCTCCGAGGGTGGTAAGCAACCGTCCCGGCCGCCACACCACGCCTAGTCGGTCGCCACGTTGCGCTCTGCAAAGCTTATCGAGAGACGCGAACGTATCCGCTCGGGCCGCAGCCCCTGCCGCGCGGGGGATTATTCGAAGTGGCGCAGGCCTAGTGCTCAGACGCTCCCACGACGATGACGTCGTTCTGGCCGCCGAAGCCGAAGCTGTTTGACATGGCTGTGCGGACCTTGCAGCGGCGGGTGTGGTTCGGCACGTAGTCCAGGTCACAAGCCGGGTCAGGACTCTGGTAGTTGATGGTCGGGGGGATGGCGCCGTCTCGGATCGCAAGCAGGCAGGCAATCAGCTCCACCGCGCCGGCTGCCGCGATCAAATGTCCCAGCATACTCTTGATGCTGCTGACGGGCACCTTCTCGGCGTGTGCGCCAAAGACCTTGCGAATGGCCAACGTCTCGATCTTGTCGTTCTCCTCGGTTCCCGTGCCGTGGGCGGAAATGTAGTCGATCCGTTCGGGCCGCAGGCCCGCGTCGTCGAGCGCCTGGCGCATAGCGGCGATCGGTCCGCGGCCTTCCTCGTGCATGTCGGTGACGCGGAAGGCGTCCGCAGTCGAGCCGTAGCCCAGGACCTCCGCGAAGATTCTCGCGTTCCGCCGGCGTGCGTGCTCGAGCTCTTCCAGGACCAGGATGCCTGCGCCCTCGCCGATCACAAAGCCGTCGCGGGTCCGATCGAACGGACGCGAAGCCGTCAAGCAGGAATCGTTCCGCGTGGACAGTGCCGTCAGGC
Source organism: uncultured Planctomycetales bacterium (assembly GCA_964347585.1). GTDB lineage: Bacteria > Planctomycetota > Phycisphaerae > UBA1845 > CAYGAN01 > CAYGAN01. The sequence goes on along the minus strand of CAYGAN010000002.1, from coordinate 67,746 downwards.
GGATGAATCCCGTGACGCCGAACGGGTGAATCATGCTGTGCGTCCCGCCGCTGATCATCACGTCCGCGTCGCCTCCGCGGATCAGGCAGGTTGCCTCCCCAATCGCCTGTGTGCTGGCAGCACAGGCGGTGAGAGTGTTGAGGTTGGGGCCCTCCGCGCCGAACAGAACGGCCATGTGCCCAGCGGCCATGTTAGGATCCTGCTCCAGCTCGGTGATCTGATCCAGCCGTTCGTAGGCCACGTCCGCCCACCTGCGCGTATCGAGATCGCCCCGCCCGCTGTTTGCCTGGCGATCCCAGCCTCCGACGGCAGCAGCCACGAAGTTGTCGAAGTCCATCGGTCCTTCGCCACCGCCCAAGTAGATCCCCACGCGCGTCCGATCGAGCCGATCGGCGCGGTCGAGGCCCGCGTGGTCCCACGCGAGCTTCGCCGCCGCGAGCGCGAAGCCGGCGTTGCGGCTGGCGCGCTTGTGCAGCTCGTGCTTTTCGCCCAGAAAGTCCGAGAGCTGAAAGTTCTTGACTTCGGCTGAAAAGTTCGAGGGAAACGTAGGAGCGTCGAAGATAGTCGTCCGTGCTACGCCGCTCTCACCCCCCAAGAGCCTCTGCCAGGCCTGTTCGAGGTCGTCGCCAAGCGGCGTAATCCAACCCATCCCGGTAACTACAACGCGACGTGACACGAGCCTACTCCTTGAACCTGCTTAGCACCACGGCGGCGGCTTGCCCTCCGCTGAGCGCGTACGCGGTAGAGACGGCCAGATCGATCCGGGCTGCCAGCGTCCGGCCCGCGACGACGTTCAGTCCGCACTTGGGATCGACGCGTTGGCAGTTCTGCGCCGGCGGGACCAAGCCGCTATAGATAGCCATGGCAGCAACGGCCAGATCGATCGCCCCGCTGCCCGCGCCGTTGTTGCCCATAGCCGCCTTATTGACCAGCGTGGGGACGTCGGCCGCCCGTGCGCCGAGGGCGGCACGGATGCCGGCGGCCTCTGAAGCGTCGTGCGGGATGGTCCCGCAGGCGAACGCAGCTACCAAGTCCACGTCGTCCGCCGACGCGCCGGCATGAGCAAGTGCTTTCTGCACGGCCAGACTGACCGCCCGCCCGTCAGGATCCGGCTCCGACCAACTCCGCGTGCTGCTGGACGCGCCGGCCCCGACGACCTCCGCATAGATTCTGGCGCCCCGCCTGCGCGCGTGCTCAAGATCTTCGAGGATCAGCAGCCCCCCGCCCTCACTAACGACCGTACCTTTGCGATCCACGTCGAAAGGTCTGCACGCGCGGGCCGGGTCCTCGTTGCAGTCCGCCACCAGCCGTTTTAGCAAGCTTTGCCGCATCAACCCCATCGGATTGAGCTTGCTCTCCGCCCCGCCGCAAACGCAGACGTCGGCGGCGCCACGAACGATGGTGCGAACGGCCTCGCCCACCGCCAAATGACTGGATGCTTCGCCACAGGTGATCGTATTGGATGGCCCTTCGCTGTCGTGCACGATCGTCACGTGGCAGGCAAGCATATTGGGCAGGAACTTCAGTAGCCACAGCGGTGTCAGGTTGCTCATGCCGTCGGCACCCCAACGTCGGATGTCGAACCGCTGATCATCGCCGACCGCCGTGGATAGTGCGCCGGCCAGCTCGGTTAGGTCGGCGCAGATCAAGCCGGCGCCGATGTTAGCCCCGAACCGTGTGGGAGCGACCGTCGGCGGGCCTGTCGCCTCGCCGCGTTCGATCAGACACTTGGTCTCCAAACCGGCATCTTTGACGGCGTGGTAGGCGACAACGACGGCGATCTCGATATCACGGGCCATCACCTTCG
>CAYGAN010000002.1:64219-65929 GCA_964347585.1 uncultured Planctomycetales bacterium | reverse complement strand
TGCTCTTGCGATAACTCTTGGGGACATAGTCCGCCACGCGGAATGGCTCGAGCTCACCGCCGATCTGCGAATCGAAGCGACTCGGATCAAACGTCCGGATGCGGCGCACGCCGCAACGTCCTTCAAGCAGGCCATTCCAGGTCGGCTCGAGGCCAAGACCAAGCGGGGTTGCCAGCCCCATGCCCGTGATTACCACCCGTCGCTGCTTCATGACACCTTCCCGCACATTTCCATACACGCCGAGAGACAAAAGCTATCGCAAAGAGCGATTCAAGACAAGGTGAGTCAGGACATCGCCTGGACATCTCGCCCCGGCGCAGCCGCGTGCGGGCCAGTTGAAAGCGGCATGCTCATCCGCAGCGCGGGACCGGAGTCGGAAGAATTGCACGGATTGCGGGCAAAAGCGCTCACTGACGCCGGCGCCCGCTGGGCGTGTCGCTTCTGATCCAAGAGGTCCCCGCCGGCCGCGGGGCCCCGCTTGCATTTGCCGGCGCAACTGGATATCTTTTTCGTTGCCAAGAGCGGCATGGCAGCGTGTGGTCAAAGGCATGGATGGAGCCTGGCGCATGGCGTCGGACATCGATCCAAAACTGCTTGAGATTCTGGTATGCCCGGAAACGAAAGCGCCGCTGATACAGATTGGTGACTGGTTGTACTCCACGGACGCGGCGACGCGGCGACGATATGCGATTCGCGACGGCATACCCATCTTGCTCGCCGAAGAATCAGAAACAGTTAGTCAGCATGAGTTCGATCGCGTGATGTCCGAGCATCACCGACAACCCGACTCGGCGCAGAAAACCCGGGAGATCTGATCGCATGGGCAAGAAAAAGACCCGAGAGTTTCACACCAAGCGTCGTTTCCCCGATCGTGGGGGGAAGGACTGGAAAGGTCCAATTGTGGACTACAAGGAAGTCGAGCTGCTGCGGAAGTTTCTGACCACCAGCAGCAAGATAATGTCCCGCAAGCGCGCCGGGACATCCGCTGCCGAGCAGCGCGATCTGAAACGTGCCATCAAGTACGCCCGCTTTCTGGCCCTGCTTTCGTACACCGGCAAGTAAGCCTCCTGGCCGGGCTTTCCCACTTGATGCCTTCGGAGTTAGTCCGCACCCTTTGGGTCTTCTCTCGCCTATGAGGCGAAACAAGCGCCGGCCTCTTGCCGTCTGCGGATTGGGGTATTACATCAGGGATATGAGCGAGCTGGCCATTCGTCGCTACGCCGTGTCGCTGCCGAACCTGCCGCCATCGCTCGATGGTTTAACTATTGCGCACGTCTCGGATTTCCACTTTCGTCGTTGGAACCAGTTGCTCGAGCGCGCTCAGGATGCCCTCGCGCACGCTGAGGTCGGTTTGCTCACGGCGACCGGGGATTACTGCCATCACAAGCGTGGATGGAAGCGCGCGGCCGCGCTGATGGCACGGTTTCTGGAGCCGATCCGCACAACCATGGGCAGCTTCGCTTGCCTGGGCAACCATGACAATCCGCGCTTGGCCGAGTGCTGGAAGCGGGGTTCGCTGACGCTACTGCGAAACCGGACGGTGCAGGTAGCTTGGGAGCCTCCTCGCAGGAGATCGCAGCCGGGGACGCCGCGGTCGCAGAGCGGGATCAACGTGGCGGGCATCGAACAGATCAAGCGCGACGGCGGCGATCCGGAAGCGTGCTTGCGCCGGTGCAGGAGCGGCTGGCCGACCATCATGCTGGCTCACTT
>CAYGAN010000002.1:48333-64209 GCA_964347585.1 uncultured Planctomycetales bacterium | reverse complement strand
GTGTCGACGCCTTGTCGCTTCTCACGGCGCAGGTGACTCTTGAGCCTTGTGGCGGTCGATCCACGCGCGTGTCCAACCCTCGCGCCCGCGGAACTTCCCTTCCACCATCCACTGGATTCGCTCGCGCTGGACCGGCCCCGGGCAGCGGCCCGACGAACGGACGAGCACTTCCGGCGCCGTGAACGTCGATCTGCTGCTCTGCGGGCACACGCACGGTGGGCAGTGGCGATTCGGCAAGCTCGGCTGCTTCTGGACGAACGATCAGATTGACAGGCAGCACGCGTATGGCCTGCATCGCATCGGGTCAACGTACATGCATGTGACCGCGGGCATAGGCACGTCAGGACCATTTCGGCTACGCATCAACTGCCCTGCCGAGGTCGCGATCATCCGCCTACGTCGAGCGGAGCCTGATCCAGACCAACTTGGCGGACGTCTTGACCCCAGCGCGCCCACGGCGCCTGCTCCGGCCGGTCGCCGTTAGCGCGCCGAGATCGGGCGGCTGCCCGGCGGTGTGTACGCCTCGATGCGTTGCTTCCACGCTGGAAACTGCCCCGGACGCACGTCTGTCCAAAGACCGCGCTTGGCACGTTGCGCCCGAAGCTCAAGCTCTGCAAAGCGGGCTTTGCGGACGTGATCAAACCGTCGGTCAGCGTACGCGTGGCCGGTCTCCAAGAGCATCTCATTGAGCATCTGTCCGGTCTCGACAAGGTACACGTAAGCCAGCAGCCGCCCGTACCTGCCGCGGGTGCGGTGCGGCGAAAGCTCGATGCGCACTTGCCTGCCGCCTACGGTCTGCCTGGCGAATTCGGAGGCCTGCTCCGCGAAATACATGGCTGCCCGGCCCGACCGCCAGGGTTCCGGGGCATCGACCCCCCACAATCGCACGCGCGTTCGCGTGTGTTCGCCGTCCGGCACGTCGATGTCGATCGTATCGCCATCGACGACCCGGGCCACCGTGAATACTCCGTTGTGATACCGCTCGTGGTCGGTGCCCTGCCGGCCGAGCAACCCCAGCCGGTCCAGTGCCGCCGCCGCAGCCAACAGGACCACAGCCGCAGTAATCCACCATCGCCGACGCCAGGCCGGCGGCAGAATCCTCGGGCGGCGTACGCGCCCTCGGCGCTTCCTACTCGCCGACCGACGTCCAGCCACGATCGGAGCAGCTTCCGTCATCACTCCCAGCCGTCGGGGCGAGCGAACCCGAGATCATCCAACCGGCGGGCCGTCTGCCGGACATGCCGCATGGCCTGATCTTCGGCGCGCTCGACCGCCCCATACCATTCGTGATCGACCGGCCACCGGCGGTGAAGATGCTTTCTGGCTGCTTCGAGCAAGCGGATCGGCTCACCGTTCCACGTGGCTGCGCAGAACACCTGCCGCCCGCACTTCTGCGAAAGACCATCGAGCACCTGCTCGCAATTCGGCGCGCGCGCCATGTGATGGTCCACGACCAGGAGCGGCACGCCCTCGGCCAGCCGTTCCAATCGTGCCAGCCCTTCTCGCTTGATCTGTTCGCCCACCTGGGGATGGTACAGCGGCGGCCCGCTGATGATGAGAACATCGATGGCCCGGCCGGCGAACCACTCGACGACCTCGTCATTGAGACACTGGGTGTCCGAGCCGTAGCCCACACGGACCCCGTCATACCCCGCCGTGCAAAGCATGACGTAGCCCTGACTGGAGCCGGGCTGACCATGCGGAACGGGAGGCGAGAACTCGAGCGTGCCGAAACGCTGACCGTCCACCTGCTCGGCGCCAGGAAACTCGTCGAGCAGCTGCCTCGCCCGCCGCCGCTGAGAAGTGTTGATCTGACCCGAGGCGTTGCGCACAAGCAGACGACGAGCCTGATAGAAGCGGCCGCGAAGCTCGCGGGTGCAGAACTCCAGCGGCCGGTGCTCAGGCGGAATGAGGTGGTCATAATGATAGTGGCTCAGGACGATCGTAATGCTCCGTCGGCGCGCCTCGTCCAATCGCTGACGGCAGCGCCAGGCGGCTGCAACCTCGAACGGATGAGGCGGCCGGTTGAACCGTCTGGGCACCAGTGAGAAGCTCGGATCGATCAGCACCGACCCTTCGGCACCGTCAATCCGGACTGCAAGCCCGCGTACGCCCAAGCTTTCCGCCGCGAGGATGCGAACACGGCGGCGCGCTTCGGTCGTATCAATCGCCACAGCGGTTACTCAGATGGTGAGTGCCTGCAATCAACGCGCGACGGTCCATCCCCCAGTTTGCACCGAAGCGCCTGCCCGATCTAGGAACTCTCCGAAGATGGCTGATCCAACTCGAAGGCTGCATGAACGGCCTGGAGCGCCTTTTCCGCCTGGTGCTCCGGGACGATGCAACTGAGCATGATCTCGCTGGTGGAAATATGCTCGATGTTGATGCCTGCCTCGAACAGCACGCGGAACATCTTGGCGGCCACACCCGTGTGCGAGCGCATCCCGATGCCGACGATGCTGACCTTCGCCACGTGTTCGTCGGTTTCAACCGCCTTGAGTCCGAGCTCTTCGGCCAGCTGCTCGCCGATCGATCGGGCCTCCGACAGGTCGCCGCCGGCAACCGTAAAGCCGATGTTGGCAGTCTTGCCGTCCTGGTAAATGTTCTGCATGATGTCATCGACGATGACGTTGTGCTCGGCGATGCGCGCAAAGATTCGCGCCGCCATGCCCGGCTCGTTGGGAACGCCGATAAGCACCATGGCAGCCATGTCGCGCTTCAGGGTGGCCCCGCGGACCGCGATGTCTTCCATGCCTTTGCTTTCTGCCACGATCATGGTCCCCGCTACATCCGTTAATGAACTTCGCACGTGAATCGGCACGTTGTATTTCTTGCCGAACTCGATGGCTCGTGAGTGCATCACGCCTGCGCCGAGCGAGGCGAGTTCCAGCATTTCGTCGTAGGCGATTCTGTCGATCTTGCTTGCCTGGGGCACGATGCGCGGATCGGTGGTGTACACGCCGTCCACGTCGGTGTAGATCTCGCACAGGTCGGCATTCAGCGCCGCGGCGAGGGCGACGGCCGTCGTGTCCGACCCGCCGCGGCCCAGTGTCGTGATCGCGCCGTCTTCGGTGATCCCCTGAAAGCCGGCCACGATCGCGATCTTGCCCGCCTCGAGGTGCTGATGGATGCGCTCGGCGTCGATTCGTTGGATCCTGGCCTTCGTGTGGGCCTCGTCGGTCGTCAGCCCGATCTGGCCGCCGGTGAAACTGATCGCTTCGTGGCCCGCCTCATGGATCGCCATGGCCATCAGGGCGATCGAAACCTGTTCGCCCGTTGTCAGAAGCATGTCCATCTCGCGCCTGGGCGGATCGTGACTGACTTCCTTGGCTAGAGCGACCAACTGATCAGTGGTCTTGCCCATGGCCGAGACGACCATCACAACCTTGTTGCCCTCGAGTTCGGCTCGGATCGCGCGCCTCGCGGCGCGGTTGATCTTCTGGGCGTCAGCTACGCTTGTCCCGCCGAACTTCTGAACGATGAGACCCATGGCTGAAACTCTATGCACTCCTCCGTGCTGAGGACGTCGACGCCGATTTGTCGGGCCGTCTGCCGCAGCCACATCTGATCGTGCTCACTTCGATACCGCCAATCATCGCCGCATACCCAAACGATGGCAGGTCGCGTCAGTCCTCGGGCCTCGCGCAGCTCGACCAAGTCCTTCGCCACGTGCAGCGATATCCGCGACGCGAACCGTTCCTCCGGCGCGAACGTGGAGAACGCACGTGGCTCAGCAGGCACGAGGAACCGCAGCTCGTCGTACGGACCGATCAGCAGCTCATGGACCGCCGACGTGCTTGCCAAACCCGCCCCGTCGGTGCATCCGACGATCCGCCAGTAAGGCCTGCTTTGACGGACTCTGGCGAGCTGCTCGAGCACGGCCTTGTGGCGAAGGGCGTCGCGCGTGGGCAGAAGCACCAGCCTCAGTCCGGGTCGCCGCCACGCCGACAGCTTGGCGTCCCACCACTCCGGCGCCCACCACCCGGCAAGCTCGCCCCGTACGTCCGTCGCTTCCAGGAGCACCTCGTCCGGCTCATCTGCCAACTGAGACCAGCAGGTGCTGCCGTCAAGCTCGACGATAAGTCGGCACAAGCAGCGAGGCCCCTGGCTAGACTCAGCGGCCGGGCCTCGTCCAAAGATGCGCTTCCCTGCGCCCATAGGGCAAACTCCCAACGTGCGTCTATTCGCTTCTCGAACGGTCGATTGCCCGATGCCGCACTGACATTATCCCCCAAGCCGGCCCGCACCTCAAGCTCGCCCCGGATGTCAGTCAGCCCGTGCAATCGCGGATCATTCCATCTCGCTGCCAAGTCGCGCGGCCAGCACGGCAGCCGGGCCACCGGTGGCATGGCAGCCATGGCGGCCGCCGGGAGGCGCTTCATGTCCACCGCCCCGCGAGCCGAATCCAGCAGCATCAAATCAACCGCGCCGGACATTTGCTGGCGATCGCCCGTCCGCCGACCCCAACTCCCGGAGCATCATGAGTAACGAGCTGAGCTTGCCCCTGATTTCTTCGCGAATCCGCGGCGGGAAACGTCGAATCTCGTCCGGTGCGCGGGCATCATCCAGTTGCAGCGCATGCTCGTACTGCTTGATCGCCTCGGCGATCATACCAGCACGCTGCTCAGCCGGTTGTGTCGCCCCGGCCAACTTCACCAGGCGGTCACCCAGAGCGACGTGCCCGCTCGGAAGCGATGGATAGAACTTCACAGCCTGCCTTGCTGCCTCCACCGCCTTGACTGCATCGTTGACTTGACTGGACGCCGCGAACCGACGTTGATAGACACCTGAGAGCATCCGATGTTTTCCCACATCCTGCGGGTCTCGCCGAATCGCCTCTTGCACCCACGCAACTGCCTCGTCGCAGAGCTGCAGCGCTTCCCCGGCAGAGGCCGCGGGTTCCTCCAGCAGGAACCGCGCGTACTCCGCCGGTCCCGTCGGGTCCAGCTGATCCGCGCGGATAGCCCGCAGGTAGTGTTCCTTGCGACCCGACGGATTCCACGACATGCCTGTCAGGCTCCCGGTTCGGTCCAATGCGAACTGCACGACCCAGCCCTCGCTGCTCCGGCCGCGGTAGAGATGGACCTGGCCCGACTGTTCGAGCTGTCGCGGCTGAGGAACAAGGCTCGCAAGCCACTTAGCACTGCGGGTTGTGCCCGCTGAGGCGAATTGCACCGTTCCAGCCGCCCGGCCATTGGCCGCGTCGATCACGCCTCGCAGCTCGACGGCCGACCGTGCCTTGGCCAACCGGCCGTGGGCGGTGAGCTGTCCGGCTGAATCGACTCTCCCACGGATTTCGACCTTGCTGCGAGCGTCAGCAAGGTGGCGGCCAGCAACTGCCACCGGGCGCACCACGAGGGCCCCATAGCCGGCCGTCCCTGCCGCAAGCAGCCCTACCAGCGCCCATCGTCCGCTAGCGGTTCGACGCTCACCCTGATCCGCCTGCGCACCCGCGGCGTCACCGGAAGGTTCCTTCGCCGTCCCTGTCGCACGTGAGCCGCGCGAGCACGCCACGCCCGCTAGCGCGAAGAACGTCGTCCCGACGCCGGGCACAAAGAGCGAGAACGTAATCAGGTTGACCACGAGGAAAGCAAGCAGTCCACACGCCATCGCCAGACCACACCCACGCAGCTCGTCGTCCTCAAAGAGGCGCAACTGGTCCGAGTCCACCAGCAACGCACCCATTGCGATCAGCCAAACGCACGCCGGGATAAACGTCGCCACCACGAAGCCGGCGAACGAATCATGACGCAATACCAACGATTGGCATACGAACGTGCCGATTAGCACAATCGCCGCCCAGACAAGCGGCCGGCCTGGCGCATTCATTGCCGAAGGCCGTTCCGCGGCAACCTGCTCGATCGATCGCGGACCGATGACGAACCTCGTCGATCCGGCGATGAGTATCGCCAATAGCCCGACCGCGCCCGGCAAACCCCATTCCGCAGCGGCCTTGACGAACAGGTTATGCGGATCTTTGATCTCTTCGGGCTGCTCGATGGTTTTGTATTCTGTGTAGTGCCGTCCGAAGTTTCCCGTGCCAACGCCCGTCCATGGGCGATCGGCGATCATCCGCGCCGATACGGACCAATACGCCCAGCGAAACCGGAGGGAATCAGTGGGCAGCCCTCCGGTCGCCATCCCGTAGCCAACAGCAGCAAGGGCCGCTGCCCCCGCCACGGCCCACCCGAGTACAAGCACTCGCCGCCGGAGCGGGTACAGCCGCCCTGCGAGCCGCTCGACGCCCACCCAGATCGCCGCCCCGATCACGAGCCCCAGAATCGCGCCCCGGCTCTTGGTCAGGCCGACCGCCACGACCGCCACACCCGCCAGCGCCACCGCCACCCACCCGAAAGCTAGGCGGAAAGGCTTCTTCGGCCCGCGGATCTTAGCCAGTGCGAACCCGCCCGCGGCGAACGCGCACAACAGCAGATAGCTGCCCGCCACGTTCGGATCGACCAAGAAAGCCGTGGCTGCTCTGCCGCGCAGCCGCTTGCGGTAGAGCTCGACCTGCGGATCGTCCAGCGAAACGCCTTCTTGAGCCCACAGTGACGCTTCGCGCTCTTGGTACTCTCGGATCGTCTCGTCAAATTCGTAGGCGTGCTGTTGAACACACTTGACCGCCGACGTCAGCCCGCTCGCCAGCACCACGCACAGTACGAGCCTCGCGTGCCAAGGCCGACGCACCAGTTGCACAAGCATGATCATCACCAAGATCATCCCCAGCCAGTCCGCTGTGGCGATCATCGCCAGGCGCTTGTTGCTCGCCGCCATGCATGAAACCATCGCCGCTGCCGCCAAGATCACCGCGCCAATCTCAATCCCTGCGCGCCTGTACCGTCCCTCTCCCCGCACCGCAGCCGCAACCGAATAGAGCAGAGCCGCCGTCAGTATGAACCAATCGATCAGGGCCGTGTGGGTTGGGGTGGGATGGCCGGCGCCGGGTAGCACCCGGCTGATCCCGGTGATTGCCGATTCGTACGTCTCAGCGATGAGGGGCCGCAGGGCGAGGATGACCAACAGGATCGCCAGGCTAATCCGCTCGCAGCTTGCCGCCACCTGTGCCCGGCCGACCCGCGCAGCAGAGCCCCGGTCGCCAAAGGCTCGAGCTGCGCCCCGATCGGGGCCAGACCGGCGCCCCCCGCGCGATGGTTCATCTCGAGCCATGGGACGGCTGGCGCTCCAGGACGGCGACAATCAGGACGATGCAAGCGCACTGTGCGACGACCAGTGCTGCGCGCGGCCAATCCGAACTCGGCAACCATAGGGCCGACATCCCCGTCGCCGCCGTCGCTAGGTAGATCGTCAACACAGCCGATCGCTGGCTCATACCCCGCTGGATCAATCGATGTGAGAAGTGCTGCCGGTCCCCGACGAACGGGCTATCGCCCGCACGAATCCTAAGCCACACCACGCTGGCGACGTCGTACAACGGCACCGCCAACACGACGAGCGGCACAAGAACGCCGAGCGGCGTGTGGCCATGGGCCGGGTCGTGGAAGGTCGTCAGAACAGTAAGGACCGCAAGCAGGTACCCGACAACCAGGCTTCCCGCGTCGCCCATAAAGATCGACGCTGGCGGGAAATTGAGCACCAAGAAACCGGCTAGCGCCCCCACCAGAGCCAGCGTGAAGACGGGCACGAAGATCTGTCCCCCCAACATCGCCGCGATCGCGAATATCACACCCGCTATGATGCCTACTCCGGCGCACAGCCCGTCCGTGTTGTCCAGGAAGTTCATCGCGTTCGTCACCCCCACGATCCAGAACGTTGTCACTACGATCGCGACGGCCGGCCCGAACATCTCCAGTGCTCGAATCTTCAAACCGATCACCAGCGCCGCAGCCACGGCAGCTTCGATGATTAGCTTGACCGCCGCCGGCAGCGGCCGCATGTCATCGACCAGACCCGTCACGCAAAGCACCACGGCGCCGGCCAGGACGGCCAACGCAACCGGCGTCTTGGCCGCTACGCCCTCGAGGTGTACCGCCACCAGCGCCGGCAGCCACTCCGGCCGCCACCGCCCCACCAGCAACGCCACAGCCAATCCCCCTACGATTGCCGCCACCACCGACGCGGTAATGGCGATTCCTCCGCCCAGAGGCACCGCCCGGCGGTGAGTCTTGTGATCGGCCGGTCGGTCCAGGAGCCCCCTGCGTTGGGCCCAGCCCCGCACCAGCAGCGCGCCGCACGCACTGAGGATCATCGGAACCACGACGCTGATCAGACCGATCCAATACATACTTGCTCACCGCCCTGCGCGTTCACGCCGGGTCTTTCTTGACAGCGACACGCTCAATTCGCCATCGCCTGCCAGCCGCTTGCCGTTTCTCAGTCCGCTGCAGATAACTGCTCTGCGAGCTGATCGCGCACACGCGAAAGAAAACCGTGGTAGGTATCCGCAACGTAGTCCGGATAGGTCCAAGGCCACGCGTGCCACGCGCCTTTCTCGTACCGCAGAGTCACCTCGGCATAGATGCCCTCTCGAAGGTAAATACGATGCGAGTAGTTTTTGGTTGTCGCCAGCACGAGCTTGCTGAGCGTTACGTAACCTGGATCGAGGTTGACACGACGGAACTCCCGTGGGACCGCGCACTCATCGCAGATCCGGGCCTCCAGATCGTTCGTCGTGCGTTTTAGCGCGGCGAGCTGCTCCGGCCGGATCAACCTGTCAAACGAAAGGAATTGCCGTTGCAGGCCCGAGCCCATCTCCGGGGCGTAGTAATCGGTAGCATCGAACGGCCAGATCTCACTCTCGAGGTCCACGGGCCCGACTTGCCGGCTCAGCAGCTGCCGGGCACGCCGCAGAAGATCCGCGTCGTTCGACAACATCCCGACGATCAACTTCGCGGCTTTCGCCGGCCTGGGCACGCCCATGACAGACAAGCCTAGACGGCCCCGTTTGCCCCGGTAACGACCATCTCGGGCCCGGCCGCTAGCCGCCCCGGGCCCCGCCAGACGCCGCGGCTAGCGCCGCGCGCACTCGCTGCTCGACTGCCACGCACGCCTGGCTCGGCAGCAGCCTCCTGAGTTCGTCGCTGTCGCGCGCTTTGATCTCGACGACGCCGTCCTTCAGCGACTTCTTGCCGACGGTCACGCGCAGGGGAATCCCGATCAGATCGGCGTCCTTGAATTTCGGGCCGGGGCGGACGTCACGATCGTCCAATAGCACCTCAATGCCCGAGGCTTCAAGTTCATCGTGGAGTCTGCTCGCCACGTCCATCACTTCCTCGTCGCGAACATCCAACGCGACGATGAGCACCTGGAACGGCGCGATCGACATCGGCCAGATCAGCCCCGCCTCGTCATGATGCAGCTCCATCGCCGCGGCCATAATCCGATTCAGACCGATGCCGTAGCAGCCCATGATCATCGGCCGGGCTTTGCCGTCACCATCGAGGAACGTCGCACCCATCGCCTCGGAATACTTCGTGCCCAGTTTGAACACGTGCCCGATCTCGATGCACTTCTTGAAGATCAGCGGATCACCGCTCGGCGCCCGGTCGCCCGGAACCGCGACGCGGACGTCCGCCACTTCGTTGATCTGATAGTCGCGGCCGGCGTTGACGCCGACGACGTGGTAGTCGGTCCTGTTCGCTCCGGTAACAGCGTTGTGCATTACGCTGACAGCCTGATCGACGATCATTCGCGCCTTGAGTCCCACCGGACCGGCGAAACCCACCTCCGCCCCGGTCACCTGCCGAATGGTCTGCGGATCCGCGGGCTCCACGCCGCTCACCCCCGCCGCCCGCGCCAACTTCGCTTCGTTGACCTCGTGGTCACCCCGGACCAGCGCCACCAGCGGCTCTCCGTCGCCGAGGTAAACGATCGTCTTGATCATGTCCTCGGGCCGGCACGCCAGGAACGCGCTGACCTGCTCGATGCTCTTCATGTTCGGGGTGTGGACCTCTTTGAGCTTCGCCGGACCGTCGCAGCCCTCGTCCGGCAGCGGCGCAACCTCCGCCCGCTCAACGTTGGCCGCATAGCTGCCGTCCCCCGTCATCACCACCACGTCCTCGCCCGCGTCTGTGACCACCATGAACTCGTGCGACACATCCCCGCCGATCGGGCCGCTTTCTGCCTCCACGATCATGTACGACAGCCCCGCGCGATCGAAGACGCGGCAATAGGCCTCGTACATCTTCTGATAGCTGAGGTCGAGCCCAGCCTTGTCCGCGTCGAACGAGTAGGCGTCTTTCATCTGGAACTCGCGCGTCCGCAACACGCCGCTCTTGGCTCGCTCCTCGTCACGGAACTTCGTTTGGATCTGGTACAGATTGACCGGCAACTGCTTGTAGCTCTTTATGAACGTACGCGCGATCTCGGTGATGGTCTCCTCGTGCGTCGGGCTCAACACGAAATCCTGCCGCCAGGCGGCACCCGGCAGCCTGATCAAAGGCGCCCCGAACGTCGCGTAGCGCCCCGTTTCCTTCCACAGCTCAGCCGGAGCCAGAGCCGGCATGAACAGCTCGATCGCCCCCGCCCGGTTCATCTCCTCCCGAATGATCTGCTCGACCTTCCGAAGCACCCGATAACCCAAAGGCAGGTAGATGTATGCGCCGGCCGCCAACTGCCGTCCCAACCCGGCCCGAATCAACAGTACGTGCGAAGCCGCCGCGGCGTCCGCCGGGACCTCCTTCATCGTGGGAATGAAAAACTGACTCCAGCGCATCTTGTGCTCCCGGCACCCTTGGGTCTTAAGCTCTTGCTTATAGTGTGGTTCCGGGGCCTTTTCAAGCAAGGCACATCTCCGCGTGGCCCGCAGACCCGTCACGTCGAGTCGCTTGACACACTTGACAAGACCACCGGGTGCTGGCCTATGATGACGGTTTCTGGATAGCGGGACTCCCGCCGTGGCAGTTGGCTGGGCGACCGGCGGTCAGGCCTGTCTCTGGCCGCGACCTGTGAGGACCTACCGTTGGTTATCAAAAGCGCCGCAACCCGATATTTGTTCAGTTCCGAATCGGTTTCGATCGGCCATCCGGACAAGATGGCCGACCAGATATCTGACGCCATTCTGGACAGTCTGATCGAACATGACCCCCGCGTCCGGGCGGCCGTAGAGACCTTGGTTACCACGGGCCTGGTCGTTATCGCCGGCGAGGTCACGGTCCACAACCAGCGGGCGGAGCAGGCGCTTGCCGACGTCGAACAGACCGCCCGCGATACGATCAAAGAGATCGGCTACGAGGATTCGACCATGGGATTCGACTACCGTAGCTGCGCGGTGGTGCGAACGATCCATGGCCAATCCGAGGACATCAGCATCGGCGTGACGCCGGACAGGCATCGCGGCAAGGTCCAAGGAGCCGGCGACCAGGGATTGATGTTCGGCTATGCCTGCTCGGAGACCCATAGCTTCATGCCCCTGCCGATATACCTGGCCCATCGACTCATGGAGCGGCTGGCCGAGGTGCGCGAGAAGCGGATCATCAAGTGGCTTCGCCCGGACGGGAAGTGTCAGGTGACCGTCGAGTACCGCGACGGCGACGCGCACCGCCTTCACGCCGTCGTGCTCTCAACACAACACACCGAGGATGCCCTCAACCCCAGGACGAACACCATGTCAAGCAGGGCCCGCGCCGAGATCATCGAAAAGGTCATCAAGCCCGTGGTCGTCAAGGAGCGCCGGAGCCTGTGGAACGACAAGATCGAGTTCCACATCAACCCCACGGGCCGATTCGTCCTCGGCGGGCCGCACGGCGACACCGGGCTGACCGGACGCAAGATCATCGTCGATACCTACGGCGGGAGGGGCTGCCATGGGGGGGGTGCGTTCAGCGGAAAGGATCCCTCCAAAGTCGACCGGTCGGCCAGCTATATGGCCCGATACATCGCCAAGAACATCGTCGCAGCCGGCCTCGCCGGCGAATGTGAGGTCCAGCTGGCCTATGCGATCGGCGTGGCTGAACCCGTCAGCTTATTGGTCAATACCGACGGCGCGACGATTGCTCCGCCCGGCTTGGTTAAGCTCGTTCGCGACCACTTCCCTCTCAGGCCAGGCGAAATCATCGACCACCTCAGGCTTCGCCGACCGATCTTCAAACAGACCTGCCGCTATGGCCACTTCGGACGCGAGGGCAGTGTCTTCACCTGGGAAAAGACCGACAAAGCCGCCGCCCTGAAGCGAGCCGCCAAGCGATGCCGATCCTGAGTCCGTCCCCATCCAGCCGCCCCACTGAGGCCCTGGGAGGACCCCATCAAACGTGTGCGATGCCGTTCCCTATCCAAGCGGTAAGCACCGAACGCCGGGGCACCAGAGCCCCCGCCCGACTCGGGACGAGGATTATGCCGGCCGTCCTACCGTTTCTTCTTGCAACGCCATTGGTCTGTGCCGCCCGCGCCGAGCCGGCCAATCCTGTGGTCACCAAAGAAGGAGCAAAGCGTACCATGAGCCCGTCCGCTCCGTTCGATTTCATCGTAGGTTGGATACTCCTCAAAGACGACCTTGAGTACCTGTGTCAGGCCATCGACCGGGCCGCGGATCACGGCGTCAATCACATCCAGCTATCCCACAGTATCATCCACCACGCCGACCAGCTCTTCTCGCAAGAAGGCTTGCCGGACAAGATCAACAC
The DNA here is from genome assembly GCA_964347585.1 of uncultured Planctomycetales bacterium. Lineage (GTDB taxonomy): Bacteria > Planctomycetota > Phycisphaerae > UBA1845 > CAYGAN01 > CAYGAN01. Next base: position 51,631 of record CAYGAN010000002.1, on the reverse strand, counting down.
CCTGACGCAGCGGATCCACAAGCACGGCATCCAAGCCTTCATTTGGACCCACGAGCTTCGGCGCGTGCCCAGCCGGCTGGCCCGCGACGGCAAGGTTCAGCTCGACAAGCCCCAGCTCTGGCAGTGGCTCCGCGACAGGTATGAAAAGGTCTTCAAGCTTTGCCCGGAGATCGACGGGCTCGTGCTGACCTTTCACGAAACCGACGTGTCCGTGTACGACGACAACAGAGTCTCGTCAAGGATGCCCAAGTCTGAGCGCGTCACCAAGTTGATCGACGCGCTCCACGCCGTCTGCCGCGATCACGACAAGCAACTGATCGTCCGCACGTTCGTGTACTGGCCCGGCGAGCTAGAGAACGTCACCCGGGGCATCCAGGCGACCGATCCTGCCGTCATCGTCATGAGCAAGGAAGTGCCCCACGACTGGCAGCCGAACTACCCGAACAATCCGGCGATCGGGGCGTTCCCCGGCCGGCGCCAGATCGTCGAGTTCGACCTCGGCCACGAGTACTACGGCCAGAACCTCGTGCCCTACCTGCTCCCGGCGTACCTGAAGAACAGACTCACCTACCAACGCAGCAAGGGCGCCGCCGGTGCCGCCACGCGGATCAGCCGCGATGGCCACAGCATCCTGGGCACCGTCAGCGAGCTGAACCTGGCTGCGTTCCGGGAGTTCTGCAACAACGCCGGCGCCGACGAGCGTTCGACCTGGCATAAGATCGTCACCCGGCGCTACGGCCAGGCCGCCGCCAAGCCGCTTGCCGACATCCTGCAAAGAACCGCCGATGTGGTCGAGCGGACGCTTCTGACGCGGGGGTATTACTTTCTCAACAATCACAGTCGCATCCCCCATCTTCACTACGCCGAGTACCACGTCGCCAGCCACAGCATCGCCAAGTGGATCCCGACCGATCAGGAGCGGCAGCGCGAGCAGTCCCTGCGCGAGCCCACCGTAGAGGTCCATCGAGCGGTGGTCGCCGAGAAGAACGAGGCCGTCAGAATTGCCGAGCAGCTCCTGCGAGACCTGGAGAGCCTCACCGCGCAGATTAAGCCCGCTGACTTTGCCCAGCTTCGTACCGAGCTGGTCCGCCTGCGCGACCTGGCTAAGCTCTACCGGATCACCGCCGACGCGTACTTCGCTTACCAGGTTCACCGCCGACACCCCGCCGAGGTTACGCGAAGCGCCGTGGAAAAGAAGCTAGCAGACATGGACGCCGCCGTCGGGTGGCTCAAACAGGAATACCCGCGCGACTTCTTGCTGAACGTCGGGCACATGCAACACCTCGGCAAAGAAATCAGAGGCCGACTTGTCAAGGGAGCCAAGTAGGCTGGTAAGCCATGAGCGAAGAGCCCACGAAAGTCCCCGTGCTGTTGGACACGGACGTCGGCAGCGACATCGACGACGCCGCGTGTCTGGTCTATCTGCTCGCCCAGCCGCGCTGCGAGCTCCTGGGCATCACCACCGTCACCGGCGAGCCGGATAAACGCGCGATGCTCGCGGATGCAATCTGTAAGGCTGCCGGCCGCAGCGACGTGCCCATCCACGCCGGTGCCGCGACGCCCCTGCTTATCGAACAAGCTCAGAAGGTCGCCCACCAGGCCGAGGTGCTCTCACGGTGGCCTCACCGGCGCGACTTCGAGCCCAACACCGCCGTCGAGTTCCTGCGGGCTGTGATCCGCTCGCGCGCCAGCCAGATCACGCTACTGACGATCGGTCCGCTCACCAACGTCGGCCTGTTGTTCGCCTTGGATCCCCAGATCCCTTCGCTGCTCAAGCAGCTCGTGTGCATGTGCGGCGTGTACGCGATCGGCTTGCACGGTGAGAGGCCGAGAGAATGGAACGCGATGGGCGATCCGCACGCAACGGCCATCGTCTTCCGCGCCGGCGCGCCGAATCACCTCGCCATCGGCCTGGACGTCACCATGAAGTGTGCCATGCCGGCCGACGACTGCCGCAAGCGATTCCGAGGCGGGCCGCTCGACGTGGTCGCGGACATGGCCGAGGTCTGGTTCCGCCGCCAGCCGCGAATCACCTTTCACGACCCGCTCGCCGCTGCCGTCATCTTCGAGCCGGACCTGTGCGAGTACTCCCCCGGCCTGGTCCAGGTCGAGCTGACCAGCCCGCGCCTGGCAGGGCTGACCCAGTTCGACCCGACTGCTGAAGTCAAGCCGACCCGCGTCGCCAGCGAAGTCAACCCCGCCCGCTTCTTCGACCATTACTTCTCCGTCCTGAGCGGCTAACCGACAGGCGCCGACCGGACCTCTTGCATGCGTGCCCGCGTTCGCGAAGCGAGGGTAGGGCAAGGACCGTTAGTTCCTTCTTCTCGCTGGGTGCAACTACAATAGTGGCGGAGCGTTTCGCGGCTGAGCATTCTAGGCGTGGCTCGGCCCGCTCGATCGGGCTATCGACGGAGGCGTCGGCGGCAGGCCACACCCTTTCGGACTGGCTGGGTCCGAAGGATGCTCGCCTCATCCAACCTGTCGGAAGGCCGGGCCTATGAACGACCAAAGCCTGGTTGAAAAGACGCTTCAAGCCGACACCCAAGCGTTCGCTGCGCTCGTTGAGAAGTACCAGGGAATGGTGTGCGCCCTCGCCCTGAACTACGTCAAGAGCTTCGCCGATGCCGAAGACATCGCGCAGGATACGTTTCTGGAGGCGTACCGGCGCCTCGCGTCGCTGGCAAACAAGGCCAAGTTCGCGGCTTGGCTGCGGGGCATCGCGCTGAACAAGACCAAGATGTGGCTCAGGAATCGCAGGTCCCGCCGCGAAGTCGCCGGAGATCTCAGCCCGGAACGTGAGCCAACAGGACAGCCCGACGCCGACCCGAGCAATCAGGTAGAGGGCTCTTCACTGCGAGACTCGGTGCTTCGAGCGATCGAAGCCCTCCCGCAGGACCAGCGCCTGGCTATCACGCTCTACTACATGAACGGGCGCTCGTATGCAGACATCGCGCGCTTCTGGAGCGTGCCTGCCTCAACCGTCAAAGGCCGGCTTCAGGCAGGTAGGCGAAAGCTCAAGAAGGAGATGATGTCCATGGTCGAACAGGCTCTCGAACAGGAAAAGCCCGGCCGCGAGCTAACCGTAAGGATCCTACGCAAGACGATCGCACGAGCTGAAAAGGCAAGGAACCAGCGAGATTACGAATGCCTGCTGAAGTACTGCGACGAAGCCCTGCAGGCGCTCGATGAGCTTCCTGCAACGCGCGGTAGGCAGATCAAGCGGATGGACCTGCTCGTTTGGCAGGCAGATGCCTACTTTCGTCGGTTGAGGAATACGCGTGAAGCGATTGCTCGCTAC
>CAYGAN010000002.1:31218-48323 GCA_964347585.1 uncultured Planctomycetales bacterium | reverse complement strand
GCGCTCGAGCGCGCCCTCGAAATCACCACTTCGATCGATGATCGCAACGGCAAGGCGAAGGCGACCAGAGCGATCCTGGAAGTCCTGGGCAATTCAGGGGATTTGCGGGCAATGAAGGCGCGGGCCAGGCAGGCTCTCCGGATGGCCGAGCCGGGACGCGACGATGAATTGGCGGCCCTATGCCAGGCGGTGATCGATCTGTCCAGCGATCGCAGATTCAGATGGGTCCCTGGCAAGCCCGGGGGGTTCGTGTTCAGCCATTTCTGGATTGAGAGAAAAGGACGCGGCTTGTTCTTGCAGCAGCCCTGCTTCGGCGTGAAGAAGCCTGGCGAGGCGAACGTCTTCGTGAATCTGTCCTACGGACGACCGGCAGTCTGCACGGCCTTTTGTTACGCCTACGGGCCTGCGGAGCTGCTGCGCAAAAAGCCCAAACGGCGCGAGTCGTGGCAGAGCGATTTCCCTGTCGTGGATCTCCACAGGAGGGACGTCCCGACGGGCAAGCTCGCAGCTGGGACGATTGCGGAATCCGATTGCGAAAGCGTCAGGGTACCAGCCGGTCGGTTCGAAGGCTGTTTGAGACTGAAAACGTCGATCGCGGCGAGGCGGCCGGTTCCGCGAGCGGACGGCACCAGGCGATTCCTGGTACGACTGCACTGCGGCACCCGCTGGACGTGGTTCGCGCCAGGTGTGGGTCTGGTCAAGCTGCGGCGCCTTGATGAGAACAACACGATGACGGACATCGTGCTGACCGACTGCCATGTGAGTAGCAAGGGCTCTGACTACCTCCCGCTTGTCGTGGGGAATTGGTGGCGCTATCAGTGGCTTACTTATCAGAGTAAGTTCGCTGAGACGTGCCGCGTGGTAACGCACCGCGCCGATCGGTTCCTGATCTCGTGCGCCACGCACGCGGTCGAATTAAGCCCGCGGCAAAGGCGCACGTATTGCGCCAAGAGCCTCGAGCACGCCCGACACTCGCGCGACAAGCGAGGCGAGGCCGTAGCGCTCGTGGACATGGCGCGTTGGCCTGGCGCGCGCAGCCAGCCCCGCGGCGTCCAAGCCGCACTTCGTCGCGCGGTGTCTATTGCGCGCCAGATTGACGATGGCCACCTGGAGAGTGACGCGCGGGCCGTGCTGGCCGGCAACTACGAGAAGAGCAGAGCCCCCGCCAAGGCGATCAAGTGTTGGGATGAGCTGCTCGCTGCCTTAGACTCCCCCGAGCACACTGAGCGGAAGGCTTGCCTGTGCTTTGCTGCTGCGGGCGCCTGTTTCCGGCACCGCAACTACTCAAGAATGCTTGAAGTCACCCAAGAGGGAAATCGCCTCTTTCGACAAGCTCGCGATCCACAATCACACGCGCACATGGCGGGCTCAGCGCTCGTTGCTCGATCATTGGCGTGTGAGGCGCGGCCAAAGAGGATAGGCGGTTACGTCGACGGCGTAGCGCATGTGGTTGCCACGTCAGAACGTCTGGCAACCGGAGATCGAATGTCCTCGTCAACGCCACCGGTCTCCGGGTATCTCAGCGGGTTCACTCCGTGTTCTCTTGGCATGGGACGGCTGCTGCTTCTTCCCGTGCGCGTCGGCAAGACATGGACGGACACATGGAACACCGGGTCGGCCGGTGGCTGCCAGAGCGTCACCGCCCAGCGCATGATTCAGGCAAGAAACGAGAAGGTGCACGTTCGCGCCGGCGCATTTGCCAGTTCGGTCCTCGTCAGGACGGAGCTCACTACAGCCCGGACACCCGGGTCTAGCACCGATGCGACGTGGAAGGGCTACGAAGAGGGCACACGCCTCGACTGGTACGCACCAGACGTTGGTTTGGTCAAGATCGAGTACCGCCACGCCAACGGTCACACGACGCGCGTGGACCTAGTCGATTACCAGGTCAAGCGGCGGGAGAGCACCTACCTTCCCAACAGGGCCGGGAACACCTGGCGGTATGAGTGGCGGGACGAAGCCGGCAAAGTGCTATTCCGGGAGTTCTGGCAAATCGCCGCACGGCGGGGAAGCACTACGTACCTCGCTTACGGGGCATACGAGTGCAAGTAGAGCTGGCGGAGGCGCAGCAGCTTGTCGATCTCCTTGCTTCGCCGCTTAGCGGCGCAATGAGCGACCTTTCACGGTCGCTCAAGTCGAGCGGCGTGCTGCCCACGTACGCGACGCGCCGAGCCCCGCAGCGAATCACCCGGCGGGCAGCAAGTTGCAGAAGCGCTCGTACGCTTCCTGCCAGGAATCGTCCGGCTTAGGCTCGTACGTGCGCACGTCGAATGACTTGCGGATCAGCTCGCGGCCCTGAGCGACTGAGCTGAGTTGTCCCGAGGCGATCGTCTGCATCATCACATTGCCGGCAGCGGTGGCCTCCACCGGCCCGGTCACCACCAATCGACCCGTGGCGTCCGCCGTCAACTGGCACAGAAACCGATCCAGCGAGCCGCCGCCCACCACGTGCACCACCTCAGCCGATCGACCCGTGCACTCTTCGATCCGCTCCAACACCCAGCGGTACTTGAGCGCCAGACTGTCGAAGATGCACCGCACGAAGCCGGCGATGCTGTCGGGCGGCGCCTGGTGCGTCTGCTTACAGAACTCCGCGATCCGAGCCGGGATGTCCCCCGGGGCGATGAACCGGGAGTCGTCGGGATCGATCAAGGTTGCGAACGGCTTTGCCCCCGCGGCCATCTCCGAGAGCTGATCGTATGAATGCTCCTGCCCGGCCCGCTGCCACGTCCTTCGCGACTCCTGCAAGAGCCACAGCCCCATGATGTTCTTAAGAAAACGAAACGTACCTTCCACGCCTCCTTCGTTGGTGAAGTTGTATCGCAGGCTCTGCTCGGTGATGATCGGATCGTGGACCTCCATGCCCATCAGGGACCACGTCCCCGAGCTGAGAAACGCCCACGAGCGCGTCGCGTCCGCCGGCACCGCCGCGACCGCCGCAGCCGTATCGTGACAAGCCGGCGCGATCACGGGAATCTTCGGCGCGCCGGTCTCATCAGCCACTGAAGCCACGAGTTGGCCCAGCACGGTTGCCGGCGGAACGATCTCGGGCATGATGCGCCCGGGCAGGTCGAGTTTCTCCAGCAGGCCCCACGCCCAGGCCCGCTCGCGCGGATCGTACGCCTGCGTCGTCGTCACGTCGGTGAACTCCGCCACCTTGCGACCCGTCAGCCAGAATCCGAACAGGTCGGGCATCATCAGCAGCCGCTCGGCCGCCTCCAGCAGCGGCGAATTGCTCAGGCGCATCGCCAGCAATTGGAACAGCGTGTTGAACTGCATGAACTGGATGCCCGTTCGCTCGAAGATCCGGTCGCGCCCGACGCGTCGGAACGCCTGCTCCAGCATGCCTTCGGTTCGCCGGTCGCGATAGTGATAGGGATTGCCCAGCAGCACGTCCCCGCGGCCCAGCAGCGCGAAGTCCACCCCCCACGTGTCCGCGCCGATCCCCGCCAGCTCGCAGTCGTCCCGCTTGGCTGCAATGCCCATGGCGTTCTTGATTTCCGTGAACAGATGCAGCACGTCCCAGTGCAGGCTTGCGAGCACCGGCACCGGCCCGTTGTCGAAGCGATGAATCTCCTCGAGACGCAACCGGCCCCCGTCGAACAGGCCCAACACGCCGCGTCCGCTGTCCGCGCCGAGGTCCAGTGCGAGAAACGCTTTCGTGCCCATTCCGTTCGCTCTCCTTGACAAGCCTTCTGACGCAGCCCCGTCACCACTCCACGGTCTTCAGAAGCTCCCGTACCATCATCGCGTGTCCGGACCGCGTCGGATGCACGCTAGCCCTGGTCCGTTGGTTGTGAGTCCTGCGGATCGGCTTGCTCACTCCGGCGCTCCTGGCGTGCCGGGCTGCCGTGTCCTGCGGCCGCGTCGCCCTCGACCGGCGCGCAATCGAGAATCCGCTCATCATCCCGTGCGACGATCATCTGTCCGGGCGGCACGACCACGAAGCTGCCCTCATCCCACTCGCCGTCGAGCAGCCGCCGCAGCACTTCCAGGTTGCCCTCGAGCTTTTCGTAACGCCACCCGGCCGCCGCTGCTTCCCGCCGGACCCGCTCGTCGTACCGCAGCTCCAGCGCCGTACCCGTATCCACGAACACCAGTTGCTCGTACCGATCCTGCCAGGATTGGATCGAGTCCCAGATGAACTTGGCGTTGTCGGGCCCGTACTGGGCCACGTACTCCTCGTACGACTTGTCCAGGCCCAGCTTGCGCATGACAGAGTCCGGCTCACGCACGAAGTTCCGCTCGATCCACCCGCTTGTCCGGAAGTAGGTGCCCGGATTCTCATCGAAATACCGACGGTACGCGTGCTTGCTGCCCAGAAAGAACGTGATGCAATCGTGCGCTCGCGGCAGGATGAGCGGTATGCGACGCGCCACCAAGCCCGCCACCCCGTCGTTGCACCGACCGTAGCCGAGCAAGGCGGCCTCGTACAGCGTCTCATCAACGGCGTCGATTCGCTCCTGAATGCGACGAACCATCTGAGGGGTTTCGAGGTCGTGCAGGCCCTTCGGGAGGAATTCTAGATCGACGATGTTTCTGCTGCGGGCCGCCAGCAGGCAAATCTCGCGAAACGCAATCTCGCAGGCGATCAGCTTCAGCCGCCGCGGGCAAGCCTCGCCACGCGCATCAGCCATCGGTCTGCTCCGCGTGCCCGGCGCCGTACCGCGTCTGTCCGAGACCACCGGACGCCTAACATACTAAATGCATGCGCCCGAACGTGCGAGGCCCATTTGGATTCACAACATGCCGGGGGTGAACGCAAGAAGCGGAAGCCCGTGTGGCTTCCGCTTCTTGTCAGTCTCCGGCCGGCGGCGCGACATCCTGGCTACGCCGCTGGCGCCGGGCCCTTACCCAGCTGTCCTTCCAACTCGTCCAGAATCGTTCTCAGCGACGATTGCTTCTTGCCGGCCGGAGTTAACCAGCCAACCGTGCCGTCCTCTGCAAGCAGACGCTCCACTTTTCTGCATGCAAGGATCACCGTGGCGTGGTTCTTGTTACCCATGAAACGGCCGATCTCCGGGAAGCTCATGTCCGTGTGCTTCCGCGCCAGGTACATCGCAATCCCGCGCGATAGCGCGATCGTCCGTGTTTTGCGCGACGTGTGGAGATCGGCCGGTGTCAACCCGAAATAGGTGGCCACGACGCTCTCGATATCGCTGACGCGCACCAGCGGCGCCGTGCGGACAAGGTGCTCGGCCAGCGCCTCGTGGGCCAGCGACAAGCTGATCGCTCGGCCGACAACCGTGCTGAACGCGATCAGCTTCAGCAACGCCCCCTCCAACTCCCGCACGTTGGCCTCGAAGCTCTCGGCGATGTATGCGATCACCTCTTCCGAGATGTCGTGGTTCGTCGCGGCGGCCCGGCGACGCAGAATCTCGCACCGTGTCTCGCGATCGGGGGGATCGATCCTCACCACCATCCCGGAAACGAAGCGGTTGACCAGCGACTCAGACAACTGGCCGACCATCTTCGGGTGTGAGTCGGAGGCCATCACCACCTGTTTGCCGATCGCGTCGATGGCATTGAACGTGTGCAGGAACTCCTCCTGCGTAGCCTTCTTCCTGGCAAGGAAATGTATGTCATCGATGACGAGCAGATCGAGGTTGCGGTATCGCTGGCGGAACTCCTCGTACCGGCTCGTCTTAAGGGCGAAGATGAACTGATTGGTGAACTCTTCGCCCGACGCGTACGCCCACCGGCAGCTCGGACGCTGCTCCTTAATCCCGTTGCAGACCGCCTGCAGAAGGTGTGTCTTGCCCAGCCCGCAGCCGCCGTGGATGAACAGTGGGTTGAACTGAGAGGCAGGGCTGTCCACCACGTTGCGGGCGGCGCTGTAAGCTAAGCGGTTGGCAGGACCTACGACAAACTCGTCCAGGCGACCCCGCAACGGACGTGCCGGCGGCGAAGCGCCCGATCGTTTCCGGTCTCGGGCCACACGCTCTGGATTCTTGGCAATGTACTCCGCTTGCGAATCAAGTTGCCGAGGCCGGAGGCTCCCGAAAACGCCGGGGTCGATCGCGAAGCTGACGTTGAGCCTGCGCCCGGTGACCTCCTCGGCTGCTTGCGAGATCACGTCGGCAAAGTTCTCTTCAATCCAGGACCCGACGAAGAGATTGGGCACCCCGACCCTCAGATACCCGTTGGTGACCGCCATGCGAGTCGCGTTCTTGAACCAAACTTTGTAGCGTTGGGGGCCGAGCTTCTCAGCGATCCGCGACTGTATTCGTGCAACTGGGTCGGCAACGGCGAGAGTCACGAGGCGGCTCCTTCCCTTGGGCGTGACGGCGCACCACTCCCGCGCACCCCATCGGCTGACCACGACTACAAGAGGTCAAGGAGACTCGGCTTTTTTTCTGACCTGCGCCAAATACGCACGAAACATACCACCGGTCGCCAGCAGCGTCAATAGGATTTCCACACGGAAACTTGTTCACGCGGGACCAGGTCCGACCATACAAGCGGTTGCGCGGCAAAAAAAACTTCTGTACACCGGTTAGCCACAGATTCGCGCGCGTTGTGGAAACGTCGTGGAAAACCCGCTCCCCCCGCGCGGACCCATCAGCGCACAAGTTGGATCCAGGCGCGCCTTCGACCTGTTTGCCGGAGTCCAAAACGCTCGTACAGCCGCCTCGCCGGTTCGTTCGCGTCATCAACGGCCAGCGTCAACTTGGCGGCGCCGTCCGCGTGGGCGACTTCCAAAGCCCGTCGGACGATTGCGCTGCCCGTCCCGCGATGTCGCGCCCACGGCGCGACGCCCATATAGACGATCTCCATGGCCGCGGTCATCGGCTGACCTGCCAGCAGAAGCACGCCCGCGGGCCTGCCCTCAAGCCTGGCGACGAACCAGTGCTGCGGATCGAACTCCCCGGCGGCCTTGTGTCCCGCGATGATGTCTTCAATCTCACGCAAGCCGTTGAGCTTCGCGCAGTCCAAGCTGCCCTCGTACGTCGCCGCTATCGTCTCGGCGAACACCGAGTGGCTGCTCGGCTCGTAGGTCTCCCACGTTAGCGCTGGCGTCGGCTCACTGGGCAGGTCCGACAAACGCGCGTCGCGCTCCATGTAGAGCAGTTCGGCCAGAAGCTCATAGCCCGCTTGAGCTAACGCCGCTTCCGCCACTGAGCCACCAGGCTCCAGAAGCACTTGAAGTAACCGCACACCGTGCTGAAAGGCTTGATCGCGCTGGGCGCGCAGAAGTTCGACTACCAAATCGGCTGAGCCCGGGTCATTGCACAGGGCCGGTACCAGCACGATTCCGGTCCGGCCCGGCAATTCAAGGCAGGCACATGCTGCAAGCAGGCGCGTACCTTGAGCGGCGATCATCGGAGGATGGAGCGTCGCCGATCGCAAGTGGGGCAGAGCCAGCAGTGCGTCAACTTGAGCATCGGCGCTAGCAAGACTGGCGCCGGGCCGTCTGACCAACACCCGAAACGCCGCACGCCACTCATCGGACCGAGCCGGCCTGATCTCTACCATATCTAGATGCCCGCACGCTCGCCCCGGCAGCGCCGCGACCGATGGGGCCAACTCCGGCAGACCGGACTCGCCGGGATGGGACAATTCCCCACGGATGCCGCTGCGAATCCCTTACCCGTGCCGCTGTCCACACCGTCGTGACTTGCACATTCGTCCAGCCGGACTTGTCTGCCGACTCGCGCCGTGACCGATGATACTGTACGATTATCGCCGTGGTCTCATCCACTTGAAGTCGAAGGCATCCGACGGGACATCGGCCGAGAAACCCACGACATTCAGGCCGCTCTTCGGTACGATCACCACATGGTAGGGGCTGGCCAATACCAGCGGCTTTGCCTGCCCGCCGGCGGGGCGTGCCACCCGGATCAACGTCTTGATGAACTTGCCCTCCCGCCACACGCGCGTGATCCGGATGCCGTACTCGTCGGAACGGACGGGACCCAGCGTGGCGATCAGGACCATCTGATCCCGAAAGTCCACTGGCACATCGGCCAAGGGAATCTGCGACAGGGTCGCTGCATCGCGCGCTACGATGCGCATCCGTCGGGCGGCACGCGAATATGTACCGTACTCTTGCCACAGAATGGCAAGTTCCTCTGTGCTCGTCGGACTTGCGCCACCCCACCCACCGTTTACGCAGCCTGACGCGCCGCACACGCAGCACAGTAATATCCAGCCAGCCCGTCCCATCATGGCCTGATCGTACCATAGCATCTGGCCACGACAAACCGGTTGCAGACGTGGCACACGCTTTTATAATCTGCAAGTCCGGGAGTTGAACCTACTTGACTGCGTCCGTGTGATGCTTGAGCAGCTTTTCAAGCCCACTGATTGTGGTGCGCTGTACGACTTCACTGGTAGTGGCTTCAGCGACCGTCTGCGTAGTCGCGGGCGGATGCCGGCTCGGTGTGGCGCCCTATCCGAAATCCATCAACGCGCCGGATCCGGGTCTGCGGATCATGGCCGTCCGTGAAGCCGGCGAGCGCGGCGACGGGTCGGCAGTGCCCCTATTAGTCGATCGGCTCGAGGACGAGGACGAGGGCGTACGGTTCTACGCGATCCTGGCTCTGGAGAAGATCACCGGCACGCGAATGGGCTACGATTATCGCAAGCCGGCTCAGGAGCGTGCTTTAGCTGTCAATCGCTGGCGATCGTTTCTTGACAGCAGGCCCCGGGCGGCAACTCAGCCCGGCCAGGAGGGCCCCGGAGCCTGAGGCTGGCAGATGGACGCCAAGAACGCGCCAACCTGTGATCAAGCCGTCGATCTGACCATCCGCAGCGACGCCGGTACGCTGCCCGTGGTGCGCGGGGCGGTCGAAAAGATGGCCGGCTTGCAAGGCTTCAGCGACGCGGAGGTGGCGGCGATCGTGCTGGCCGTGGACGAGGCCCTGGCCAACGTGATCAAGCATGGGTACCAAGGGGCTCCGGACGGCGAGATCTGCATCCGCCTTGAGCCGATCATGGCCCCCGATCGCAGCGGTATCCAAATCACTATCCGCGATTTCGGCTGCCAGGTGGACCCGGCCGCGATTCGGAGCCGCGATCTGAAAGAGGTCCGCCCAGGCGGTTTGGGCGTGCACATCATCCGCACTGTCATGGATGACGCACAATATAGCCGGTTGGAAGGCGGCGGAATGGAGCTGCGAATGGTCAAGCACGTCCGTCGGCCCAACGCCACGTAGGCCGCCGGCCCGGGCCGCCCGAAAGACGCGCTGCCGGGGACGAGCGGGTCTTAATATGCCATCGAGGGACCACGATGTCCGACGATAGGCCGGTGCGAGAGGTCCGCCAGGTGGGTGATGCGACAGTCGTCGTCCTGGCCGGCGATGTTGATCTGCACGGCAGTCCGGCGCTCGACGAGACGTTGGTCACCGTCTGCCGGCGCAAGCCCCCCCGCCTGATCATCAACCTGGAGAGCGTGGGGTATATTGATTCATCGGGGGTGGCCACACTGGTAAAGGCCTTCCAATCGGTCAACGCTTACAGGGGCCGGCTCGCCCTGGCCGGCATGAACGACCGTGTCCGTAGCGTCTTCGAGATCACCAAACTGGACCAGTTCTTCACCATTTGCCACACGGAAAAGGAGGCGTTGGAAGCGTGAGCAACGGCCAGGCCCATCCACCCGCCAAGGCAAGAGCGCCCTCGTTGGTCCTTGCGATGCTCCAACGAGTTGCCGAAGGCATGGGCCGGGCAGGCTTTCGAGGGATTGACGCCCTCGCCGGCGGGGCGCAATTTTTCGGCGGGGTCGTGTACCTGTTGCGTGATGCAGCGCTATGGACCTTGCGAGGTCTGTTCGTGCCGCGGATCAAACTCGGGCGCGGGGCTTTGGCCGTCCAGATGGTCCGGGTGGGCGTTCGCAGCATCCCGATCATCGCGCTGGTCCAGGTCTTCATCGGTATTATCCTGGCCCTTCAAATGGCCCCGACGCTTCGAGACTACGGCCAGTTGGAGCGGGTCGCAGACATTATCGCAATCGCGGTCTTCCGAGAGCTCGGGCCCTTGATCACCGCGATCGTCCTGAGCGGCTTCGCCGGCGCTTCCATCGCAGCCGAGATCGGTGCCATGGTCGAGGCCGAGGAGATCAAAGCCCTCCGTGCTCACGCGCTGAACCCCGTGCAGTTCCTCGTAGTGCCTCGCTTTCTGGCTACTGTGATCATGTTGACCGGTGTTACCGTGATCGCGGACGTCGTCGGGGCCCTCGGGGGGCTATTGACGAGCTGGTACGTCTTGGACATCCACCCGCAGACCTATTTGGATTACACGAGACAAGCTCTTGAGATGAAGGATTTCCTCACAGGCCTGATCAAAGCAAGCGTCTTTGGGATGCTGATCTCCATGATCGCCTGCTACGAGGGCCTGAACGTGACCGGCGGAGCGGCCGGAGTCGGTAGAGCGACCACGTCCACGGTGGTCAAATCCATAGTAGCGCTCATCAGCACCGACTGCCTGTTCACCGCCGTCTTTTACGCCTTCGAACTGTAACGGGCGAATTGACGCCAATGACCGACGACGTGGTCATCTCGGTTCGCGATCTGGTCAAATCGTTCCAGGACAGCGAAGGGAACGAAGTGTGCGTCCTGGATGGGATCTCGCTGGACGTCCATCGGGGCGAGACCCTCGTGATCATGGGAGGCTCGGGCTGCGGAAAGAGCACCCTGCTGAACTGCCTCATCGGCGAGTATGTCGTCGATGCCGGATCCATCCTATACAAGACCAAGAACATGCGTCAGCCCGCCGACATCACCCGGCTGTCCGAAGACCAGTTCAACCAGATTCGCAAGACCTTCGGGATCCTTTTCCAGAGCGGGGCCCTGTTCAATTCGATGACGGTAGCAGAGAACATCGCCCTGCCGCTGAAGGAACACTCCTATGTTGATCCGTCCGTCATCGACATCGTAGTGACGCTCAAGCTCCAGCAGGTCAAGATGTTAGCGCACCGCGACAAGATGCCGTCGCAGCTGTCAGGCGGACAGAAGAAGCGCGCCGGCCTGGCGCGGGCGACCTCCCTCGACCCGGAGATACTCTTCTACGACGAGCCCTCCGCAGGGCTCGATCCGGTCACCCTGGCGGCCATCGACGAACTGATAGCCGATCTGTCCAAGAAGCTCCGGGTAACGAGCGTCGTCGTGACTCACGAGATGGCCTCGGCCTTTCGCATCGCCGACCGGATGGCCATGCTCGACCGAGGCAAGGTGCTTAGGATCGGCCCGCGTAGCGAGTTCGAAAGGCTCCGTGACACGTCGCTGGACCGACTGCGCGACCCCGTGGACAGGCTCATCAATCAGTTCCTCAACGGCCATACCGCGGGGCCGCTGACCGATACCGACGGCATGAGTGAGTATGAGAAGCTGATCGTGACTGGATAATCGCGCCGCGTATTGTAGAGTCTGACTTCGAGGCTGAACCATGCCCAAGCAGCGCAATGCCTTCAGGCTTGGCCTGACCATGATTGCCATCATGGTGCTTTTCGTCGGAGTGTTGTTTTTCATAGCCGGCCAGCGGGTCGGCGGACAGCGGTTCACCGTTCGATTCGCGCACGATGACTCGGCTCTGCCGATCCTGAAGCCCGGCGGCGAAGTACGCTGCGGCGGCAAGCAGGTCGGCAGGATTCGCCGCGCTGAGCTGCGCGAAGCGCCCCCCGCTCAGCTGCGCCCAGGCCAGCCGGCGTCCCGACCCCGCGCCGGCAAGCCAATCCCGCAGCTGTATCTCTACATCGAGGCCGAGGTGGATCAAGCGGTGGGGCTCCGCAAGGATTGCCGCGTCGTCGCGGAGGGGCCGGCCTTGGGCGGCAGCGGCTGGCTGGTGATCGAGTCTCGAGGCACCAGCGCGGACGTGGTGACCGAGACGGACGTGCTCAGGGGCGAGCCCCCGGGCGGGTTCGCGGCTCTAACCAAGAAGCTCAACGAGTTAGCAGCATCCATGCAGGGGGAACTCGATGCCGCCAGGGCCGGCAGCCTCATGGCTACGATCAAGGCGGAGTTGGACGCTGCCAATGCCACGTCTTTGCTAGGCAAAATCCACAGATCGGTCGATGACCTCAATTTCATTACCGCCACCATGAACCTTCAGTTCGACACGCGTGAACAAGCCGCTCTGCTGGCCAAGTTGCACCAATCCTTGAACCACGTCAACGAGATCACCGGCCAGCTCAGAGAGCAGATCAGCCCAGCCAGGCAAGATGCGATCATCGCAAAGGTTCACACGGCGCTCGATTCGCTGAACGCCGGGTTGGGAAGCGCCGTGGGGATGCTCGACGAGAGCCGCCAGCCACTGCGAGACACGATCGCGCACGTCCGAAGCACGAGCGAGAAGCTGGACGCGCGGATCGCCGAGCAGCTCGCCCGACAACTCGATCCTGACAACGCCGCCAGCCTGCTGGCCAAGATTCATCTCGGAATCGACCGGATGAATGCATCGCTGGCCGACATCAACCAGATGACCGACGCCACCCGCCAGGTGATCGTGCTCAATCGTGAGAAGGTTGACGAACTGCTGGGCAATTTCAAGGAAACAAGCGACCACCTGAAGGCTGCCAGCAAGGACATCCGGCGCAACCCGTGGCGTCTGCTGTATCGGCCGACGTTGGAAGAGACCAAGCAACTCGATATTTTCGATGCGGCTCGTGCGTTTGCCGAGGCCGCCACCCAACTCGACGACGCCGTGGCCGAGCTGCGGGCCTTGGCGGACATGCAGCAAGGTCAACTCCGAGCGGACGATCCACAGCTGCTCCGTATCCGCTCGCAGCTTCAGCAGACATTCGAGAAGTTCAGCAAGGCCGAAGCTGCCCTCTGGCGGCAGCTCAACATCCAGTAAAGCCTCTATAGATTCCGCCGATGTCGCTGCGATTCGGGAGGCGAGACTCAGTCGATGTTTGATGTGATCGTGCTAGGTGACCGGGCTGTCGGTGCCACCGCTGCTACGCTTCTGGCCAAGCGCAAGCGAAGCGTGGCTCTCGTCCGCTGTGAGCCCGGCGCGCAAGCGCAGCGGCGGATTCAGTGGCTCAATCGTCGCGCCGATCGCATACTCAAGAAGGCAGGCGTGTCCTGGACGGGCCTGCCCAAACAGCCTGTCAAGACTGTGCATTTCTACGATGGCGCGCTCGACAGGAACATCGTCTCCAAGTTCAGAAGCGCGCCTGCCTACGTGGTTGAGACGGCAAGCTTGGAGGCCAAGCTTGTTGCGGGGGCCGTACGCGCGGGCGCCGCGTACCACGCTGAGATCGCTGCGGAGTCGCTGCACGTCGCTGAGGATTGTGCGCAGGTGCAGCTCAAGAACGGCGAGGCGATGGATGGACAAATCCTGATCGTGGCTGGTTCACCTAACGAAGAGTCTATGCGTCAGCTCGGACTCACGCAGCCGGCGCCGTCCGCCGGAGTGTGGGCTGCGCAGGTGCAGGGCGATTCGTCTGCCGGTCGGGGCTCTCGGTCGGTCATCATCGTCCTTGGTCTCAACGGGCGGTGGCACGGCAGCGGGGGGCATGCCAGCCGAACGGGCGTCCGCGGCTTCGGCTACGCCATGCGCAGCAGCAACCGGATCGCCATCGGAATCGCCTGGCCGGGCGGGTCGAAGCAAGTGCCCGACCAACTTGACAGACTCATCGCGGCCTTGGCTGAAAAGGGCCTCGTGCCCGAGCAGCTGCGGGGCGCAGCCGGCAGCGCCGTCATGGAGCACATCCCCGCGGGTGCCGCTCTGGAGATGGAGGCTCACGTAGCCAAGCGATGCCTGCTGATCGGATGCGCCGGCGGGTTCGCGACCGCCATCAGTGGCGAGACTCTCTACCCGGGCATGTGGTCGGCTCAAGTTGCTGCTCAAGTCGTGGACGAGGCTCTGGCCAGCGATAACCCGCAGGATCAGCTCGGCCAATTCGAAGCCCTCTGGCGCACCACCATGGGGGAGTACCTTCGGATGCCGAACACCGACATCCAGTTCCTGCTGCCTCTGGTCTTTGCGAACCAGCAAATGGCAGACAAGATGGCCGCTGCGTTCTTTGCGGGACAGAATATCTGAGCAGTATGCGATCCCACCCGGGAAGCCTCTGCCTGCGAGCCGAAGACTCCGTTCCCTTCTGTGCCCCTTCTGGTAGGATCGGGGCGTTCAAAGGTACGCCCCTTCAGCCACTCTTGCTGGGTCAGTCGGAAATGCAGTCACAGCGGCCGTCCCTCAGATGCGCTGGAAACCTTACGCGCCACCGAGGTCGATGATGAAAGGACTCTGGCTAGCAGAACGATTCTTCGAGGAATGGGTATCCCCGGTTATTGCCAAGCGTTGTCCCATGCTAAAGAACAGATACGCCGCCGGGCTGATCGGCCACGGCTCCGACGTACTCGGCCACGATGATCAGCTCTCGAGAGACCACGGGTGGGGACCGCGATGTACAATCTGGCTCCGCGAGCGCGACTATCGTCCGTACGCGTCGGTGCTAGACCGTGCCTTCGATCGTGAGCTGCCAACTAAGTTTCTTGGATGTCTAGCCCGGTTTGCACCGGATCAACAGGCACATTGCCTGGTTCCGTGCCCGCGTGGGCACAAAGGGGTCCATCACGTCGCCATCACCACCGTTTCGCGACACCTGAGAATGCGGCTCGGGTTGCGCAGACGACCGCCCAATCGGCTGGCCTGGCTTTGTATGCCCGAGCAGAAGCTTCTGGAATTCACGCGCGGGAAGGTCTTCCGTGATCCGGTGGGAGAGCTCACGCGCGCTCGGCGCATTCTGGCCTATTTCCCCGACGATGTATGGCGGTTCAGGCTGTTGTACGCTTGGGAGGCCCTCGCTTCGGACCTCGACCTGATCGGGCTTTGCGCTATTCGCCGGGACACTCTTTCTGCACGGCTAGCGCTCCACAGAACGGTGATGAGGATTGTGCGTCTGGTCTTTTTGCTTCAGCGCAGATATTGTCCCGGGACGTTGAAATGGCTGTCACGGGAGCTGTGCGCTCTTCCAGCTCCTGCAATCCGCATCGCCAACCTGCTGGAGAGCTGTCTCTGCTTGTCAGATGTGGCCAGAAGCCGCCCAGCACTTGAGGAGGTGGTCGGGGCCTTGGTGCAGGAATACAACCGGTTGAAAATCACGAGGCGTGTCCGACTCCGAAAGCCTGATTGGTTCACAAGGGGTCAGGTGAGCTTTTCGCTTTCGGACATCGTCGGCGCGCTGCGCGCAAGCCTCCCGGCCGGGCTGCGGAACCTGGACATTCAAGGGGCTTGCGACCAGTGGATTGACAATGAGGACGCACTGCTTGCGCCGGATCAGTTCGCTCGTTTCAGGGGCATCTACAAGATGAGACGCAGGGGACGTCCTGAGGGAATCGGTGACAGGATCGTGTAGTTGGGCCGGTCTCGTGAGTAGGATTCCGGCGACCGCGGTCTCGCATCGTTGGCCAACTGGTGGACCAAGGGCTGCGAGATCACTACCGAGCCCAGACGGCATTCGGGCGATTTGAGAAGCTGCGCGAACGCGAGGCGCGCATCAAGAGCTGGCGGCGTGAGTCTGGAGAATTTGGGAATTCTGGGGCGTCTCGGTCGGCCCCGCTCCGTTCGTATCTCTTGTGTTGGGCCGACTTTGGTTCAAGATTCGGGCAGGGCTGCGACGATACTGGTGGTGACGATAGTAAAGCGAGAGCGGGTCTGACGGATCGACCCGGCCGTGCCTCTAGGTGTCCCACCTACACCTCATCTGCGTTTCAAGGAGGAATGCGTGAGCTGAGTGACCATGTTGGTCCTCCGGCTCGGAGCGCGGCTGGTGACCCCAGTTAAGTAACCAGCTTCAAAGGCAGGGTTCCAGGCCGCGCCCCCGATCTGGCTGCTCAGCGGGCGCCGGCGGCTGGAGCCGATGAGGTGGCGACATGAACGACATCGGGCATATCGGCGAGAGTCGCAGCTCCCATCCAATCGCACCTGACAAACGGTATCCCAGGCACAAGCACCAGGGCCGCGCGAACAGGCAGCTTGAAGATGCCGTTGATGTCTCGGCGCTTGCTCGTCTTCTGAGTCAGCTCGAATCGCTACCCGACATCCGGCTGGAGAAGGTCTCGCAGGTGCGAGCGGCCATCGAGCGGGGGAACTACGAGACGACCGGAAAGATCGACATCACCATTGATCGGCTTGTCCAGGAGCTTGGAGGTTAGAACTGCTCGTCCCTTCGTCCTGCGATCAGGACCCGCCAACAGAGCCAATCAGCCCGGAGGGGAAATGGCGCGTTCGCGGCCGAAGTGATCTGATCCTGCTATTGCCGCGGACGCGTCGCGGCTATCCGCCGACGCCGCTCGGCCGACTGCGAGCATCTATGGTGCCGCCGGTCGGCGTCGCCGGGTCTGCTCTTGACGCGGGCAGAGTCGGGACCGGTTGACTTCCGTCGCACCGTGCCCCGTGCAATGGCCGAGTCGGCTCCCAGGCGTCAGGGCACCTGCGACTCCGTCGTCTATTCCACTTCGCCGTCGATCGTGCCGACCTCGATCTTCAGGTCCTCCCGACGTTCGATCCGATCGACCATTCCGTCGCGGATCCACACGACGCGGTCGCTGGCGGCAAGCATCTTATGGTCGTGGGTGGCTGTGATCACGGTGACAGCCATCTCCTTGTTCATCTGGCTCAGCAGCTCGATGATTTCCGTGCCCGTCTTCAGATCGAGGTTGCCGGTAGGCTCGTCGGCGAGAATGATCGCCGGGTCGTTGGCCAACGCCCGTGCGACGGCCACGCGCTGCTGTTGTCCGCCAGATAGCTCAAAAGGCTTGTGCTGAATGCGGTCGCCGAGCCCCACCTTGCTCAACAGTGCCACGCCTTTGTCCCGTGCATCGTCGCTGGACATGCCCCCGAACGTCATCGGCAGCGTTACGTTCTCCAACGCGGTCATGACCGGGATCAGATTGAAGGTCTGAAAGATGTAGCCGATCTTGCGACAGCGCAGCCAGGCCAGCTCGTATGCGTCCAACTGGGCCACGTCCACTTCGTCGATGTACACTTGGCCGCCGGTGGGCTTGTCCAGTCCGCCGACCATGTTGAAAAACGTGCTCTTTCCTGAACCGGACGGACCCATGATCGAGAGGTACTCGCCGGCGTAGATCTCCAGCGAGATTCCCCTCAGGGCCTCGACCTGCTCAGTCCCCATGACGTAAACCTTCCTGACGTTCTTCGTG
>CAYGAN010000002.1:19535-31208 GCA_964347585.1 uncultured Planctomycetales bacterium | reverse complement strand
TGCGGACGATACTGTGCTGTTCGGCAACCACGGTCACTCCTCAACTCTCATTGCCTGGACCGGCTGCATTTTGGCGGCCACATAGGCGGGGTAAATCGCCGCCAGAATCGTCAACAGCGTTCCGGCGACCAGCGCGATGCCCCCATTGCGCACCGTATTCAACAGCAGGTGCTTGTAGTTCAGTGTCCCGAAGCCGAAGCCGAGTGCCAGACGCGCGTACGATAAGAGGAACCCGATTGGAATCCCCGCAGCCGTGCCGAGTAATCCCTGAAACGAGCTTTCCAAGAAGAACAGCCGCACAATGAACGAATCCAGCGCTCCGAGGCACTTCATCGTGCCGATTTCCCGAATGCGCTCGGTAACGCTCATCAGCATGCTGTTGACGATGCCCACCAGACAGACCAAGATCGACAGCCCGATCAGCCAGTAATCCTTTTGTCTTTCCTGATCGCGGGCGGCGGGGTCGGCCACGTCGATGCCCATCTGCTTGGCTAGTCGGAAGTTGATGTTCTCGTCACCCCGTGAGATCAGCTCGTCGGTGATCGTCCGCGTGGTCAGCACGCTCATCAGGAAGGCGATGGCCAGAATCACGCCCAGTAGCGTCACAAAGGACCGGCCGAGGCGAGTCTTGATGCTTCCCGCGCAGATCTGGATGCTGCGCCCCCAGGGCAAGACGATCTGTTTGCCCACGCGGCCGCGTGACTCGACGATTTGGCCATGCTTCTTGTGCGTCCCAGCCACGGTGTTCTCCGCGACGGTGCGCGGATTCTACCTGCCCGCTCGGATCGCGGCAATGGGCTCGGTCTTGCTCTTTAGCCCGTCGAAAGCCGGACGAACGGGCCTGAAAACCCGCAGGCACGCAAGTCGGGCGTTCCGCTCTTCCACGGGCCCGGGTCTAGGTGGCACCTGAAACTGCACGGCACCACCCTGAGCTTGTGCGCCTTTCGTGCCCCAATCGAGATGGCTAAACTGGTCTTGAATTTGACCGGAGACAGTCCTCCATGGCGAATCTGCTCGACGCGAATCAGGCCCTTCTGCTCGTGTTGGACCTGCAAGAGAAGTTACTCCCGGCCATTGCTGGTCGTGAGCGCGTGCTCAGGGGCGTGACGAAGATGATCCGCGCAGCTTGGGTACTTCATCTGCCGATCGTCCTGACCGAGCAGTATCCGAAGGGCTTGGGGCCGACCGACGCCGCTGTACGCGGGCTCTTCACCGACGAGCAGTCCAAGCCCATGGAGAAGCTGAGCTTTGGCTGCTGTGCTGACACGCCGGTGGCACGTCGGCTCGCCGAGTCACAGCGTTCACAGATTCTCGTGGTCGGGATTGAAACTCATGTTTGCGTGCAGCAGACGGTGCTGCAGTTGTTGCAGCATGGGTACGAACCCTACGTCTGCGCGGACGCCGTAGGTTCGCGCGATGAATTCGACTACGATATCGCCTTGCTCCGGATGCAACAGGCCGGGGCCGTGATTACCACGGTCGAAAGCGCGATCTTCGAGCTGCTCGGCCAAGCCGGCACGGATCAGTTCAAGCAGATGCTGGCGATCATCAAGGAGCAGACGCAAGGTTGAGGCCGCAGTGACGGGCCCCTGTGATGGTGCGTTCAGATCGCGAGCGGCGTTTGACGGAAGACGAGTGGCCGGACGGGGACGATCTGGCTGAGGGTGAAGAGCCGGGCGAGGCTCGGTGCCCCTCTTGCCAGGCGGATATATCCGAGGATTGCCAGAAGTGCCCGAACTGCGGCGAATGGATCGTGGAACTGACGTCGTCCGAGCGACGGGCTCGCAGTTGGGCGTGGCCTATCATCGTAGCCATCCTGATCGCAGTGATCTTGCTGGTGTGGATCATGCGATCATGATACGGGAAACGCCGCCGGAGGCCGAGACGTCATGAGCTTTCCAACTACTCGAATGCGACGGTTGCGTGCGAGCCCGGCCCTTCGGCGGATGGTGCGAGACACGCGCCTCTCCGTGGACGATTTGGTGTATCCGCTCTTTGTGCGACCCGGGGACGCAGTCAAGAACCCGATCAGCTCAATGCCGGGCAACTACCAGATGTCCGTGGACGTACTGGTGCAGGAATGTCAGCACGTCGAGTCGCTGGGTATCCCCGCGGTGATACTGTTCGGCATACCGCGGGCCAAAGACGCGATCGGCGGCGAGGCGTGGCGCGATGATGGCGTCGTCCAGCAGGCCGTCCGCGCCGTCAAACAGACGTGCCGGCAGCTTCTCGTGATCACCGACCTCTGCTTGTGCGAGTACACCGACCACGGCCACTGCGGCGTAATCAGGGAGCGGGGTGGCCGAAAGGACGTGGATAACGACGCCACGCTGGTGAATCTGGCCAAGGCGGCTGTCTCTCACGCGCGGGCGGGTGCAGACATCGTTGCCCCGTCGGACATGATGGATGGGCGGGTGGGGGCGATTCGCCGCGCCCTGGACGAGGCCGGATTCGTCGATACGCCGATCTTGTCCTACGCGGCCAAGTTCGCCAGCGCCTATTACGGTCCATTTCGCGAGGCTGCTGAGTCGCCGCCGCAGTTCGGCGATCGCACCTCCTACCAGATGGACTACTGCAATGCCGACGAAGCCCTCCGCGAGGTCGCGCTGGACATCGAAGAGGGCGCTGACATCGTCATGGTCAAACCCGCCATCAACTATCTCGACATCATCTACCGTGTCAAAGAGAGGTTCGGTGTTCCGACGGCGGCGTATCATGTCAGCGGGGAGTTCTCGTTGATCAAAGCCGCGGCGGCGAATGGTTGGATCGCCGAGAAGGCCTGTGTGATTGAGTCAACGTTGTCGATCAAGCGTGCCGGGGCCGACATGATCCTCACGTATTACGCCAAGGATCTTGTGGGGTGGTTGGAAGAACTGAATCGCGGATGAGGCCCGTGTCCCGGCCCACGAGGGCTTCTGATCGCTTCGCTGCCGAAGTGCTCGGGTCCGAATCACGCACACTCACCGGCTCAAGACGTCCTGATTGTCGTCACCGATCAGAAGGCCAATGACCGATCCGCTGCCGGGCGATGCTCAAACTGGTGCCGGAAACTGGCGCGCTGTGTATGCGGCGCCGCCGCTGCCGTTCACGGTAGCTGCTATGGGCGTTTTCAGCCCCGCTCGGCTCCAGGTCCGGTGGCACGACCGGCCTCGCGAGACGACCGACGAGTTAGAGCGGCTAATCGCGGCAGGTTGGCAGGCCAAACGCGCCGAGGCCAGGCGCAGCGGCGGCATCCTTTTCAACGGCCAGATGGCTAGATACCTCTCGCACGACGTCCGCGAGGGCACGATGCTTCTCGACGTCGGGCCGACGAATTACCGAGATTTTGTCGGCACGAACCTGCTCAATAAGGACAGAGTCCACGAATTCGGATGGCATCGCTTCAGCAACCCCATCGGCACGACGGCTACAATAATCACCAGCGACGGTCGGCTGCTCTATGGCCGGCGAAGCGAACGAGTGGCTTATCACGGCGGCTATCTGCACACCTTCGGCGGGGCGCTCGAACAGGCTGACTGGAAGCCTGCTGCACGTGGTGCGCCCCGAGCACGAATGGTTGATGCCTTCGCCAGCGTCCGGCGTGAGCTCGATGAGGAAATCCACGTCGGCGAGCAAGAGATCAACGAGACCGTCTGTCTGGGGCTGGTCCGTGATCGCGAGATATTCCAGCCGGAGCTGATCTTCGACGCCACCGTCTCGTTGACGCGGGACGAACTGGCCGCCAGGCTCGACCCGCGCGACGAACTCCAAGAGCACACGGCGGTCGAAGCCTGTCGCGACGCGCCTGAGGCGGTCGTGCCGTTCATTCAAGGAGCCGGCAAGGTCGCACCGGTGGCTGTGGCGGCGATCCTGCTCCACGGATGGCGCCGATGGGGCAAGGGGTGGCTGGATCGAGCCGCTCGAACGTTGACGTGAGTCTGCCGCCGATGGCTGAGAGCGGCACGTTACCGACGAGCATGCAAGAGTGCCACCGGCATTACCAGCGGCTTCGCATGCTGATGGACCGTTGGCTCGACCAGAGCTTGCGGCTCGACGCACGGGGGGCGCAAGGTGGCGGCGGCGACGAGGTGAACTACGCGCTGGCGTGGATCCCCCATTACCTCATCACGCGTAACGAGAAGCTCGCAGCGCACTTTCGGTCGCTCATCGCTGTTCTTGGCGATTGGCTCCAGCGCGAGTGCGTACACGGCTATCCGCCCAGGACCGAGGCGCACCACGGGCCGGAGGCGTTCGTGCTCTTCCTGCCCCAGTATCTCGGCCTGTTTGGTGACAACGACGCGGCGCGATCGATCCTCGAGGATGCAGCTCATCACGTTGGCAATTGGGCCGGGGAGGTGCCCGCCTGGTACGACTACACGCGAGACCGTTTTCGAAGCTGGCGGCTTGGTACGCGCGTGGTTGATGACTCGCCTGAGTTCGCTGTCGAGGCGGCTGAGCATCTGCGTTTTATACACCTGGCGCTGGCGGCCCATCGCGTGCTCGAGGAGGACAGGTACGCGGACTGGGCCTTGCGGTACGGGCGGCGGCGGGCCAGGCGGATCGTCGAGTGCGACGGGCCGCTGCCCGTTCTGTACGATTCCCAAGGTCGCGGTTTGTACCAACGCGATCTGACGTCTGCTGCCTTGCGGGAAGCCGCGGCGGACGTGCATCACCTGCCGGATGATCCGCTTGCCGGCGTTGAGAATCTGATCGCTTCCGGGGCGATATACGCCTTCGGTGATCTCTTTGCTCTGTCCGGTGAAGAGGTGTTTCATCTCGCCGCCCGCCGGTTGGTCGAGCCGTTGGTCGGGCAGATCGCAGACCCCTACGCGGACCCTGGAGCCGCCGCCGTCAGCTACTATCGCGCCGCGTTTCGGGACGTGGGCTTCGACACGCGAATTCGACGGGCGGTCGATCAGTTCCCGCCGGCTGGAGAGGCGGAGCTGGCGATCATGATGCACGAGAAGGTTGAGCCGCAGCGTGCCGGCGTCGGCAAACGGTACGACATGGTCTATTGGGGGCGGTGGTCCGAGCGGGGAGCCGTTGAGCACACCGTCCAGCCCAGCCCGGCTGCGCTGGCTCTGGCCTTTCAGCTCACCGGCGACGTTTCCTTCGCCGAACGAGCGCTAGGCACGGCCGCTGCACGGTTAGGCCTGGCCGTTCGTGCGCTGCGAAGCGGGCGAGAGCACTCCGATCGCGGGCCGGCAGTCTGCTCCGTGGCCGCCGGTCACGGTCGCAACTGGGGCGTCGGGGCGGTCACAGGCTGCTACGGACCGCTCCTATTGGGGACACGCCTGATTCGAGGCGCCGTGGAGCCTGCGATCGAGTTGCTCGACGAAGCCGGCCGAATCTGCCTTCCCGACAACCTGCTTAGCCTTGTGGTTCCCCCGGCAGAGGGGGACGGGCAGGTGCGATTCTACAACGGCGGCGAAACGCCGCTCACGGCGGCGTGGCGGCCGGCAGGGCACCCCGAGGCAACGCCTGTTGCGGTGCGTCTGAACCCGCAGCAGGTCGCCACCTTCGCCCTCACGCCTGGGCCGTAGGACGGTTCCTGAAGATGTCCTCGGAGATGGCGGCGATCCTGCCCTGCCGATCGACGCAAGCCAACGTCGTGCGGGCCTCGCAGAGCACCTGCCCGTCGCGCTTGAGCTGGTATTCGTGGTCGATGCGTGCCCGCGTCATCCGAGTTGCAGTGGTCGTCAGCGTCAGAAGATCGTCGTATCTTGCGGGCGCCCGGTAGCGGCATTCAAGTTTGGCGACCACGAAATACACGCCTCTCTGCTCGCAGTCACGATATCGCAGCCCGTTGAGACGAAGCAGCTCGGTCCGACCCATCTCGAAATACTCCAGGTACTTCGCGTGGTGCAGATATCCCATTGGATCGCTCTCTGCGTAACGCACCCGGACCTGGATCTCACATTGTCGCACGTCCTCGGACACGTTCACTTCTCCCATTCGCACCCTATGACCGGACGAAACGTAGGAAGAGAGTACGTTGGAGTCGAGCGAAAACCAAGCTCGGCTTGGCTGACTGGGCGCGCCCGCGTGCGAGTGCGCCTTCTGGCCAACGCTCGGACAAGCTGATAGCCTGAAGGGCCTGTTGACGGAACGTCTTGCGCGACAAATCAGCGGCTCCTGACATGCCCACCAAACCGGTTCACGTGGTGACGGTGTTCCTGATCGTAGCCGTGCTTGCGGGGACCTGCTTTCTTTCCAGTTCGGCTCGTGGCCAGATCGAGGGAGCCCGGCCTTGGTCGCCCAAGTCTCTGCTGCGTCCGTTGGCGGTCGCGTTGAACTTCGACTATCGCCTGCCCACGCCGCTCGGTATTGCGATCAAGGACCTTGTTCTGGGCATCGGAGCAGCGGTTGCAGTGCTCCTGGCAGCCCTCGCGTTCGCCAGCAACGGACGAGATGGCCCGCCGCAGACGCTGCTCTTTACCGCGAGTCAGGACCTCCCCGCCCGCGGGAACAACGGTCCAAGTACGCCTGTATCGGCGCGACCCGGCCTACGCGGGCAGATGTCGCCGGTGATCGGTGCGCAGTTGCTCTTGCTGCTCTTTGTCGTCTGGTCGTTTCTGAGCAGTCGATGGTCGCATGCTCCAGCGTTCGCCTTTTACGGCTCGATCTGGATGGCGATTCCGTTGGCTTGGGCGCTTGGCGTGGCCCGAGCACTCACCGGCCGGACCGCTCGCGCTGGTGCACTCGTGCTGACGGTTGTCGGCGCCCTGACGGCTGCCCTTGCCGTTTGGTACTTCTACGAGAGGAACCCGTCACGAAGAGCCAGCTATCCGATCGGCCAGCCGCTGTCCTTGGCGGCCTGTATGATCCCAGCAATCCTGGTGGCGGCGTCCGAAGCCATCGGGCGCTTCCGTCGGATCCTCGGCCGGATCGGACTGCTCAATCTTCTGGGCGTTCTGCTCCTATGCGTAGCTCTCGCCGCAATGACGTGGGCATTTCTGCTGACCGGCTCCCCTGGGCCGTTGCCCGCGTCGGAGTCTTGGCCGGCGAAGGCTTGGTCGTATCTGGCCACACGCTCGCGCGGGCCCGCTTTGGGACTCGTCTTCGGGCTGGCGGCGATGCCTTTCTTCGCCCTCAGGCGGCGGGGAAAGCTGGTGGTTGTCGCCATTGTCCTGGCTGGCGTGGCGGCTGGCGGCTGGTACGTCCTGCCACGCCTGCTGGGGGTCGAAGCGTACGCACGGGGCGCGACGGCCCGGCTGCGGCTCTACACATGGTCGTACGCACTGAACATGGTCGCCGAACGCCCGCTGACCGGGTTCGGCCAGTCTGGATACGCGCTGCTCGCCGACAGCATGGCCGCTGCTGACCTCGATTGCGATCCGCAGGTCTTTGCCGATACGCGCATCGCCCACGCGCATAACGAGTGGCTGGAGATCGCGGCCGATCTCGGCAGCGTCGGGTTTGCGATGCTGGCGGGCATGTACGCGCTGACTTTCTGGGGGGGGATCGTGGCGCTTCGGCGACTGCGGGACCCGCGTCAGCGCTGGTGTCTAATCGGTCTGCTCGCGTCACTCGTCGGGTTAATTGTCGAGGAGACCAGCGATGTCGCGCTGCGCCTGCCCGGCCTGCCAGCTGTGTACTACACGGTTGTGGGCCTGACGTGGGCGATCACCTGCGAAGCCCTCGCCCCGGCAGCCCGGGCCGACGGCGGCGGTAATGTTGTGGGCTCGGCAGGCTCCATCCGCGCGCCAGTGCGTTACCTGACCGTTGCTGGTGCGGCTTGCGTGTCGCTGGCCTTGGCGGCGGTGAGCTACCGCGACTGGCGCGGCGCTCGCGCACACGCCGAGGTCCACGGACAGATTGAAAGCGTTCAGTGGGACGGCGCTCTCGCGCTCGGCCGGCGGGCCGCCTGGGCTCGCCTGAACCCCATCCGTCGCCTCGCGGCCAACAGCGAGTATCTGCTGGCTCGCCATCAAGCCGCATCGGCTTTCCATCGCTCGTGGCGAAACCGCGCTGGCCGGTTCATCCAGGCCGGTCGACAGGACCATCGCCTCGAAGGGCTGGCTGCCGAGGACGAAGCCCAGGTCCGCTTGCACGCGCAGGATGGCATCGAGCTGGCCGAGAAGCTACGTCGTTGGGCGCCGGGCGTGCCGGGCGTCGGGGTGATCCTGCATGATCTTGCGAACATGATGAGGGAGTTGGAAATCGCTCGCGGTCGTACGCGGCTGCTTGAAATCTACCGGCGGCGTGCCGAGGCAGCGCTGACGGACGAACATCTTCGCCGAAGATTCGATGAAGGGCTCGCCGTTCGTCTGTGGCAACTCTCACGCTATAAGCCGTTGGCAGAGCAGGTGGAGATCCTCTGCGGTCCGCTCCGTTTCCGCAGTGTTTCGGTGCGCTTCGCGGCCGCCGTGCGGGAGCTAGCCAAGACGGAGGGATTCGATAAGGCGTTTGCCCCGATCGTCGCCAAGGCCCGAGAAGCCCTTGCGATCGGTGAGCCCGATGACTGGCCCGACTCGCGTTCAGCGGAGAAGCTGCGACTGCAAGCGATGATCATGTTCCTCCGCAGGGAATGTGGTGGCGCCGCTGCCGCCGCTGGCGAGGCACTGGACCTGTTCGCCAGATTTGGGAACCGTCTCCGCTGGGCGAGTCTGGCGACGCGCGTGGAGCGATCGCGTTATCTGTTCTTGGCCAACCCCAGGCAACCCGAGGCGGCCATCCGGCAAGCTCAGCGAGCTCTCGAAGATGTGCCAACGGTCGCTGACGCTGACGCCATTGCCGCACGCATTCTCGATCTCATGGCCCTCTACCGCTTGGCCGCCGGTCAGGAAGGCGAGGCGCGCGACCTCATCCACCGGGTTAACCCGCAGAGCAGTGAGCAGGCCGTCACGAGGGCGCTGGGCCTGGGGTATCTACGGCTGTCGCGCATGCTGCTGCAGTTCCGCCCCGAGGGCGGGCTTTCGCCGTGGGGGGATTGGCTCGAGCGTGCGGGTCAGTTGGCATCCGACCATTTCGACGTCCAGATGGGACTGGCCGAGCTGGGACTGGCGCGCGGCAGTGATCAACAGGTCGTAAACGCCCTCGAGCGGGCTTCGGACCTGACAATGGATCAACGGGTCATCGACGAGTTCCTGGCGTTTGCGCTACAGAAGCGTCCTGAAAGCACAGTCCTGCTCGCGTACCAAGCGGCTCGTCGCGCCGCCAGCAAGCCCGCCACACGCCCCGCCACCGCGCCGGCCGGCAAATTGGCTTCCTGGCCGCGCGACTGAACGTGCCGGTGCCTGTCCTTTGACGCGCTCATTCCCGGCGCCGAGGCCGTTCCGCCTCGCGCTCTACTGATAGTTGACGATAGAGCTCGCTCAATGATCGCACCATCGCGCTGGTCTGATGGTTCTGTTTGACGTAGGCGAGCGCGCGAGCGGCCAGGTCTTTGGCGAAAGAGCGATCTTCCAGCAGATGTGCGAGCTGCTGGATCAATTGTTCTACGTTGCCTTCCTCGTAGAGCAGCCCCGTCTGCCCATCGATCAGAAAGTCGCCCGCGCCGCCCCTCGCACCGACGACGGCCAGCCCTGCCGCTAGGGCCTCCAACGTGGCGACGCTGAATGTCTTTTCCGCTCGAGGCACCACCAGGATGTCGCCCCCTTCGATGGCCGATGACGCGTCGTGCATTTGCCCGGCGAAGATGGCCTCTCGACGCAGACCGAGGGTCTTGGTCAGCTCGCGGAGGGCTGGCTCGGCCGGCCCGGTGCCCAGCACGAACAACATCAGCTCGACCCCCCGCTCCTTCAGTCGCGCCGCCGCCTGCATCACGTCCGCCACCCGGCAACGCTCTGTCAGCGCGACTCGCGTGACCACCGTGGCCATCTTGGCCGGATCAACGAAGCACGTCGGCGCAGCCTGCGGGTGGACCCCAGGTCGGACCAAACGCAGCCGCTGATCATCGGTTCTGTGACGGCGCCGCCGGATCGCCTCGCGCAATGGCTCGCTCGCGCACACGATCGCCGCCGGCGGCACCAGCCGGGAGCGAACGGCCGGACCGATCTCGTCGTGCCCGTTGACTTGCGTGATGAGCGGGACGCCGAACTGTGCCGCCAGCGCACGCCCGATCTTCACCGCCCGGCCCGAAAGCGCGTGGATGACCGTTGGCCGACGCGGCGCGACCTGGCCGAACAGAGCGCGGACCGAGTGGCTTCTGAAAGGCCATCGCCTTGCGCGATACGTGAGCACGCGCACCGCGCCGATCAGCAGCTCATCGGGCAGCGCTACAGGCGTGACGACGGTCACCTGGATTGCCTCATCGACCATGCCGACGCACAAGCGCGACAGCACCGCCCCCGCGTCGTCAACGAACCGTTCGTCCAGGACCATTGCGACGTGGACAGGAACAGTCTCGGGAGCTTCCGGCGAAGAGGACATGCGGGATCATTTGATTCCCCCGGCTCGGAATTGTCAACGCCGTGCTGGTGCCCACCCGCGAGGGCCCGCGTGCGCGCCGAGCTACGTGCCCGACAAACGATTGCCGAGCTGTACCGTTCTTGCCTGGTTTCACACCCCCATCAGATGCTCGAGGATCAAGCGGTCCAGCCCTTCATAATCCCGATCCGCGGCGAGTGCTTGCTCGGCTTTCTTGTCCAGCGTGCGAGCCTTCTTGGCCAAATGAAGGAACGTGGCCCGGCTGTTGGCAAGATGCTTGGTGGCGGTCTCGGCGCTTTGCGTGCGCATGGCCTTGACGTCCAGGCCGACAAACTCGCCGTTGCTGCCGTAGTCCGCCTCGGCCAGCACACGGACCTGGTTGAACGCGCCGCGCAGATTGGCTGAGCCGAACGACTTGTCCTCGTCGAACTTCAACCCGCTCTGGTCGTTCAGGTGGACGCTATAAAGCTTCTTGTGGTACAGCGCGAAGGCCATTTCGTCGGACGGATCAAGCCCTGCCAGCAGCGCGTGCGCGGTTTCAACCAGCGCGCCGACGCGCTTGGGGTCCGCGCTGGCGTAAGCCATCGCGATCGCATGTCCGATCGTCGGAACGTAGGCCTGGTCCATCGGCTCGTTGGGCTTGGGCTCGATGGCGATGCGAATGCGCTTGTCGTACTGCAGCTGCTTGTTGATTGCGTCCAGCAGCAGCCCGGTGCACTTCCGCGGATTCTTGCTCTCCCGAATATAGGAGCCCTCGCGAGCGAGCCACAGTACGATCAGCTTCGTGCCTAGTGCGTTGGCGATGTCGATGCATTTCTTCGCGCGATCGAGCGCGTACCGCCGGCATTTCGGATCGTTTGCCGTGAACGCGCCGTCGATGGTCCGCGGGTCCTCCCATAACCGCGGAGCGACGAACTCCGCCACCAGACCCGCGCCGTCCAGTTGCCTCTTGACCGCCTTAGCTCGCGCGCGGATCTGGGCCGGACTGAGATCGTTCAGCTCGGGCACGGCATCGTCGTCGTGGAACTGCACCCCGTCGAACCCGAGCTTCTTGTACATCGTCAACTTCCGGGCAAATGCCACCGTGGGCCTGACCGCTGGCCCGAACGGATCGGCGCCCTCGTGAATGTTCCATGGTCCGAACGAAAACCGATACGACGCCTTCTTCGCCATCGACCAGTGGATGGTGCAGCACCTGTGCCAGGCGCTCCGGCGCGCGCGCGTCCTGCTCTACACCGACGGCCTGCCGCTCGCGGCCGCCGGCGAGCTGCTCGTCGAAGCCGTCGCGTCGCCCCGGGAAGGCGTCGAGCGCGCGCTCTCGCG
>CAYGAN010000002.1:16742-19525 GCA_964347585.1 uncultured Planctomycetales bacterium | reverse complement strand
TCTTTAGCCGCGACGCCTCAGGCCAAGTAGCCCGGCACCAATGCTTCGGCGCCGGTGCATCCGCGCCCATGCCCCGACGCAAGCGTCGCGCGCCCAGGGGAAACTTCCAGACAAAGCCTTTGCCGGCGCCGCAATTGTGCCCGGCCCGACCCCGCCCGGCAAGGGCCTTCCGACCCCGGGGTACGTGTTTACGGTCCCTCATAGAGCTTTGCGATCTCGTCGCGGGGCGTGGGTTTCAGTCGCCGCCCGGTGAGGGCGACAAGTTCGCCCCGGCCGGCTTCGGTCCGGCCGATGACGGCAGCTTGGATCCGGGCGCGCCGCAGACGGCGCAGAAGTGTCTGGCCGGCGCGGGGCTTGATCGCGATCAGCAGGCTGCCCGAGCCGATCGCGCGGAGCGGATCGATCCTGAAGGCCTGACACGCCTGGCGGGTATCCTCGGCGACGGGGATCGCTTCGACGTTTACTTGGATTCTGACCTGCGAGGCCTGGGCGAGCTCCCACAATCCGGTCACGATCCCCCCCTCGGTCGGGTCGTGCATGGCCGTCGCGCCGCAGCGAGCGGCAATGAGGGCTTCCGGCACGACGGAGATTCCCGGCTCGAACAGGAACCGCCGGGCGCGACTGACAAGAGCCCGGCTGGTCTTGCGTGCCAGCTCGCGTCCGCGCTCGCGCGCGATGATGGCCGTCGCTTCGATGGCGGCGGACTTGGTCATCACGATCGTCTGTCCCGGCCGAGACCCGCTCGACGTTACCAGTCTGGTCCTTGGGACCACGCCCATCATGGTGCCGACGACGATCGGCTGATCGATGCCGGCGGTGACCTCCGTGTGGCCACCGACGACGGCCACTTTGAGCGGGCGGCAGGCCGCGTCGATGTCCGCAAATACCTTCTCGACAGAAATGCTGGAGCGGGCCGGCATCAGAACGCACGCCTGGAACCAGCGAGGCGCGGCGCCCATGGTCGCGACGTCATTGGCGTTAATCTGGACGGCGTACCAGCCGATGCGGTCAGAGGCAAACGTGACCGGATCGGTGGCGATGACCAGACACTGATCGCCGACGCAGACGACGGCAGCGTCTTCCCCGACGCGAGGTCCGATCAGCACGCCCTGACGGCTTGGCCGGCCGAAACGGGCCAGCAGCTTGGCGAGCTGAGCGTGAGGCAGTTTGCCAATCGCGTATCGACCCACATCCGTACCTTGTGCGCCTGTTGAAGCTGAGGCATACCGAGATACGGCCAACACAGGCCGCGTCGCTCGTCGCCGGATCGCTGGCACTCGCCGCGCGTCCCAAAGCCGCGCGAAGCTACAACCGCACCGGGATCGCGCGCTCGGCCAAGTATGTTTTCATCTCTTTGATCGTGTACTTTCCAAAATGCGCGATGGACGCGACGAGGACGGCGTCTGCGTGGCCCTCCACGATGGCCTGGTAGAGGTGCTCGAGTGTCCCCGCGCCGCCCGACGCGATGACGGGCAGGCTGACCGCGTCGGCAACCGCCCGGGTCATCGGAATGTCGTACCCGGCTTGGGTGCCGTCCGCGTCCATGCTTGTCGGCAGGATCGTGCCCGCGCCCAGGTCCTCAACCTTTCTGGCCCATTCGACCGCGTCGATTCCGGTAGCCTTCGTCCCGCCGGCCACCATCACCTCAAAGCCCGAGGGCACCTGCGTTGAGCTGCGCGTGTCGATGGCAACCACGATCTTGCCGCTGCCGAAATCCGCCGCCGCTTGCTTGACGAAGTCGGGATCCCGCACGGCGGCCGTGTTGATCGAGACTTTGCTGGCGCCGACGCCCATCAGATCGTGAATGTCCTGGATCCTGCGGATTCCTCCCCCGACCGTCAGCGGGACCGAAATCCGTTCGACCGTCCTTCTTACAGCGTCGATCAGCGTCTTTCTGTTCTCGACTGTGGCCGTGATGTCCAGGAATACCAGCTCGTCCGCGCCGGCTTCGCTGTACGCTGCGCCGTTCTCCGCTGGATCACCGACGTCTTTCAGAGCCACGAAGTTAATACCTTTGACCAACCGTCCGTCTTTGACGTCCAGGCACGGTATTACCCTTCTGTAGTCCATTTGTCGCTCCTGGCTGTTGGTGCTTGTCATCGTGACAGGCTCGTATCCTACGCTGCACGGTCGGAATCTGGCAAGGTCAGACCCGACTGGACGAGCGTACGCGGCGCGTGTGAATGCGGCGTCAGTAACACAGGCTCTAACGACGGAGCTGGATCGACAGCTTCTGGCCTTCTCGTAGCGAGACGGGGTGGGTCAGATGAATCGTGTCCCGCTGGAGCGCACACGAGACGGGTGAATCGTCCAGTCGGACCGCCGCCTGCTGTGCTGTCGGCTGAACGACGATCTCTCTTATCTCAAGCGCCTCGTCCACGAGGCGAACGATGTCGAGTTCGAGCTGATCCGGCCGATCGGTCCCGCAGGTCATTAGACCCCAGAAATTCGGCGTGAACACCGGCACGATGCTCTTGGCAAACAGCTTGGCGATAGGCGGATCAAGGCGCAGCCGCTTGTGATTCGCGTCGTAGTCGTAACCGGCCAGCGCCTGATAGGCGAGCCAACTGGCCGGTGCGGTCATGTAGAACACGCCCCAATCCAAACGCGCGGTGAACGGATCGTAATAAAGGCTCTGGTCCCACGGGTCGAGGCCGTTGGCTGAGCGGATTGCGTCGTGCATGCTCCTGAGTAGATCCCATCCCTCACGCTCCATGCCGAAATGGAACGCGTTGCCGACGACGAAGGCTCGGGTGTGCATCGGCCAACTTACCGGGGCGAAG
>CAYGAN010000002.1:11379-16732 GCA_964347585.1 uncultured Planctomycetales bacterium | reverse complement strand
CTCGCCCCTGCGGGAGGGTATCTTTCCGTCAGCATCGACGAGCTTGGGCGGTAGCTTGAAGCCCTCGTGACAATGCAGCTCAAACATCGCAGCCAGAGCGGTCCGGGACACTTCGCGATCATACAGATCGCCCAGACCGAGCAGGTGCGAGAAGAACTCGCCGGCCAGTTGGGACACGTGTGAGCTGGTGGATTTCTGCCCGGTTCTCGGGTCGCAGCCGAAACGCAAGTATTGGCCAGTGTACAGGTGTTGCATGGCGGCGGCCTTGGCCCTGGCAAAGCGTGCGTCGTATTCGGCCGCGAGTTGCTCATTACCTTCGTCTCGCGCGATCTGAGCGCCTATTCACAGGCTGCACAACCAGAGGCTCGCATGGTAGCTCATCATCTGCAGAGACCATTCATCGTCGAACGTGCTGCCACCCGTCGGGATGCCCTGGCCCTGCGGGTCGCGCGCGGTGTGCAGAGCTCGGATCGCCTTGGCAACGCCGGGCCGAACCTGCGCCCAGAACCCCGCATCGCCCGTAAGGTGATAGTACTGATAGGAAAGGATAATGAACGCGCTTACGAGGTCCGGCCAGTCGAGCGGCGTGCATTTCGCGCGGAAGTATCCGCATCCCAGGTCGTGGGGCATTTCTCCGCTTGGCGCTTGCCTGGTGGCAAAGTGCAGAAGCTCTTGCTTCTGCAGCGAGGGGAAGAACAGCGTGTAGAAGTGCGAGGCGTACAGCTTCTGATCGAGAGTCCCCATCACGCCGTACATGTTCGTGGCACCTTCGTTGACGGAGAACCGCCCGTCGCGCGTCAGCCAGGTGTTGGTCGCTAGCACGTACGCGTCGTTGATTAGCATATCCTGCAGCCATTCGGGCAGCGTGCTGTGCGCGAACAAGCCATGCCAGGCTCGCGTTCGAGCCCAAAGAGATTCGCGATGGCTCAGCACGTAACACGCCGCCGCGTGCGAGCTGTCGAAACGATTGGCGTAGTAGTGGCCCATGTCTTCCTGGCCCATCTGGTAGTGATGAGGCAGGTGCCAAGCCAGCGCCAGCGGCACGTGCGTGGTTTGCCCGGGCGGCACCGTCGTGCGAACTGCCAGGGCGGCACCGGTGCCTTCAGTGGCGGACGCTGGTCCTGGGAAGCGGCCTTGCGTGGCGAATGCAGCCCAGGGACCAGGAGCCGCCCTCGGCGCGGTCGGGGCCCGGGTGAGTGAGTACTCATGCCGGCTCGCCGGCTCGTCGCCGTACGCGCTAAGCACAGAGTATGTCAGGTCCTTTCGCACCGGACCCAGCAAGGCGTAGTTGCCTTCGCTATCCTTCTCATCTTTGTTGAGTCCGACGAAACGAATCCCGACAACATCTTTCTCGTCGATCCGCTCCTGCGTGTTGCGCTGCTGGCGTCGCCAACGGACGTAGTGGCCGGTCTTGGCCCACAATCGGCTCGGCTGGGGCCGACCGCCGCAGCCCAGCAGATTCTCCCAAGAGATCGCTACGGCCGCGTCGATCTCTGTCCTGCCCGGGTTGTGCAACTCAAAGTCGAAGACAACGGCCGGCAATGAAGAATCATCCACGTCATAGGGAACAATGGGGCTGAACGCTGTGAGTTCGACGGAGATAGGCAGCTGACGATCGACGAAGCGAAGGCGCGCGGTGGGGTACCGGCCTTGGAATTCGATGTCTTCGACCGGCTGCAGCCCCATCACGGGCTCGGTGCTGAGCGCGCGCGCCTGCGCGCCGGAGGCATCCCGGGCAAAAAGGGCCATGAAACAGAGGGGCGGTCTGTAGAAAGGCGCGTCGATGTTGTTGTTGATGGTGATATTGCGGAATCGTCCGTCGCGACAGAGCTCGATCTTGCCGGCGCCGATCCCGCCGAGCGGCACGCCGCAGCGAATCTCCCGGCCGGCCTCGTGCTCGCGAATCCACTGCTCGGCTCGACCGTGGGTCAGATAGCGAAGGTTCGGCGAGATCAGTAGATAGTCGAACCGGGGCACGCCGGTCCGTCCCCCGCCCACGCGCCGCGTTGAAGGGGCACCCGTGCCGTCGGCCGTAAGCGTCAGCGGCGCGAAGCCTCGCGCCCACGAGCCCAAGCCAAGCCGAATCCATTGTCGATCGTCGGGACAGCCGCGCACGTCGATCGGCGTGTACTCAGTCGGGATCGGCTTGCTGGTGTGGTCGCGGATGACCAGGCGAACGTCGCCCAAGTCCGTGCCCTTCTGGAGGCGCACATACACGCCGCGCGGGGTCACCGCCATCGGCCCGACGAAATGGGCGCGGACAGTCAGCCCACCATCCGGCGCTGACTGGAACCCGCCATATGGATGCCAATCATACCACTCCTCGTACGTGTACCATCGGTCGGCCCCGTGCGCCGAGATCGAGGCGTTCTCACCGATCGCCACACCCACACCAAGACCCAGGAGCCAAACGATCGTCCCAAGGAGACCAAGGCTCGAACCCGCCCTCGCATTCATGACGGCCTCCGGCACGCAGGGCCGGCGGGCCACGTTACAGCTCCCTGCCTTCAATATCAATCGAGCGGCGCAGAAAGAGAGTCCGCGGCGATGGATCAGCCGTTCCATGCAGGTACCGTTCGTCAGGGACTGCGGACCCGAACTGCTCGCCTGCTACTCCGCCTCGTTCGGTGCCTTCTCGACAGTGATAGGAAACCTGGCGCGGTAGTCCGGGCTGCCGGGTATGCGGGCGGCGAGTTCGATTGCCCAGGCGTAGCGGGGATAATCCTTATTGGTGGGCGGCGAGCTGGGCTGGCCGTCCGCGGGAATCCAGAGGGCCTGACCGATCGCCACGGTCTGCCCCGGCTGGGCTTGACGGTCCTTCAGGGCCGAGACCTGATTCTCATAGCACGTATGCGTGCTGATGGTCGTCTTGGACCCGCGTTTCTCGCGGGTCGTCTCCCGACACACCAACCCGACGGTGAGCTCCTCGATCAGCAAGGGGACGTAGGCTTCCTGCTCGGCGTGTACGGCTATCTGATTGCCGCACGCGAACCGTTGAGCGCCGACCAGAAGGCGCGCATCGCTCATGCGGCGGCCCAGAACGTAGTAATGGCACGCAAGCGCCAACGGCACGCATCCGATGGCCTCGTAGATCACCGCGATGATGATCGGCAGTGCCCCGTAGGGTGGCTCGGCCGCGGCGAAGTAGTGCCCGCAGGCCAGCACACCGACGCCGTGCCACGCAACCGCGGCGATCAGTGCGGCGCGCCGCCTGTCGGCGATGCGGCTGGTGGGCTTGATCTCGAACCGCCCGCCCGGCCTGGCGACGGGCTCGGGAGGCCGGCGCTGCGAGGCGCCCATCCCGATCATGATCCCCGAGCCGGTCGCCAAGAAAAGCATCGGGAAGAGGATGAACATATATGGGAAGAAGCTGTATTGCCGCACAAGGAAAGCTTCAGACGGGTGATCGGGGTTGTAGTACGCCTCGTAGGTCTGCCCGGCCTTGTACCGGTTGATGATCTCATGCGCCCATTTGCTCCCGGCACTCTCATCGAGCGGGGTGACCTCGTCGGACGTGTATGACTGTCCATTGACTTCGTAGCGGTATTCGATGACCGGCTTGTACGAACGGCTCGTGCGGCCTTCGCTGTCGCGGGAGGTGTGCACTTCTACCCGCGTGGACAGAACGGCTGCCTGCACGGGATGGTAGGTTGTGATCTTGTGGTGCTGGCTCCGCGCCATGTAGGTGCCCACCCCCATGAAGACGAGCGGAACAACGGTGAATAGGATGAGGACCACCTTTGTGACGGACAGCTTCATGACCGACCCTTGGGGTCACCCGGTAGTCTGCGATCGCACCCGCAGGGACGTCTGTTCTACTTCGTTACCGGCAGGTAGGGTGGCGTTATGGCAGCTCGACGTCCTTGAGATCGAACGGCACGGTGACCTTCTTCTGGCCGACGAAGACGTGAATCCTGAGGGGTAACGGCGTCGTCGAGCGGCTTCGTTCCGAGGAGGTCGCCCCCCGTTCAAGCTCAGCAGCCTTGCGCAGTCATTGACCGACGCGAACATTGGTTCATACTATCGGGATAGGGTCCCGAGCCGCAAGACGCTACGGCTGGGAACCTCTTGTCGGGCGTTGCAGCATGCAAATGCCCGTGCCGCAAGGGAGGACCATGTGATGATGGTTCGCGAGCCAATCGTAGCCGGCCGATTCTATCCCGGCAGTCCGGAGCATTGTCAGCGGGAGTTGCAGCAGTGCATACCGTCGGAGCTGGACGAGAGTTCGTTGCCGGATCGGCCGGTCGGCGGGATCGTGCCGCACGCTGGATGGACGTTCAGCGGGCAGGTGGCGGGGCGGGTATTTGCCGCCATCGCCAAGAAGCGGCAACCCGAGACACTCGTCCTGTTCGGCGCGGTCCATGCAATGCGGACTGCCGGTGGGGCCATGTTCGACGGCGGCCAGTGGAACACGCCGATCGGCGCGGTCCAGGTGGATGAACGGCTGGGACAACGAGTGCTGGCACACACCAATCTGATCGAGGCGGACCCTTTCGCTCACGAGTCCGAGCACTCGATTGAGGTCCAGCTTCCGTTCGTGCGTCATCTGTTCCCGGAAGCGAAGATCCTTCCGATCATGGTCGCCCCGACAGCTCGCGCGCACGAGATCGGCCGGGCGGTCGGACGTACGGTCAAGTCGTTCGACGCGGACGTGGTCTTCGTCGGCTCAACGGACCTGACGCACTACGGGCCGGGCTACGGGTTCACGCCCCAGGGCACCGGCCCCAAGGCGCTCGAGTGGGCCAAGAATGTGAATGATCGGCGACTGATCGAGATGATCCTGGAGACGTCTGCGGAAGCCATCGTGGCAGAGACCAATGAGCACCGCAACGCGTGCGGCGGAGGGGCAATCGCTGCCGCCGTCGCGGCCTGTCGCGAGGTCGGGGCGGCGCGTGCGGTCCTGCTGGAACACATCACCAGCCATGAAGTCCTCAGCGCGATGGCCCCTGAGCCGGCCGGCGACGCCGTCGGGTACGCAGGAATTCTCTTCGCGTGACCCGGGCAAGCCGGCGCGTGACGAGAACAGGTCCGATCGGTTTCGGCAGTGTTCAACTGAGCTTCCAACCGAGCACGACGGCATATAGAATGGGCCTGGATCGACGGCCCCAGGCGATTAGGACTCAGAGGTGCAACGATCATGATCAAGATTCTGGTGGCGGACAAGTTGGCGGAAGCGGGTATCAAGCGGTTGCGAGAAACCGAGGGCGTCCAGGTCGATGTCAAGACAGGCCTCGCCGAAGACGAACTCGCAGCCACGATCCGGGATTACGACGGAATGGCGATCCGCTCGGCAGTGAAGGTGACGGGCAAAGTATTGGCAGACCCCGGCCGGCTTCGGGCAATTGCTCGTGCG
>CAYGAN010000002.1:4864-11369 GCA_964347585.1 uncultured Planctomycetales bacterium | reverse complement strand
GAGAGCTTTGCCCCGCGCCTTCCACACTGTCTCGGCTGGCACCAGCAGGCTGGGGTCATCCCGGCCAATGTGGACGTCAAGGCGGCAACCGCACGCGGTATCATCGTGATGAACACCCCTGAGGCAAACGCGCTGGCGACGGCGGAGCACACCCTTGCGATGATGCTCTCGCTGGCCCGCCGGATCCCCGAGGCCCATCAGCACGTCAAGAGCGGCCAGTGGAAGCGATCGGAGTACGTCGGGACGCAGTTGTCCGGCAAAACGCTCGGCCTGATTGGCTTCGGCCGGGTCGGCCGGGCCGTGGCGCAGCGGGCCCTAACCATGGAAATGAAGGTCCTTGCGTACGACCCGTTCTTTTCCGGGTCGTCTGCACTGGAGGGCCGAGTCCCCGTGGTCGAGGATCTGGACGAGCTGCTTTCCCAGAGCGACTATCTGTCGATTCATGCTGCGATGACGGACCAGACTCGCGGGATGATCGGCACCCAGCAGATGGCCAAGATGAAGGACGGCGCGCGGATCGTCAACTGCGCGCGCGGCGGCATCGTTGAGGAGGCTGCACTGGCCGAGGCACTCAAGAGCGGCAAGATCGCCGGCGCCGCGATCGACGTGTACACCCGCGAGCCGCCCGAGGGCAACCCCCTTCTGGACGCGCCGAACGTCGTACTGGCTCCTCACCTCGGCGCCTCGACGCGCGAGGCGCAGTTGGCGGTGTCCGTGGAAGCGGCCGACGCGCTGATGGATTATCTCCTCAATGACGTGATCCGCAGCGCAGTGAACGTGGCCGGCTTCCCGGCGAATCTGACGGATCGCGATCGGGCCTATCTCGACCTATGCAGGCGGATGGGGGGAATCCTTTCGCCTCTCTGTGCGGGAGGTATCGAGAAAGCGAGTGTCACCACGCACGGCGAATCGCTGCAACCGATCTGTGCGACTTTGGCCCGCCAGTCGTTGGTGGATCTGCTGAACCCGCATTTTGAGACGCGACTGAACCTGATCAACGTAGATGATTTCGCCCGGCGACGTGGCATCGCCGTAGAGCACACCGCCAGTACCGCCACCCAAAATTTCACAGACAACGTCGTGATTGACGTGCATGCGCGCGACGGAAAACATTCCATCGAGGGGACGGTTTTCCTGGACGGCCTGCCGCGGATCCTGGCCATCGACGCGTATCGCATGGACATGGTGCCCGAAGGAGCGATGGTGCTGATCTTCAACGACGATAAGCCCGGCGTGATCGGTATCGTCGGCACGACGTTCGGGCAGCATTCGGTCAACATTGCCGATCTGAGCGTCTCGCGACATGATGACACGGCCATGATGGTGCTCAAGATCGATGGCCCGGTCCCGGGCGAGGCGATCTCAGCGCTGCAAGCCCAGACGCCCCCGATCCGGCTGGTCAAGACGGTTGTGCTACCCGCCGTTACCGCGTCACCCCAACGGACCGGCGGGGGTTAGCGGTCAGCAAGATCGACTGCACCGGCCCGGCAGGCGGCTGGCGGGAGCGCCGTGGCCAACTCGGCGGGAGGATTCCGGCACATGGCCAAGCAATATGTTGTCGGGCTCGACCTGGGGGGTACGAATCTGAAGGCGGGCCTGCTCGACGACCGAGCCAACGTGCTGTGCAAGTTCAGCGTGCCTGCGGGGGTCGAGAACGGCCCGGGGTTCACGATTAACAGGATGGCGGAGGCGGCGAATCGAGCGATCAGCGACGCGGGCGTCGCGCGCGGCCAGGTGCTCGGGGTGGGGATCGGCTCGCCTGGCCCGATGAGCCACAAACAGGGGCTGATCATAAACCCGACCAACCTGCCGGGGTGGAAAACGGTTCGCATGCGCGACGAGGTCCGCGAAAAGACCGACATGCCAACTGTGATGGACAATGACGCGAATGCGGCCGCGTGGGGGGAGTTCTGGGCGGGAGCCGGCAGGGACGTTCAGGACATGGTGATGTTCACCCTCGGGACGGGGGTGGGTGGCGGAGTGGTGATCGAAGGACGGCTGGTCCGCGGCTTTTTCGAGAACGGCGCCGAGCTGGGGCATATGGTGGTATGTCCCGGCGGCGAGCCGTGCAATTGCGGCCAGCGCGGGTGTCTGGAGGCATACGCGTCTGCGGCCCACACCGCGCGCCGAGCAACACAGGCCGTCAAATCCGGCGAGGACTCCTGCCTGAAGGCCAAGCTCAATGGCGCGGGAAAGCTCGCGTGTGAGGACGTCGAGTCGGCGGCCCGCGCGGGGGACGCGCTCGGCTTGCGGATCTGGGACGAGTCGTGCTACTACCTGGCTGTCGCCTGCGTGAACATGCAGCACTTCTGTAACCCGCAGACGATCGTGATGGCCGGCGGGATGATCGGTGCCGGCGACTTTCTGATCGAGCGGATCCGCAGCCACTTCGATAGGCTTACGTGGCGGCTGGTCAACGATCAGCCGGACATTCGCCTGGCCACGCTCGGCAACGATGCGGGCTTCATCGGGGCCGCCGGGCTGGTCTTCCAGGCCCAACGCGACGGGGAGATCTGACAGCTTGCCGGACGATGGAGAGTGAGGCGGGCTGAGTTATTCTTCAGCATACAAAGCGCGTTCGCGGAACGCGGCAGCCCGCTGGAGAAGTTCCTCCCGGTCGGTAGCCGTGGCGGGCTCGAGTTCGAAGAACAGCTCGCGCCGATCGTGAATCTCGAAGGGGACGAGGACCTCGGCGAAGAAGTCGATGGGCGGGACCTGATACCAGGGCT
Source organism: uncultured Planctomycetales bacterium (assembly GCA_964347585.1). GTDB lineage: Bacteria > Planctomycetota > Phycisphaerae > UBA1845 > CAYGAN01 > CAYGAN01. The sequence continues at coordinate 8,640 of CAYGAN010000002.1, read as the reverse complement.
CCCGAATCCGCTGGTGAGTCTTGAGCGTCTCGTAGTCCTCGTGACGAATGACGATGTCGTAGTCGCCGTACCAGGTGAAATCGACGGAAACGGGGCTGCGGCCGACCTCCTCGTCGTTCAGATAAACCAGCGCCCCGTCGGGTTCCGTCTTTATCGTCATCGTTCGGCGCACACACCCACCCGCAGCCGCGAACACCAGCCCCGCCAGAGTCAGCCTTGCAGCAGCGTCTCGGACCAACACCGGACAACGGGAGGGATAGGATCGCAGCGATCCACACCCGGAAGTACGGCTACGCGCGCCTGTCGCGTGTGGCGGATTCTTCGTTGGTCCCGTCAGCAGATTCATGGCTCCAGGTCGATAATCTCCCCGGTCGGCCCGTCCGTGTCAAGTAGAGCTACGGTACTTCGACCGGTGACCCAGCCGCAACATTCACCGGGGTCCAGCAGCAGCTTGCCCGCCTGCAGGTCGTTGCTAGCCTCGTGGGTGTGGCCCGTTACGACAATATCTGCCCAGGCGATGTCTTCCGGCCGGCACCACTCAACGGCGTGGTGCATGAGTATTCTCCGATCGCCGAGCTCTATCCGCAGAGGGCCGTCCTGGATTCGGGGCAGGACGGCTTTCAAACCGGCTCGCTCACCGTCGTTGTTGCCGTAGATCACGTACAATGACCCAATCAACTGTTTGATCAGTTTGGCTGCAAAGGGCGAGACCAAGTCGCCCGCGTGCAGGACCGCGCCGACGTCCTGATCGCGAAACAACCCCAGCCCGCGCTCGATCAGCGGGAGCCGGTCGTGCGTGTCGGCGATCACGCCTATGAGCATCGTGTACCCGAGCCTCGCGGGAGATTCTTATACTGACCGGCCGGACTCCTGGCAAGGGCGCTCCGGCAGCCTCGCCGGCCGGCGCCGGCGGTGAGCCCGGAGTTGACAGTCCGCCGGGGCGTCGCTAGGCTGACAACCGCATGCTCATGGGTCGGTTGACGAACTTGGTTGGAGGCGTCGCACATGGCTGACTTGGAAGGGATGACCGTAGCAGTGATCGACGGCAAGCGCGATGACGTGGTCGCCAAGACGGAAGAGGCGCTTAAGGAGGGCGTTCCGGCAGAACGGATTCTCAACGAGGCCCTGGTTGCGGGGATGTCGATCGTGGGCGAGCGATTCCGTCGCAACGTGATCTACGTGCCCGAGGTCCTGATCGCAGCCAGAGCAATGAAGGCCGGCATGGCATTGATCGAGACGAAACTGGCCGAGGCCGGTGCCGTCCATGCCGGTACGGTCGTGATCGGAACCGTCAAGGGCGACTTGCATGACATCGGCAAGAACCTGGTGGCGATGATGCTCCAGGGCGGGGGCTTTCAGGTCGTTGATCTGGGCACCGATGTCGCCGTGGAGAAGATGGTCGAAGTCGCCAAGGAGCGCAAGGCGCAGGTCGTGGGCATGAGCGCCTTGCTGACCACGACGATGCCGTACATGGCCAAGATCATCGAGGGGATCAAGGCGGCCGGGTTGAAGAATGTCCGGACGATGATCGGCGGGGCGCCGGTGACACAGAGATTCGCCGATGAGATCGGCGCGGACGGCTACGCCCCGGACGCAGCCTCGGCTGTCGAGGTGGCACACCGGCTGGTTCGGGCGGCGGCAGCGTAGCCGGTCGGGGCACCACATTGAACCGTGTTCAAGAGCGGCGACGCCCCGCTTGTGGCGGGGCGTTTTGTTGATCGACCTCAGATTGCGACGCGGCAAGGCGGCATGACTACCGCAGGGGCCTAGCGCGTCGATGCCTGGCGATCACAACGAGGACATTCTCGAACGGCCTTTGCCGATCGACGACGACGGTGCCCAGCGCGCACGAATCAAGGTCCGTCGGCGTCTGGTGGGGCGCCGGCTCGACAAGTATCTGCACGGGCGCTTCCCACGCATGTCGCGTACGCTGATCCAGCGGCTCATCAGGCAGGGGGCGATCACGGTTAATGACAACCCCACCAAGGGAAGCTACGAGCCGGACGCCGGCGACGTCGTCGATCTGATCATCCCGCCTCCCGAGCCCACAGAGGTCATACCCGAGCAGATTCCGCTTCAGATCATCTACGAGGACGACGAGCTACTCGCGGTCAACAAGCAAGCGGGCATCATCTGTCACCCGGCCCGCGCGACCCAGACCGGCACGATTGCCAATGCCCTTGCGCACTACGCGAGCTCTCTCAGCCACGGGGAGGACCCCTTCCGGCCCGGGATCGTTCATCGGCTCGACAAGAACACCACGGGCGTCATGATCGTGGCCAAGACGGACGAGGCCCATTGGCGGCTCGCGCTGCAGTTCGAGCGGCGCACCGTCAAGAAGACGTATCTGGGTATTGTGGAGGGATGCCCGGAGCTGGACGGAGATATCATCGACGCTCCGCTGGCGGCTCACCCGACGATCAAGGATCGCTATATCGTGCCCGGACTGCGACACCGACCGGAGCTGTTCAAGCAGGCCGTCACGCGGTACGAAGTGGCCGAGCGATTCCGCGGGTTCTCGCTGGTCCGGCTTTACCCAAAGACCGGTCGTACACATCAGCTTCGCGTGCACATGTCGTATCTGGGCCATCCGATGGTGGGCGACACCTTTTACGGCGGGCATTTGGTCAGTGAGAAAGCTCTGGCAGGCACCGGCGACGATACGCCGCTGCTCGAGCGCCAGGCCCTGCACGCCTTTCGTATTCGCTTCGTCCACCCAATCAAGCAGGAAGCGATGGAACTGGAAGCTCCGCTGCCGGAAGACCTCAACCGTCTGATCGACCTGATTCGGACTCACCGGACGTCATGAATGGTTCGCCGGGTCGCGACGTTCTTGTGATCGGCGGGGGCGTGATCGGTTTGTCGATCGCCTATCGGTTGGCCCAAGAGGGCGTCTCCGTCGTGGTTCTTGAGCGCGGATGCTGCGGCCAGGCATGTTCCTGGGCGGGCGCGGGCGTGCTGGGGCCTTGCAGTTGGCACAGGAAAGATCCAGGGGCTTGCCTGCTGCGCCGCGGCATCGAGCGACATCGCGGCTTTGCGGCCGAGCTGTCGGAGCAAACGGGCATCGATCCGCAGTACAACCGGTGTGGGCGGATCACGCTGCTGTTCGATGATCAGCAGTGTCGCATGGCGCGCTCCGAGGCCCGAGCCGCCGCCGATTACACCGATGAGTACGCCCAGCGTGTCTTTGAGGTGCTCGAACCTGAGGATCTCCGCGAGCTTGAGCCGAACGTTGCACCGGACGCGCTCGGCGGGGCGCGCTGCCCGGTGGCGGCACAGGTGCGCAATCCGCGGCTGCTCCGTGCGCTGATTGCCGCGTGCCGGGCAGAGGGGGTCTCGCTGCGTGAGCAGCAGGCTGTCCGCGGACTGTTGCGCCGCGGCAATCGAGTGATCGGAGTTCGGACAACGGCCGGCGATCTGCACGCAGCGACCGTCGTGCTGGCGGCCGGCGCGTGGTCCTCGCAGCTTTGCGCTGAGCTGGGCGAGGTGGTTCGCGTCTATCCCGTTCGTGGACAGGTCGTTCTGCTGGAGCAGAAGCCGCTGCCGGTCCGGCACATCATCAAACACCGGAAGTGCTACATCGTTCCTCGCTGCGACGGCCGGATCCTCATCGGGGCCACGGAGGAGCACGATGCGGGCTACGAAGCCCGTCCAACGGCTGACGGCATCACCGACCTGCTGGATCAGGCCAAGCGAATGGTCCCGGCACTCACGCGAGCGAAGGCCTTGGCTGCGTGGGCCGGCTTGCGACCGGGAACGCCGGATCGTAAGCCCTA
>CAYGAN010000002.1:566-4854 GCA_964347585.1 uncultured Planctomycetales bacterium | reverse complement strand
GCCGGCCAGCTCCTGGTCGAGATCGAGGCCCTCCGTCACGACCGGTTCTATCTGGAGCGCGTGTTCGTCGAGACGTGGCGGAACGTGCCGCAGGGGGCCGTGCCCGGCGAGCAAGGACTGGTTGCAGCCACCGGACACTTTCGGACCGGACTGATTCTCGCTCCGGTCACTGCCCAGATCATGTGCGACCTGATCCTGCACGGCCGGACCGACTTCGACATCACGCGCTGGTCCTGCGACCGATCCACCGACTGAGCCATCTCTCACGCCGGTCCGCTCGAAGCCCGTGGGTACCCCCTCACACGCGCGGTTCCGGCGCAGCCACAGTCGCAAGACGGACTGTCGAGTCAGTTCCCTCCCGTTTGGCGAAAGTGTCAAGGACAAGGGCGCTCGCGCCACCAACGTAGTCGTCAGGCTCCCGGATGCAGCTGGCTCGATCGTCACGAGTTGTCGGACGTCCCGACCGTAGCGACGCTCTCACGCTCCACGAGTTCGGGCGCCACGAGGACGCCCGTCGGCTGTGTCGCCTCGCCCTCGATCCGTTTAGCCAAGAGGTGGGCTGCTTCGTACCCGAGCCGCCGGCCCGGACAGACGATCTCGGTCATCACCGCGGACTCGGGCTGGGTGGACGGAACGTCGATCCCCACGAACGAATAATCGTCGGGAATGCGAAACTCTCGGCGCTGCAGAATGTAGTGGATGTTCATCGCGGCGCCGCCGGAAGCGGCGAAGATGGCCGTCGCGCCACTCCGGTCGAGCGCCTCCCTGAGCAGCGCCTCGCCGCGCGCGCCCTCCCTGCCGAAGGATCGGATCCATCCGGACAGCCGCAGAAACGCCGCGGTGCCCCCGCGTGCCACATGCGCATTGCGGAAGGCCTTGAGACGATCGATCTGCGCCCTCGAGCGCTGCCAATCCCACACGCATAGCACGCTTCGGTGCCCCCTGCGCAGGAGGTACTCCGACGTTAGCCGTCCGGCGGCACGATTGTCCAGATCGACGTGCCAGCGCGGGGCTCGCCGGGTGCCGCGGTCGAAGAGGCTCACGCAGGGCATGCCGCGTTCTTCCCAGCGGGCCATGTGGGTCTTCCATGTTTCGGGCCGAACTGAGGCGATCACCCCGGACAGGCCTGACTGGACAACCCGGTCGAGCTTGTCGAACGCATCACGGTCGGATCCGGCCTCCAGGTTGGTAAGAAACACGGGGTATCGACCGCTCGCCAGGGCGGCCCGGGTGATTCCGTCGAACACCTCCCACATCAAGGAGTGGACCGGGAACAGCTGGCAGCTGCACACCACTCCCCGATCAGTTGAAAGGAAACCCCGAAGAACGGGCTGCGCTGCAGGCCGAGCGACGAGGCCATCAGATTCGCCCGGTAGCCCACCTGCTTGGCGGCCTCCTGGACCCGCTTGATCGTTTCGCTGGCGTACCGCGAGAACTGAGGTTCGTGTCGCCTCAGAATGAAGCACGCCGTCGATCGCGATACGTTGGCGAGCTCGGCCACATCTTGCAGCGTAGGGCGACGGGCAAACGGGGGCAACGGTAAGGCCTCCTGTCATTCTGTATGTCATGGCACCACAAGGAGTACAACAATTGTATTCCTGCTTGCAGGGCGTCGCAACGCCCTCACCGAGCGCTGCTGCACCCCTTGCCTTGCCGAGCACCCTGGCCGGACTCGGCCGAAGAAGGCCGGGAGTCGCTGCCAGAATAATCTTGGCGCCAGGTGCAGGTGCTGGTAAACTAAGTTAATTATACAATCGGTTGGCTTGATCTTCCAATCGGTTGGATGACAGCTCTCACTTTTTCGTCGGATGTTCAGATCGGTCAGCGAGGACGAACCCAGCGAGCGGGCGGCTGGCCCGAGCGTAGCTGAGGTACAGTCTCCGCCCGCCATTTCTGCGGAACGAGACGGGACATGATACGGACTGACCCACGCGAGAAGGACGATTGCAGAAGTCGCGCAATCACGGCAGTGCTAGTGGCGGCGATGGCGGTCCTGGCGGCCGCGACGCCGACGTTCTCCCAGGCGATCTGGGGCCCCTCGCGCGGCATCCATTTGCCCGACCGGGACATGACGTCGGAGATGATTGCCGCAGCAGAAGCAATGGAGCCGGGCATGGTCGTCGTCCTGGCCAACGCGGGATGGGATCACGCGAATGACAACTACACCTACGCGTCGACCTGGATTGGCCGGGGAACGCTCTACGATCGCGCGTGTCGCCCGGCGCGGCGGTCTTGGAAGCCGCGTTGCCTGTCGGAGAGGGGAGGACGTGTTGCCCGGGAACACCATCTGCTTTCAGAACTCGTGTCCATCGGCACGAGCAAGGGTATGCGATTTCGGAACTGACATCCCGGACGCCGCGCGATCGTCGTGCGTGTTGTGCATGACCGGGCACGGCGGGGACTTCGAAAGCCGAGTGGGGAATTGGAAGGAGGTCTGATCATGTGCTCGAAGAGTATGGCTGCTGCTTGTGTCGTCGGTCTGGTGTGGACGGCCCTCGTGCCCGGCGGCATCGCATACGGGCAGGCTGTCGACACGAGCCCGTATCTCAACGGTTTCACGACGTACAGTGCGACCTGTGTCGAGGATCCGGCATTCATGCGCATGGTGAACGGTCGCGGGGGCTGGCTGGTCATCCCCGTTTATGAATGGGTGACCTGGGGCGACAACCACTACGACGACGAGCTGCAGTACGAACTCCGCCGCGACGTGAAGGCGGCGGCCAATGCCGGCTTCTGCGTGATCCTGCGGCTGTACTGGAAGCAGGACGGCGCGCCGGGGCGGGCCGGTGCGTGGTGCATCCCGCCCGAGAACGACACCGCGTCCCGGGACGCGTTCGCGAGCTGGTGCTGGACGGTCGTCGACAAGCTCGGTGGCGGCAATTCCGAGCTCCCCGCCGTCTGCTCCCACTACATCATCGGCAACGAGCCCAACCAGGAGGGTGAGCACGGCGGCTCGGGCTGCTTCGACGGATCCTGGTACGCCAACGTGTTCCTGGCCTGCAAGACCCAGATGCAGGGCCACGTGCCGGCGAGCAAGGTCATCGACCTACATCGAGAACATCGCCTCGGGGCTGGGCACCGACGCCACCCGGTTCGCCATCCACAACAACGGGGATATCATGCCCGGCGACTCGCACCTCGACCAGGCGTTCGCTATCGGCCAGTACGACGAGTACATCGACGCCATCGTCGCCGGCCGCGGAACGGCCGCCGGTCTGCGCTACTACATCGATGAGACCAATCCGTTCCTCCATCCGGACCAGGGCGTCGACTACGCGGAGTCGTGGCTGGTTCACGTCTTCAACTCGATCGCCGACTACAATGACGACAACCTGTCGTCTTACGGCTACCGGCCGATCCAGTGCATCTGTTACTACTCCTACTACTTCCCCGGGTGGGACGAGTACAACCTGGTGGACAGTCCCACCTCGGTCAACAGCAACCACGATCTGTGGCTGGCGGCCCTGTACGACTTCCCGATCCTGACCCACCGGAATGACCAGGCCGCGCCCGATCTCAACCTAATCGGATGGGCCCTTGGCCACTCCAACCCCGATGAGGCCGGCCGCGCCTGCGACGGCGACCCCGACACCGAATGGAACGGAGGCTATCCCTGGATCGGGATCGAGTGCGTCTCCGACGCCGGCCTGCAACCGTTCGAGCGGGTCCTTGCCTGGCAGTACCAAGAGACGCCTGGACCCGCCGAGAGCACCGCCAGCGCCAAACCCTCCGACATCGTGGAGATCCAATGCGAGCTGGACTCGCACGACGGCATCCTGCATGTCTGGCTCAACTATGAGCTCGAGTCTTATCCCGGGCAGGGGTTCAATAACGTCTACCTGACCACCAACAATGACTTATTCGCCGTGACCTGCGATGACGTCACCGAGACGAACATGGGCTGGTGGGAGGTCGAGGTCTTCCCCCGTCGCGAAGATGTCTCCGAGAACGGCCCGATCAGATTCACCACTGATCCCTGGGTGGAGATCATCGGGCCGACCGAGGTGATCGTTCGTTGGGAAACGAACGTGGCGAGCACGTCGCGGGTGGATTATGGCACGACGACCAGCTACGGTTCCTACGCACACGACGGTGCCCTGGTCACGGCCCACGCAGTGACGCTGACCGACCTGTCAGCCGAGACGACGTATCACTACATGACGACCTCGACCGCATCCGGCTACAGCTGCGACCAGTCTCCGGATAACACGTTCACAACGGCGACGGCCTCCGAACTGGTGGCGCACTGGAAACTCGACGAAAGCGGCGGGACGACGGCGTCGGATTC
>CAYGAN010000002.1:0-552 GCA_964347585.1 uncultured Planctomycetales bacterium | reverse complement strand
GCGGTGAGCTTGGATGGCGACGACGATCGGGTTGCCGTTGGTTACTTCGACGTCGTGGGCAGTGAGATCACCCTGGCCGCCTGGATCTACGCGGATGCCTTCGATGCCAGCGATACCTGGATCATCAGCAAGTCCTACGGGACTGCGAACAGCCAGGAGTACTGGACCTTGGGGACCACGGATTGGGAAGGCGTGCCAAGGTTACGGTTCGCGTATAGTGCGCAGAGTGGGACGGCAGGCGTTTCCTCGCAGACGTTCTCGATCTCGAACATCCACAGCGTGCCAACCGGCACGTGGGTGCACGTGGCCGCTGTCTATGACGGCGCCAGCAAACGGCTGTATCAGGATGGCGCGCTCGTCCACAATTCCCCTGTCCCGGAACCCTACATCGGGTGGGATCTTCAGACGAGCGATTTCTATCCAGCACACGTGGCGATTGGCAATGTGCCGACGAACGTGAGCGGCTCCAGAGGGTTCGACGGTCTGATCGATGACGTGCGGGTTTACAGCCGGGCCCTGAGCGCGTCGGAGATCGCAGACCTAGCGGGCGCC
>CAYGAN010000001.1:100876-103417 GCA_964347585.1 uncultured Planctomycetales bacterium | reverse complement strand
GCTTCCGTCGAGCCGGGGGACGGCGTTCCTGCCAAGCGTGCGCCGTGCGGACCTCCCCAATCGCGACCGGCGATCATAGCTCGATTGTGGTTCGTGGCAGGCCGTCGTAACGGCGAGTTCTGCCGTCGATCGAGATCGTATAGGTCGCCCCGTCCCACCTGACGCGCGCGTCTCGTCCGCGTAAGCGGCAGTTCGTCAGCTCGAAGTAATCCAGGCCGAAGTCGAACGGATCGACGATCAGGGCGCCGTCCGGCTGTGGGTTCAACCCGACGAGATCACCAATGATCCGGTCGATTATCCAGGAGTGCATGTAGTCATCGACACCTCTGAAGAACGGCGCCTGGCCGGTGACCGGGTTGTAGTATTCGTAGCTGGTGGGTCGCTCCAGGTCGCGATCAATGAACAGCATTCGGACGAACCGACGCAGGAACTCGCAGGCGTGCCGTTCAAGCCGGCGATCGAGGCGGCGCGTGGCAGTCGAAAGGACCTCGGCGATGTGAGAGTTGGTCATCAGCCACGTTCGCCCGCTCCACGGGCAACCCATGCGCGTGCCTTTCCACCGGCCTTGTGCGTCCGCGTACGGATCGTCCAGAGCAGTGCTGGGTGCGGGCCAGTTCGTCCAGAACTTCTTGGGGTTCAGCAGGTGCCTGCGGATTGCCCCCAGGTGCTCTGGGCCGGCCAGATCGGTCATGAAAGGATAGAAGCACGTGCAGGCTTCGCAGCGCGACCGTCGCCAGGTGTTCGGGTGCACGTCGAAGAACATCTGGCTTCGCCTGTTCCACATTTTCGTCAAAACGGCGTTGCCGGTGAAATCGGCCTTGCGAGACCACCGGCGCGCACCACGCTGATCTCCCAGTCGATGGGCCATCCACGATAGTGCCCTTTGAAGCTGGTAAAGGTAAACCGTCGCATCGACTCCTTTGAGTTGAATTGCCCCCCATAGATCGGCGTCGGGATCGACGAACAGGTAACGGCTCATGTACTCCTGCCCGGTTTCTCCCTGGCCGAGAACATCGTACAGACCGCTGTTCTCGCGGTCGCGCTGTTTGTCGAAGTACTTGCTGGCGTACTTGCAAAGCGGCGCGTACACGCGGCGGAGAAACCGGCCATCAGGATGGATCGCGTAGATTCGCCGAACCGTCTCGCCCCAGTTGGCGTGGTAGATATGGCTGGTGTGGTACTTGCGCTCCTGGTGACCGGTCAGCACGCCGCCGGGGATGTAGCCGTCGTCGCGCTGGCAATCGAGCATGTTGAGGATGCTACCCATCGCCGTTGCGGGCGAGTGCATCCAGCGTGTGTCGAACGGGAGTACCTGTGCGCTGTAAGAGATCAGGTGCCGGAACCAGTCGGCATTGATGCCCTCGAAGACGCATGGCAATCGCAGAGGCGCTTGGCCGTTATCGACAAGGTTCAGTCGTAGCCCGTACCAACGATAGTAGTAGTATTTCTCGAAGTACGGGTCGCTGCATCGGAAATGGGGCACGATTGAGAAGAACACGTCCCATTCCCGACCGAGTCTCTCGACGTCTCGACCGTCATGATCCGTGCCGGCGAAAATCCTGACCGGGGTGCTTTTGCCCGGGGTCTCGAATCGCAGGCTGCCGGTAAGATGTGCATCGCCTCTCGGCGGCAGCCGAACGCGACGGTGCAGAGCCACGAAGACGAACTTGCGGGCGACGGGCCCTTTGCGGCGTTGTTCCGTGCCGCCCTGCCAGGTGATAGTGTTCGGCAGCCGGTCTTTGAAGGATTCGTGGAATGGCGTCAGTTCCCAGCGGGGAGCAGAGCCTCCCGGCTCTGAGATCATCACGGCATGCGAATCGACGTGGCCGGTAACCTGGTTCCGGCGGGCGTCATAAACCACAAGACGCCATCGCAGATCGAACTGATGCTCAAGGCGCATATCCTTGTTGAATCGGCGGTAGGTGCCGACCAGGCTGGCCGCTTGCCCCCCACGCGCCGGCTCGAAGCGGAGGCTTTCGATCCGCTCCTCGCCGCAATCGGTGCTCGGCACAAGTGCGTAAAGAACCACGTCGATGGTACGGCGCCTGTTGGATCGGTTCCGGAGGCGCAGAGCGCTGACTAACTCGTCCTGCTCGTTGACCGTTTTCTCCTCGGTCAGATGCAGGCTGTTACCGATCTTGAATTCGCTGACCAGTTCGGGCGGCGTCCATTCACGCCGGCCCGCCTCGGTCGGCAGCGCCTGGTTGCGCTCCAGAAACGCCACCGAGAACGCGTGCTCGAAACGCAGAGACAAGTAGCACGCCTCGTCCCAGAAGCCGGGCTTGTCCAGGTGGTCTGGGAACGGCGGCGCCCAGATCACGCGACGACCGCCGCCCAGGAACCACTTGTGGCGACCGCGGAGCAGATCGTGAATGTGGTCGATTTGTGAGGCTTTCATAATGGTCGGATATTGAAAGCCCGTCCGCACGTCGCGTCAACGATGAGCTGCCCGGTCTTCTGTGGTGTCGATCCGGAGGCGGGCTTGGGGATCGGTATAGTGCCGCCCGGGCTCGCATCGGACGATACAGTCGGCGTTGACGG
>CAYGAN010000001.1:97182-100866 GCA_964347585.1 uncultured Planctomycetales bacterium | reverse complement strand
CAATACGCTTCACTGTTGCGCCCTACGTCGCTACGGCGTTGACGGTGTTTCGGCCATGTGCTAATGTCGGCCGTTGATGGTAGAGGATGGTACAAGGCCTGCCACGTTGAGCGCGCCGGAGAAACTCCGTGCTGTCTGTGGCTGCGCGATTTCGGTTGCGGCGTTCGCGACGGTGGGTTGGATGATCATGAAGCCCCAGGATCCGCAAGGGCCGATCAGCCTGCTGCCATACGATCGGCCTCTGGCGATGATCGTCCAGGTCGCGGGCCTGTCGGCCGGTGTGGCTGCCGTGGCTGCGGTGGTCGGGCCTGCGCGCTTGTCAAGCTTCGGCGTCTTCGCCGTGGCGTTTGGACTGGCTGTTGCCAATACCCGCGGCGCCAAGATGGACTACCTTTTGGCAAATTTGGGGGGTTCCGCGCTTGAGGGGCGCGGTCGGCTGTGCGCGACGCTTGCGCTGGCTGTGCTGATCTGGTTCCTGCCGATCGTGGCGGCGTTTCTGGTTGAGCGTCTCGTACGAGGCTGGCTGGGCGATCGGCCCGACGCGGCTGATGGGGGGGGCCGGGAGCAGTCCAGTCCCCGATCGGGTGGAAAAGCGGCGAGGACACCGGCTGGGAGGGCCCCTGGCGGTACGCAGGTCTCGGCGCATCAGGAATTGGCCAGCGGGCTGACGGCGACCGGCATCTGCGCGGTGACGGCCTTCGTGGTAATCGGCCTGACCGCCACCGGGTCACCCGTCGCGGCTATCGAGAAGGGGCAGGTGTACTTCTCTCTGGCGGCAGGCTTCTTTCTCGGCGGCTTGCTGGCCCACCACCTGTGTACAACTCAGTTGACGTTCTGGTATTACCTGTCCGTGCCGCCCGTGGCCGTTGTCGGATACTTGCTGGCTTGGCTGTTCCCGCGCGTCAGTGGGTTTTCCCAGGCGGCTCTGAAATACTATGACGCGTTGGCCCACATTCCGCCGAACGCCTTCGCTCGTGCTCTGCCGATCGAGTACGTCGCCGTCGGTACAGCCGCTGCGTTGGCAGGATGCTGGTCGAGTCAGCGATTCCACCGCTCGCGGCGCGAACGCGAGAGCGAATGAAACGGATCTGAGCACAGGGGCCGCCCACGGATGGCCACCGCAAACCGAATCGATACTGCATTCGAACGTCTCGCCGCGGACGGTCGCAAGGGGTTGTTGCCTTACATAACCGCCGGATACCCCGATCTGGAGACCACGGCAAAGCTTCTGACCGAATTTGACCGCGCGGGTGCCACAGCGGTCGAGGTGGGCATTCCCTACTCCGATCCGATTGCGGACGGTCCGGTGATACAGACGTCCTTCGTCCATGCGCTGAGCGCCGGGGTGAAGGTCGGCTCAATATTCGAGATGGTCGCGGACCTCCGCCGTCGCGTGTCGATTCCGCTACTGTCGATGGTTTCGTTCTCGGTGGTGTACCGTATCGGCGTGGACCGGTACGTCGAGCGGTGCAGAGCGGCCGGCTTCGACGGTCTGATTGTCGCGGACCTGTCTCTTGAGGAGGCGCCGAGCGTGGCGGAGCGGATCAGTCGGGCTGGGCTTCGGCTGGCGATGTTGGCTGCGCCGACCTCGTCGTGGCAGCGACGCGAGCGTATCGCGCAAATATCAACGGGCTTCTTGTATTACGTCTCCGTGACCGGCGTCACCGGCGAGCGCGACCGCCTGCCGGACGACCTGGTCGATAACGTCAAGCGCCTGCGCGAGGTGGGCGGCCTGCCCGTATGCGTCGGGTTCGGCATCAGTACGCCCCAGCACGTGCGAACGGTGTGCACCGTAGCCGACGGGGCCATCGTCGGCAGCGCCATCATCCGTCGGATCACTGACTGTATGCAGGCCGGACACAACAGCGATCAGATCGTTTCGACCGTCTCACAATTCGTCGGCGAGCTTCAAGAAGCTGCCTCTGGGGGATGAGCAGCGGTGTCGCGTAAAGGCAACTCGAACGTCTGCTCCTGGCCGACCGGGCCGGTCGAGCATTGAATCCGCACGTGGCAGATCTCCCCAAGCGGATTTGGCAGGGGCTTGGCCACCTCGCACCGCCAGACGTGCGCCGCTCGGTGCCGGCTGGCCGGGTTGGTCTCGGTCCAGAGCTGCCCGAGCTGCCAGGGGCTAAGCTCATCGAGCCGGGCCTCCAGACGTGCGTCGGAGGGCGCGTCATAGACGTTGACAAAGAGGTGCGCGCCGGAGCCCGTCGATTGGACCACAGCGTGTCCTGAACCGGTGTGATCCGCGTCGAGACTGACGTACTCAGTCTGAATCGGCCCGGAACGCGGCACGAGCACCCGGCGATATCCCTTGGGTGAACTGTCAACGTTGGTCGGGTGGCCTTTGCGATCCCACCAGGCGCCGCAGACCGCTCCAGTGGAACAGAACTCGATCGTGCCGTCTCGGATTCGCTCGTTCTCGTGCAGGTGTCCCTGGAGAACGATAACTCGCTCGAATCGCCGAAGCCGCTCGACGACTGCCCCAGCATTTCGGACGTGCCAGGCCAGACGGTCGAGCTCGCTTCCCGTGCGTCGATTCGTGAACGTCGTCCGCAAAGGGATGTGCGATACCAGAACGATCGGCGTGTCGGCCGTAGCGTCCGCAAGGACCTCATCCAACCAGGCGAGCGTATCGGCAGAGACGAACCCTTGCACGTTCTGCCAGCCGGTCAGCTCCGGATGCGGTTGGCAAGTATCCAGAACGATGACCTTGACGTCCTGGACGTCCGCTGTCGAGTCCGGTGCACCGAAGCGCCGCTCGAATTCCTCGAGCGGCTTGCCTCGATCAGCGAACAGGTCGTGGTTGCCGACGGCGTGGAACAGCGGGGCGTCCAGGCGGGCGACCGCACGTTCGTACGCGTCCCCGGCGTCCTCTTGGAGGTGAAGGCAGATATCGCCACCGAGTAGGATCGCGGACGGCCCTGGTGTTTCCAGCGCCAGTCGATCCATCATCTGAACGAACCGTGGGATCGAGTCGATCCCTTCGGCTAGGTGGAAGTCTGTCAGGAACCAGAACTTGACAGGCTCATCGCTAATACCAGCCATGTGACCGAATCTTCCAGTTAGCGCGCTGCCAGGCCTCTTTGCGCACACATTCGCCCGCGATCCGTCAGGCTGGCCACGCGCGCCGTGTCAACTGCTCGGCAGCGCCTCAATGACGGCGGCCGTGAAATCCTCGGTGAAGCCCGTTCCGCCAACGTCGGCCGTGAGTCTCTGAGGGTTGCCTTCGCTGAGCACACGATTGTAGGCCGACTCGATGCGCTCGGCCGCAGACGTCTCGCCCAGGTGCCTGAGCATCATCACCCCGCTCATCAAACACGCCAGCGGGTTGGCGAGCCGTTGCCCGGCGATGTCCGGCGCCGAGCCGTGGACGGCCTCGAACACCGCGCAGTCGTCGCCGATGTTTGCGCCCGGGACGACCCCCAGCCCGCCGACCAGGCCTGCGCACAGGTCGCTGACAACATCACCGTAGAAATTCTCGAGCAGCAACACGTCGAACTGCGACGGATCGCGAACGAGTTGCATGCACCCCGCGTCGATGATCATTTCCTGGTATTCGAGCGACGGGTAAAAATGTTCGTGGATCTTCCGGGCACAACGCAGAAACAGCCCGTCAGAGAGTTTCATAATGTTCGCCTTATGGAACACCGTGACTTTCCTGCGTACCTGCTGCTTCGCGTA
>CAYGAN010000001.1:74916-97139 GCA_964347585.1 uncultured Planctomycetales bacterium | reverse complement strand
GATGATATCGACGCCCTGGTACCGTGAGCAGACCCCGGGTAGCGACCGAACCGGCCGGATGGCTGCGTATAGGCTCAGCCTTCTGCGAAGCTCGACGTTGACGCTCTTAAACCCCGTCCCGGAGGGTGTGAAGACCGGCCCTTTTAGAGCGACGCGGTGGCCGGCGACGGCCGCTGCTGTTCGTTCCGGCAGCGGGTTGTCGTATTCCTCGATTGCCGACGCTCCGACCGGCAGCTCGACCCATTCGATCGCAGTGCCGGCTGCATCGATGACGCGCCGAGCAGCCGACGTGACCTCCGGGCCTATCCCATCACCGGAAAGCAAACAGACGGTGTGACTCACGCACCAAAGCTCCGGACTGAAACGATTTGACGTACCCGGCACGTCGATGCCGGTGGGGGCGGATTATAGTGCCCCACTCGCCGGCTGCAACGATCCGTCCAGCCCAGTGCCGGGTCGCCGATCGCCTCGGGCGTTCCGTGGCTGCCAGCGCCCTTCAGATCCAGAACAGTCCGTGCTCCGTCGTGCCGGTGCAGTAATCGATCAGGCACCATCCGGCGGCGGCGACGGCCTGGCCCAGGATCAGACCTAGGAAGAATGGGACGGTCTTGGCGTATGTACGCGGACCCCCGAAGCGCAGCACCAATGTCTTGATCAGCCAGGCTATGAAGATGGCGAACCACAACATGCGCATGAGCCAGATGCCCATCACGGCCAATCCGATCGGGTGGAACGGCCAGCGCAGAATCCGCCGGTGAGCGATCACCATGCCGACCATGGCCACAGCCCCGATCAACGAGGCGATCCAGCCGCGGACGTTCGGTCCGGCGTCGTTACGGATGACGTAAACCGCGTAATCGAGACCCAAGGTCGGCGCCGACACGAAGAACCACGCGTTCATGTTGATGCCTGAATGCACGTGGGAGATATAGATCACGCTTGCGACCGAGATCACCATGGTCAGGACAATAGCCACGAGAATCGCGACGAGTACACGCCGGCGCCGCCGGACAGCAGCAGTGGCCTTTAGGCCGTGAGCCACCGACGTCATTACGAACGTTCGGATGTCGGCGCACCACGGGTAGGTCATCGCCATTGCCGTCATACCTTGCGCCCCGATAGCCGCCAGGCCCAATTTCGAGGTGACGAATCCCGGGGCGATGCCTGGGGCTACGCACGCCGACAGGCCGCTTTCCACGACGATTCGCGTCATCCCATAGAAGATGCCCATCACGACGAGCCAGAAGATCACCGCCACCGGGACGGACATGCCCGTTGCCACGAGCCACCCGACCATGAAAGCCGTGCAGACCAGCAGACCGATCACCGCACTGCGGTACGATAGAATCTCGTCGCTGTCGTCGGTTTCAGGATGCCGCCCGAACGCCTTGCGGAACACGCTGGCCAAGTGGTTGCGGGCCGACCACAAACCCGCCACCGTCATTGTCAGAAGCGCGCCCGTGCCCAGATGATATAGGTCCGGGAAGGCATCGGAGCCGTACTGGAGGTGCTCATCGCTGGCGATGCCCCAGAATCGGATGAAGCCCGACAGCAACACCGCCGCCAGGGAGAACGTCCACACGCTGAACGCGACACGCACGTTGATCAGATAAGCGAACCCGATCGCAACGAAGCTTGGGTAGATGTGCAGGGTGCTCATCTCGTGAATGATCGGCGCTTCCCAGGTCGAGCGGATCATCGGGAACTCGGGGATGTACGCCGGCATGGCCCGCAACGTGGTCATCACCGCTGGCAGAGCGAAACCGATCCACATGGACCCACGTCGGAAGAGCGGGCCGATTACGCGGTTCGACTCGCCCTCCTCGGCCATTTCCAGAGGCAGGCGCATCATTGGGTAGATCAGAATCTCTCTGGCCATCCATTGGCGGCGAATGATTACCATCATGCAGGTCATAGCGCCGTAGAGGCTGAGCAGGAACAATGCCCACCAGGCCAGCGGCCTGACCCACGCGGACCATGGGATGCGACCGAGTTGGTGAATCACACCCGCCAGAGATGCTATCGGCTCCCAGGAGGCCCACGGCGGCGGACTCCAGATCTCCTGGGGCAAGCCCTCAAAGAAGACCTTGGCGGCCTCCGCGTCGGTGACGATCAACCAATCGGGAAGGTGAGGGATGACGTGTTGGATCCAGCCGTGGTGGGTGTACTTGTAGTATTGGGGGCCGGCGATCGCCGGGCCGAGCTGCTCACCCAGGCCCATCGTGCAGATGGCTGAGGCGACCAGCATCATGGCCAGGATCGTCAGCACATCCGCGCGCGTCAACGACAAGCGTGATCCGGCCGTGCCGAACACGCGAGCGACACAGCGGCTCACCACCAGCACGGACCACAATCCCGTCAGCAGGGCGCCACAGCCTGTCACAACACGCAGCAGTTGCCCAGCGACGGCCTCGTCTGAGCTGCGCGATGCCAACCAGCCGACCGAAGCGACGCCCACGGACCCATAGATCAGCCACCGCAAGCCGGCTGTCAGCGAGGCCGTTGGGTGCCGCCGATCGGCCAATCTCGCCAAGCTGTTGACCGGAAGCGTCAGCACGAAATACAAAGCGATCGCGCCGATCGCCGTATGGTCTAGGGCCAGATACGAACCCTTGACCACGTTGACGTTGTAGGTGAACGCGACGGATATGAAGAGGCACAGAACAGCCCCTATGAAGACAGCCTGTAACGTCGCGCCCGGTGGGCTGGCCCCGTCCTTGCCTGGCTCGACCCCTCCTGCTGCCGGAGCGTTGGCCCTCGATCCGGGGCTTTGGTCTAAGGCCTTTGGTGTCGTGCTGATCGCCTCGCTGGAGTGGCTCGACATATCGCCCAGGGCTCCGTCGCATCACGCGGGATCGACGCGCGATGGTGCTCGACGACGAGCGCTACAGTCCACAGCGGCGCCGACTGCCGGCTGTACGGCTGCCGGGCGAACCGAGTGCTGCCTCGGCGCTTGCGGCACGCTTTCGCGCAGAACGCCCTCGGTCGCTGTAAAGCTACCTTTGCGCGCCTCGCTGCTGTGAATTCGACGTTGTTCGGCTCCGTCGTCTCATTCGGTGAATGCTCGGCAGACGTGCCGCCGCTGACGAGCCGCCCCGACAACTCGACAAGCATTCTCAGCACAACCGACGCGCCGGGCCGGTACCAGCGGCACACTCCGCAGATTGCGTGCCTGCATAATGGTGCGATCACGGCGATCGTGCAAGCATCTTGGCCGGAAACGTGCAGAAGCGTGTCGGATGCTTATGACGCCGCCGGCCCACCCCGGCAGTACTGGAATCGCATCGAGCGCTCCGGGCTGTTGTCGTGGCTGCTTCGGAGCGCTCCGACAAGTGGTTGATGGGGTGCTAAGGAGTGGCTAAGCTCACGCTTCACAGCAGGACCGCCGAACAGGCCGCTGGGTATCGCGTAGGAGTCAGTATGGCCGTGAGCCGATCCGGAAAAGCTGCCATCTCGCCTCGTCCTGGCTCCCGACGCAGCGGCGAGGGCGCCATAGATACGATCGAATCGCTTGTGGTGGCCTTTATCCTGGCATTCGTCTTCCGCGCCTTCATCGTGGAGGCCTTCGTAATCCCAACCGGGTCGATGGCTTGTACGTTGTATGGTGAGCACTGGACGCACACCTGCACCGCTTGCGGATACGAGTACGCCGTCGGCGCCCAGCGTACTCCGCACGGCGCGGTGCGGCGAGCCAAGAAGATCACCTGCCCCAATTGCAGGTGGATCGATGACTCGCCCGCCGCCCGGCCTGAAGGCGGCGACCGGATACTGGTGCTCAAGTGGCCGCTCGACTTCGCGCCGTTGATCCCTCGGCTTGACGTCGATCGGTGGGATGTGGTCGTCTTCAAGGACCCCGCAGACGGGACGACCAACTTCATCAAGCGGCTGGTCGGTCTGCCGGATGAGGTCCTGAAGATCTACGATGGTGACATATACACGGCCAAGACTGCGTCGCTCAAGCCAGCCCTGCGTGATCGACTGGACGAGATTCGTCATCATAAGTACGTGTACAGGGTGAGCCAATCCCGGGCGGGGCGACCCGGCCCCAACAACGACCAACCAAACGGGGATCGAAGCGCTGAAGCGCTGGAGCTCATGCAGCGGCTGAATGCGGAGATCCGCGCTGAGCTGGACGGGCACCTGGAGATCTGCCGCAAGACGCGGAAAGCTCAGGAGTCGCTGTGGTTCGTGGTGTACGACCACGATTACCCGCCGCAGCGGAGGCGGCGCCAGCGCGACCACATTGGAGTTCCACGTTGGGTCCCTCTGCGTCCTTCGGCGTCCCCGCCCTGGCGGGTCGAGGAGAGGCGACTGATCTTTGCCGGCCTGCGATCGGGGCATGGCGCCGTTGCGTTCGAAGGAAAGCAGATCCAAGATGACTACGCATACAATGTACCCGGGAACTCCTGGGATGCGTCGGCCAGAGACCGGTTCCAGCCGGTCGGAGACCTGCGGTTGCGCTTCGTGCTCGTTCCCAAGGCCTTCCAAAGCGATGGTTACGTGCGCCTGTCGCTGCCAAACCACGGAGGGGTCCTGCGCGCCACCATCTTCGCCGACGGGCGAGTCGTGCTGGAAGGCGACCCTGAGCCACACGAGCCGGTGACTGAACGTGTGCAGCCATTCTCGATTGGCCGGCCCGTCGAAATCGGACTCAGCAATGTGGACTGCCGGGCGTCGCTCCGGCTGAACGCTGAGCAAGTGCTGGCCTACGAAGATGAAGGTACGTTAGCCAGGATCCGCGCTCGGCGCGAGAGCGCCGAGGCCGCCAGTGACGGGCAAAGGCGCGTGGAGATCGCTGCCGCGTACGCCGAATTCGAACTGCGCCACGTGGTCCTTGAACGTGACGTCTGTTACCGCAGCCCGAGGATCATGGAAGCCGGCAACTCGGACCCCGCTAACCAGGGGGAGGGGAACCCGTGGCGTGGCAAACCCGGGTGGGGCACGGATGAGCAGCCCGTCCTCCTGCGGTCGCACGAGTATTTCACGCTCGGCGACAACAGTCCGCAAAGCAAAGACTCGCGCCTCTGGTGGTGGGCGGGCCCCCATCTTATCGCGCGTGGTGAACAGTACCAGCTCGGCACCGTCCCAGCCGACCAGTTGATCGGCAAGGCTTTCTTCGTTTATTGGCCGAGCGGACATCGCGCGCGCTGGGCCGGCAACTTGGCCATCATCCCGAATGTTGGCAAGATGCGGTGGATCCACTAGCGGGTCAGGCACATCATGCCCTTCTTTGCTTGACAGTGCCGCTTCGCCTGTCTACCATCCTGGCATTGTGAGGCGAGGCGCAACCCCCGGGTCAAGCTTCTTCGGCCACGGGCGACCGGGGGCCAAGCAGGGAGGCGACACATGCGCATTGGTATGATGGCGTGGGAAACGCTCCACTCAGCACACGTCGGCGGACTGGGCGTGCATGCGACGGAACTGGCTGCCGCCCTATCCCGGAGGGGTCACGAAACGCATCTCCTTACTCGATGTACGCAGGGGCGCCCGCTGTACGAATGCATCGACGGCGTCCACTACCACCGCTGCCCCTTCCAGTTGCACCCGGACTTCGTCACCGAAATAGGCCACATGTGCAACTCGATTGTGAACCATCTTTGGGCTACGGAGGACTATATCGGCGCGTTCGATATCGTCCATGCTCACGACTGGATGACGTCGAATGCGGCGGTTTGGGCCAAGGAGGGTCGAGGCAGGCGAGCCGTTGTCACCTTTCACAGCACCGAGTACGGCAGGTGCGGGAACCAGCACCACGATGGCAATTCGAGTCGCATACGCGACCACGAGCGCCACGGGACGTACTGCGCGGACCGCGTCATTGCTGTCTCGCACGCACTTAAGCGCGAACTGATGGAGATGTATCAGGTGCCGGACTGGAAGACCCAAGTCGTGTACAACGGTGTGAGCTGCCACAACTACGACGGGTTCGTCGATTGTGGGCAGATCAAGGCTCGGTACGGGATCGGGCCCATGGACCCGACCGTTCTGTTCGCCGGCAGACTGACTTACCAGAAGGGCCCTGACATCCTGCTAGAAGCCGCGCCCGCTCTCCTGAACGGGTGGGGTCATGCCAAGCTCGTCTTCGCCGGCGACGGCGATATGCGTGGCTCGCTTGAGCACCGTGCCCACGAGCTTGGCGTACAACATGCGACTCGCTTCTTGGGGTATCGCGACGGTGGGGAGATGCGCGACTTGTTTCGCGCCTGTGACGTCGTTTGCGTGCCTAGTCGCAATGAGCCTTTCGGGATCGTCATTCTGGAGGCGTGGGCAGCCGGCAAGCCGGTCGTGGCCACCGCCCGTGGCGGGCCCGCCGAGTTCGTCTGGCACGAGGTCAACGGGCTGAGGGTCTATGACAGCCCAGCCTCCGTCGTATGGGGTTTGCAACCGATGATGAGCGACTGGGACCATGCCCGATGGTTAGGCCACAACGGCCGCATAGCTGTGGAAACGACCTTCAACTGGGACGTGGTCGCTGATCGCGTCCTCGACGTGTACTACTCGGCCTTCTGAGGGGGGATACCCTCTTGTCGGTAGGGTTTTCTTCGAAGGGGCGCGCTGACAAAGGCCCAGTGAACGCGCCGCATATGGCGCAGCACCCCCGGATCATGCGGTCTGGGCGTGCCGAGGACGCCCTGCTGGCGAGGGCCTTGTTGGCTGCTCCCTCGCGATAAAGGACTTCAGGGACTCGGCGAATATGACATCGGCCTCGCTTGGCGCCGCGACGCCTGGCCCGCCGCTTCGAGTTGAGCGAGCAGCGGGGGTTTGCGGCGGCGGCGACGCTTCTTGGGTGCACCGGGGACCCGGGGCTCCGGAACCCGAGGTTGCACCTCGCGTGCTATTTCCAGTGCTTCTTTGATGTCCCTCGCGAATAGGTCAATGCGGATCTCCTGCCACAAGCCGTCCGCGCGATTGAAGACCCCACCGGAGATCATGATGTTCATGGTTGGGTTCGCGCCGACCTCGCGGATCATGTCGATCAATTTCCGCACGCCCGGCACGCCCCTGGGCTGGGTTCCGAAGATCATCAGGATGTCGGGCCTCAAGTCGCCGACCAGTGATAGGATCTCATCATTGGGCACGGCGCCCCCAACGAAGTACACTTCCCAGCCGTCGCCCTCGAGTAGATCGGCGCACATCTGAGCCCCGAGCTCTTCGGGCTCTCCGTCGGCGCACGTGATCAGGATACGCTTCCCGTTCGGCTCCCGCCGCTCCAAGTGTGCCTGCAGCTGATCGGCAATGACGCGGTTAATTCGCGTGGCCATGTGGTGGGCTGCGAGGCTGATCCGGTCCGTCCGGTCGAGTTCGTCCACACGTTCCATGGCAGGCCACAAGAGATCGTGGTACAGCCGGACGGTCGGCCACTGCCTTTCCCGGGCCTCGTGGATGATCGACCGACAGTCGTCTCGGTGGCCGGCTAACAGCGATTCGACGTAGCGTTCGAGCAGGATTTCCGCGGACATTCATGGGCTCCGAAGTTCGCCGGCTGGGCCAGTGAGAACCTGGCCGGCACGGTCCCGGGGGGCTTGCTGCTTACCGGGAGGCGTCGGCAGCCGCGCAGGAACGAACTCGGCCTGCCGGTGCGCCTACTGGCCCTAGGAGGGCGCCTGCGCCAGTGGTGATTGCCTATCCAGCCATATTGGACGCTGTCATGGAGACGCGGTGGTACAATAGGTACGCTGCGTTGTCTAGCGAACTTTCTATCGGCCGGGGTGTGAGCTTTTCTTGAGACCGATCTTAGCCTTTCGGTGCTGACCGAGGGGAGGACCGGGGCCAGCTCGGCACCATGAGCGTCGCGCAAGGCGGGCTGCGATGCAGCCGCGCATGAGAGGCGCCGTGCCCGGTAATATGGGACGCGCAAGAGTCAGCGGACGTGATGGGCAGTAGGCTCCCGGCCGGTGCGGGGGCAGCGTCAGGGTCCCGCGGGCGTGAGCGGCGTTTCCATCGCCGTGTGGACCTCGTGCATCATCTGTAGGTAGTCGGCTTGGCACCTGGTCATGTGCTTGAGCAGCTCGTTGCCGGCCATCCGGGCTTCCAGATCGGCCAGTTTGCGCTTGTCTGGGACCTCTACCGGTTTAAGGTTGGCCTCGACCTGACGGATCTTCGTCGCTTGGGCGTGGTGGTCGTTGAGCAGTTGCTTGGCTTGGCTATCCTGCTGCACTTGGGCCATGGCGGCGAGAAATGCCTTCGTACGAGGATGGTCGGCCAGTAGTTTGCCCAGTTGGGCCGCAACTTCTATGATCTGTTCCATGGGACTCTCCAACGAACGTTTCGGGCGGGAAGCGTGCACGGCTACACGTCTGGCGGCTCCCCGCTGGAGCGAATAGTATGCCCGAGGAACTGTCTGGTCGCATCATCAAATTCGTGTCACGCGGGGATTATCGGCCGCAGAAAACGCGCGCGTTGGCCCGGTCCATGGGGATCGGCGAGGACGAATATGGCGCGTTCCGGGAAGCCGTGAAATTCCTGGCGAAGAGCGGCCGTATCCTGCTCGGCGCGAGGAACGCGATCACCCTGCCAGAGGGTCGGAACAGCATGGCAGGCGTTTATCGGGGCAACCCGCGCGGCTTCGGATTCGTCGTGCCGGAAGCGCCGACGGCGCATGGCGACTTGTTCGTGCCAGAGGGGCATTCTCTCGACGCGGTCACGGGCGACACGGTCTTGGCGCGCGTGGTCAAGAAAGGCAAGCGGGGCGGACGGACGATCTTCGAAGGCCGGATCGTCGAGGTCCTGGAGCGGGGTGAGAGCAGATTCGTGGGCCAACTCTTCTGTGAGAAGGGCAAGTGGTTCGTCCGGCCGGACGGCAACGCACTGCACGTGCCAATCTTTGTCAGTGACGCCGAGGCCAAGAGTGCCCGCCGCGGCGACCAAGTGGTGGTGGAGATCGTGAGCTATCCGTCTGCACGAAGGCGGGCCCGCGGCGTGATTATCGAGACCCTCGGTCGGCGGGGGCGCCACCGGGTTGACTGTCTGTCGGTGGTGCGGAAGTTCCATATACCTGATGTTTTTGGGGCGGAGGCGCTGAGCGAGGCGCGGGCCGCGGTCCAGGAGTACCGTCCTGACGCCGCCGCCGAATCGCGCGAGGACCTGCGCGACCAGACGGTCATCACGATTGATCCGGCCGACGCGCGGGACTTTGACGACGCGGTCTCCGTGGGTCGTTGTGAGGGGGGCGGGTACGATCTCGGCGTGCACATTGCTGACGTAGCGTGCTTCGTGCGTGAGGACGGCGCCTTGGATCGCGAAGCGCGACGGCGAGGTAATAGCGTCTATTTGCCGCAATACGTCGTGCCCATGCTCCCGGAGCTGTTGTCGAACGGGTTGTGCAGTCTCCAGGAAGGCGAGCCGCGTCTGACCAAGAGTGTCTTTTTGCGGTACAACCGACAGGGCAAGGTCATGGCCACGCGGTTCGCCAATAGCATCATTTCGTCAGCGCAGCGGCTGAGTTACGAGCAGGCCACGCTGATCCTGGAGGGCAAGACCGGCGGCGCCCCGCCGGAAGTGATCGAGCTGCTTCGAGAGGCGGAGCGTCTGGCGCGCATCATTCGAGATCGCAGGGTGCGCGATGGGATGCTCGTGCTCGACCTGCCGGAGGTGGAGTTGGTTTTTGACGATCGGCAGCGCGTCATCGGCGCCGAGCCGGCCGATACGAGCTTCTCCCACACAATCATTGAGATGTTCATGGTGGAGGCGAACGAAGCGGTCGCGCGTCTGCTGAACCGAAGCGGGGTGGATTTCCTTCGCCGTGTCCATCCCGAGCCGGAAGCAAAAGCCCGGGAGGACCTGGCCGGCTTCCTGAGGATAGCCGGACATCGCGTCCCTAAGACAATGGACCGCGGAACCACGCAGCTGCTTCTGGAAAACGTACGGGGGCGACCGGAAGCCCCAGCTGTCATGCTCGCGATTCTTCGGGCGATGCAACCGGCGGAGTACTCGCCGAAGGCGATCGGCCACTACGCGTTGGCCAGCGGGCAGTATTGTCACTTCACTTCGCCGATTCGTCGATATCCGGACTTGACTATCCACCGGTTGCTCGAGAGGCATCTGGCAGGCACGTTGCGGCGGGACGCGGCGGGCGCGCGAGTGGCCGGGCGCGACGAACTGGCTCCTCTGGGCACACACTGTAGTTTCACGGAACGACGCGCAGAGGACGCCGAACGGGAACTGATCACCATCAAGCTGCTTGAGCTGCTGGCCGACCAATGCGGCAAGGAGTTTGACGGCCTGGTGACCGGGGTCACGAACTTCGGCGTGTTCGTGCAGATCGTGCCGTATCAGATAGACGGGCTGATTCGCTTCGCCGATCTGCCGGACGACTGGTGGGATCTGAACCAGCGTACTGGACAGCTTGTCGGCGAACGGACCGGGCGACGAATCGGCATCGGCGACATTCTACGCGTAAAGGTCCTAGACGTTAACATACCCGCGCGCCAGCTCAATCTGGCGCTCGTCGAATCGGGCAAGCGGAAGCGGTGACGCGCGGTAGAGTTCGGCCGACCCCGTCAGGGCTGCTCTGAGGACTGCTCGGCCTCGGCGGCTTGCTGCTTTCCGGCGGACCAGTCTTGGACGCTCTTGCTGATGCGTACGCTGCACCAGTCCCGCCCACACATGGCGCAGTAGTCGCTGGCGTCTTTGAACCCCTGGTCGTGTAACGCTCGGGCCGTCTCCGGGTCGAACGCCAACTCGAATTGTTTGTGCCAATCCAGGGCTGCTCGGGCTCGAGATAGATCGTCATCGCGCTGGCGGGCGCTGCCAACGCCCAGTGCCACGTCAGCAGCATGGGCGGCGATCTTGTAAGCTACACAACCTTGCTTGACATCCTCGACCGTGGGCAGGCCGAGATGTTCTCTTGGGGTCACGTAACAGAGGAACGCGGCGCCATGGTACGCTGCCGCTGTGGCCCCGATTGCGCTCGTGACGTGGTCGTAGCCCGGGAAAGCGTCCGTAACGATGGGCCCGAGCACGTAGAACGGAGCGCCGTCGCACAGCTCGATCTGCTTCTTGACGTTCATCTCGATCTGGTGGAACGGGATGTGCCCGGGGCCCTCGACCATGGCCTGGACCCCCATGTCCCGGGCCCGGTGGACCAACTGGCCCAACGTCTCCAGCTCAGCGAACTGGGCCTTGTCGGAGGCGTCGGCCAGGCACCCGGGTCGGAGCCCGTCGCCCAGCGAATGCGTCACGTCGTACTCTTGCATGATCGCGCTGATCTCGTCGAACAGCTCGTAGAAGGGGTTCTGACGGTTATGATGAATCATCCACTTGGCCAGTAGCGCCCCACCGCGAGAGACGATGCCAGCTAGACGGCCCCGCACGAGTGGCAGATGCTCGCGCAACACCCCCGCATGCAGTGTGAAGAAATCGACGCCTTGCCTGGCTTGCTTCTCGATCTCGCGAAGAATGTCATCGTATGTCAGCGCTTCGATGGGTTTCGGTCGGTCGTTCCGGCCGATCACCATCTGGTATATCGGCACCGTCCCGAACGGGACCGTCGCGTGAGCGATCAGACATCGGCGGCACTCGTCGGGATCCCCACCGGTCGAAAGGTCCATCACCGTGTCCGCACCGTACTTGACCGCCGTGCGGAGCTTTTCGAGTTCGTCCGGTGTCGTGGACTTGATGGGTGAGGCGCCGATGTTGGCGTTGATCTTTGTTGACACGGCCCGTCCGATGGCGATCGGATCGAGCTTGCCGGCCGGCGGGAGGTGGTTCTTGTTGGCCGGTATGACCATCCGGCCTCGAGCGACCTGATCGCGAACCAGTTCCGGGCTGACGCCTTCGCGCTCGGCGACACGTCGCATCTGAGGGGTAATCTGGCCGTCGCGAGCGGCTTGGATCTGGGTCATTGTGGCAGCCTCCTGCCTGCAGGATCGCTTGCAGGTGAGCTTGTTGTGGGCGGCGTGGCTACAGAGAAAAGCCGCCGGAAGGGAAGCGGCGGCCGAAGCAGACAAACCAGCAAGGTCGTGGACGTCGCTTCCCTACGCAGGTATCACCCGAGCGCCAGGCACTTGGGCTTAACCTGATCAGGTTCGAAGGGTGTGTTCTCAGCCCTTTGAGCCAACCAGGCTTCAGGACACCCCTAGCGATCTCATAAACAAGTTTACCGCCGACAGAGGCCCAGGTCAACGAACCGCCACGGGCCTCGGCGAAAGGGAGCTTGCGCGGCGAGGCGCACGGTCTATAATGCTGCCCAGGCGGCGGAGCCGTGTCAGTTGGCGGGACCCTTAGGTGGAGCCGGTTATGAGAATTGCCGTCACTGGCGGGAGTGGCTGGGTCGGGTCCGGCGCGATCAAGCGCCTGCTTGAAGCTGGCCATGAGGTGGTCAACATCGACCGGTGTTGGCCCGAGACGGACGATGGCGCGCCCGAGTTTCGTACCGTGCTGGTCGATCTGACGAAGCCCTACGGCATCCATCATGCATTGGAAGGCTGCGAGGCCGTCTGCCATCTGGCTGCGTACCCGTTCTCGCGAGTTCCGATCGAATCGGAGACGTTCGCGAACAATTCGCTGGCGGCGTTTCACGTCTATCAAGCGGCTTATGATCTGCGTATTCCGCGTGTGGTGTATGTCTCGAGCGTGCAGGCAACGGGTCTGTTCGGGCACTTCAGGCCGGGCCCTCCGCTCTATCTGCCGATCGACGAGAACTATCCGGGCCAGCCCCGGCAGACCTACGCTCTGACCAAGCGCCTCGGCGAGCAACTCGCTGACATGTTCGTCCATGCTTCCGGGGGGCGGCTTTCGATCGTAACGCTTCGATTTGCGTTCGTGCTGAGGCGTTGGCCTGGCGTGCGGGGCTGGCTTGACCGCGCCTTGGCCAAACCGTCGGGTCCTTCCGGGGAGTTCTGGACGATCACGTGCAGCGAGGACGCGTCCGAAGCCTGCTTAAGAGCCGTTACCGCCGAGGTCGAAGGCCATCGCATCTGCCACGTGCATAGCCCGGAGCCCTTGGCTAATGCGTCATGGCGCGAGTTGCGAGAGCAATTCTATTCCCAGGTAGAGTGGCGGGGCTCTGACGAGAACGAGCCGCTGGTCAGCCTGGCTGCTTGTCGCGAGGTGCTCGGCTTCGAGCCCACAGCGACTTGGCGAGATTACTTGCCCGACTCGGGCGACAAGGATCAGACGATGGGCCGTACCGGTCGGCGCTGGCGCCCCGGGCCGGTGCGGCCCGGAGGGTAGCCTCTGACACTCTGTGCGCCCCGGCCGCGCGGACGGGCGCAGTGAGGTCACGTGGGCTGAACGATTGTCGCTCGAAGCAGCTGTCTTTCGGGGCCGCTCACGCGGGCAGTGCGCTCGACGCATCGAGCGCAAACGTCAGAATTCGCCACGGGAAGGCCCGTTCACACGAGCGGAAGTGAAGAATGAGAGGGATGAACAGATCACATTTGGGCGGCGACGGCGGACGGAAGCTTCTGTTGGTGGTGCTCTGGAGTACGGCTTCTGCGGGTGATGTGTTCGCGGTTGGCAGACTCGAAGGGCACGCGCGCGTGCCGGCGGTGTTGCGCCGGTCGGCGGCCACGCAGGTGCCTCAGCTACCTGCGACGCGGCCGGCGCCTGCCGACAGCGGCTACGTGGAGCTCTACGAGTTCAACGTCTGGTGCGGCGAACAAGGCTACAGCGAGAATCGGATCTGCCGGACTGGCGCGCCGCCCTACATGCCTGTTTCCCATGACGGGCTGTTCTCATTGGCGATGCCTGCAGGGATCTATTCGCTGCTGATGCACCAGCCCGAATGGTTCGTCCGGCCCAAAGTGGTTCCGCGGATCGTCATCAAGGAGTCCGAGACGACGCGGCAGGATGCCATCCCCGCGTTGGATTACTCCGTTGCGTTCGGGGGCAACATGGGCGTCTGGCAGAGGCCCGGCCTGGAAGACCCGTGGGCCTGGGCTGCAACCTGGCACCAGACCTTCGTGGCCAAGGGCACCTCGGTCACGCACGTTCAGTTCAAATTGGCCGGCACGAAGACGGACCGGATTCGCGTTTCAATCCACGCCGATGACGGCTCGCCCAATCCAGGTAGGTGGCCGCAGGTCGGCCCGGAGCGCGTGGCTGAGGGTGTCGGGCCGCTGAGCGATCAGTGGGTCGGTTGGCGCTCGGGCGAGACACGGACCGAGCCGGGCCGGCGATACGCGGTGCGCTTGCACGACGCCGGAGGGGATCGGGGCGTCGGCATGTTCGTACGTCGGGATGCCCTTGGCGCAGGTTACTCTGACGGCGCTGCCTACGCCGACGGCGAGCGCGAACCGTACGACATCTACGCGATGATCAGCTCCGACAGCGACGGGACGGTTATTCCGTACATGCGCCGCTTCCGCATCAAGCCGGGGGGCTTGGCCGGGTGGGCCGGCGGGTGGGGCCAGACGTGGAAAGCGATCGGCCGGAGCCTAGCGGGGATGAACCTGCTGGTTGCCGGCGGCGAGCAGTGGCAGGTCTCGGCCAGGGTCCGCGTCCGCGAGAGCGGGCCAGACGGGGAGGTTGTGGGTGTGTCCAAGAGGGTCCACAACGCTTGGTGGGGGCCGGGCTCGGGCTTTTTGGGCGCCAGCTATGTCCCGGGCGATGTGCAACTCAGGCCCGGCGCGACCTACTACATGGAGGTATCGGCCGTCTCGCCGTCGGAAGGCTTCAACCCGTACAAGGTCAACCATCCTCTCAATGCGTATCCCGATGGCTGTGCATACCGCGAAGGTCAGGCCCGCAAGCAGGTTGACTTGGAAATGACGATCATCGAATACGCGGCTGCTGGCGAGCCCTGGCGGGCGGGCGCGCGGCCGGGCGTGCCGAAGGGAAAGAACCTGCTCAAGAACGGCGGCTTCGAGATCGGCAAGGCCACCGGGCAGGACAGTGCTGCGCCGGACCACTGGCAGAAGTGGCGCACGGCTCGCACGGCCTTCTGGCATGGCCGATACGGCCGCAACGGCTCGTTGGCCGCGCGGGTAATCGGCGGCAACATCAACGGGACGTCGATAGACGGCGGGTACGTGCAACGCGTGGACGGCCTGGACCGTTCAAAGCCATACCGCTTGACCGGCTGGTGTTCGACCAGTTGCCTGACCGATCAGGTCTATGGCACCTACGTTGGTTACGACCCCACCGGTCAGACGAAGGATCCGAGTGCCAAGACGATCGTATGGACCGAGATGGGGCGATTGAGCCACGAGTTCGAGTTTTATGCCGGCGGCCCGATCAGACCTGTGGGCGACGCGATAAGTGTGTGGCTCAGAGGCAGGAATCGCAGGCCCGAGGCGCTCTTTTTCGCTGACTTTGATGATCTGGTTCTCGAAGAGGTGCAGCCTTGATGGCAGCGCCGGCCCGAGTTGCGGGTTGCTGTCGTGGGAGCACGCCCGGGGGGGTTATGATGGTTGTAAGACGGCCACGCGGTTTTTGCCTGCTGCTTTGGCGTCGTACAAGGCTAGGTCGATCCCGCGGATGAACTCCTCGACGGTCAACTGGTTGGCATACTGCCCGACACCGACGCTGACGGAGGTTTCGAGGGGTCGGGCGCGCCAGTGCGCCGGCGATCGGTATACTTCCGCCGCAAGCCGGTCCGCGACTTGTCGTGCCGATGCCAAGTCCGTGTTCGGCAGTATTACCGCGAACTCGTCTCCGCCGTAGCGAGCCGGCACGTCGATATCACGCACGCCGCTCGCGATCTGCTGCGCCACAAGACGGATCATCAGATCGCCGGCCTGGTGGCCTGCTGTATCGTTGATCTGTTTCAGTCCGTCCACATCAAGCATGATCAAGCTCAGCGGTGAACCGTAGCGTCGCGCGCGCGTCACCTCTTTATTCAGCTGCTCGACGAAGGCCCGATAATTCGCCAGACCTGTCAGCCCGTCCGTGCGGGCCTCCTGCTCAAGCTGTTCGTACATGCGCAGCTGGTTCCACGCGCTTGCCAGCAGTGCGCAAAGGCTCTCTGCCAACGGCAAATCCACGCGTCGGTCGAATTGCTCGGATCGGCGTCTGTCATCGTCCGACCTGGGGTCGGCCAGGTTCAACACGCCCAGCAGCTCCGCACCGAGGACTATGGGCGCGACGATACTGCTGTTGGTCCGATATTGGTGCTGGTTCGGTCGCGCCAACGCCTCTAGCGCGCCAGACTGGGCTCTGTTCCAGTCTTCTACCAGCCGTATCTGCCGCTCAGACGCCGCGCACGTCATCGGCGAGTGCCGCGTGGATTCGAGGCTTACCTCGGCGTCGATCGGGCGTTCGTGAGTGTGCCACAATAGGCACAGATTCCGCCGGGGCGCGTCGTAGCCGTACAGTGACGCAAGTCTCGCCCCGAAGAGCGCGGGCACCACGTCACGACAGACCACGTGCATCTGCTCGCGGTTAAGACAGAACAAGCGTCTAGCGAGGGCCAGTACTTCAACGGCGTACTCATTGGGGACGGGGGCGGCCGTCAAGGCTGGAGCAGGCAGAGATATCGGACGGTCCCGGCTCGCGCTGGCCTCGGGCTTTGCTGCGCACGGGGCGGCTCGTCTCGGCTGAGTTCCGATCTGAGAACCTATGAGACCTGCCAGTCGGGACTGTAGCTGAGTCTTGTGCACGGTGCACCCGATCCCCAGAGCTCGTGCGTACGCGACTTGGCTGTCCTCATCAACGACCAACACCCTTTGCGCGGGTATCTTGTCGATTCGACTGGTCCAGGCGGGCAGCGCACGGGATATGAACGCGGCGTCGCTTATGATCCAGTCTGTCAGCGAAATGGCGCTCGGCAGTTCTTCTGGTCGGCTCACCCGGTAGCACGACCAGCGGGAACCGGCGTGTCCGGCAGCGCCTCGCACCGCCTCGAAAACGCCCGGATCATCCGTGAGCACAAAGACTTGAGAATGGCGGCGGCTCATTTTCGGACCACGAACGGCGCCGAGTTGATTCGCTCTTCGGCCGGGCGCTATGTAGTATCGGGATCAGGTCAAGCTTTGCCCCAGGAATTGCCGACAAACCGGTGACACGCTTGCCGGGCGACGCCGGTAGGCGGGCGCGTTTTCGGCAGTTTGCTCAAGGCCCATCTGTGGGCAATCGTGCGTCGATAGCCTTACGGTCCGATGAGGTGGGGTCGGCCCGCCGCCTAACGAGGCCTACGCACGACTATCCGGTCCTGGGCGTGGATTGGCCTCTTGGCAGCGCACAACCCCGCTGGGAAGATGATTCTGGTGCTTCAATGTGACCCATTTGGGTCTTTGAGCTGCTGCGACCTTGGCGAACATCCCTAGCAGCCGTGGCCCCTGCCCCGTTCCAGTGGGACTTTGCTCCCCGTGGCACGTGGGGTCAGCGGCTGGCGGAAGGTAAGGAACCGGCTGGAACAGCTTGGCTCGGCTAGGATGGCCGGGCGTTTCTGGAAGGCTCAGGATGAGCAGCGGACTGCGGTTGGCCGAGTTGAAACGGTCTTTGGCCGGCAAGTGGCAGATACCGCTGCTGATTCTGGCCGCTGGGTTGTTGATCGGCGGGGTGATCAGTCTGCGCCCGAGGGCGCCGGCTCTGACCTTCCAAGAGCAAACCCGCCTCATTCGCTCGCTGCAACGGCGATACCTCTATCTGGATGCAAGTCGGCTCATCGAGCAGATGCTGGCCGACCCGGCCCGAACTGCCGCCGAGCGGGCTGAGCTTCATCGACTTCAAGCAGAGACCATTTATCTGGACCAGAAGCGGTCGCTGGTACGCAATCCGCGCAACGCGGAACGGGTTATCCTGCGCTATCGTGCTGCAGCATCCGCAGGGATGGCGCTTTCATCCGAAGCGCACCGCCAGATGGCGGAAGCTTGGGAATGGCTTGGCCGTCCTAAACAGGCGCTCGAGGAGTACCGCACGGCGCTGGCCGGCAGCAGAGGTCCGGCCACTTCCGTCCGCCGCCATATCATCGAGCTCCAGTTGGCTTTGCCCGACTTTCCCCCCGAAGAGCTTCACGCGGAGCTTGATCAGTTGCTTCAGGCCGCCGCTGGCGACTTGCCGTCATTGCTGTGGGCTGTCGAGCAGAAGGTCGAGCTGCTCACCTCTGAGCAGCGCATCGGCGAAGCCGAGCGATTGCTCGAACAGGTGCGTGACAGGCTTGATGATTCCTCCGTGCGGGCACGATTCGCCTACTTGACCGGCCTGACCGAGTTCCGTGCCGGCCGGCTGGACGATGCGGAGCGCACATTGCGAGGCATGCGTAGCTGGCTGCGAGTCCGCGATGAACTCGACGCCAAGTCATCGCTGTTGCTTGGTCGGCTGAATCTGCAGGAAGACCGCCCACAGGAGGCGATGTCGTTCTTCGATCAGGTGTTGGCCGGACAGCACTCCGATGAACTCCGCGCTTCGGCTATCCTCGGTCGGGCGCAGTGTCTGGCAGCGCTGCAGCGCCTTGATGAATCAGCGGAAGCGTACGCAAAGTGCATTGCTTTCGTCCGGAAGCAGCCAGGCGCACGCGTGCCGGGGCGCGAGGTCGTGCGGGCTTCGCTGACCGCCCTTGGTGAGTTGCTGCGTGGTGAGGGGCGATTCGAGCAGGCCTTGCGGTTTCTGGGGCTTGCGGCCGCGCTGATTCTGCCGGACGACGAAGATGCCTGCAGGTTCTACGCCGAGCAGTTCGCAGAGCTTCATCGCACGCTGGGCGAGCGCGGCTGGCGTCAGCTCGAACAGGCCGAACACCTGGACGATGTCCAGCGAGAGAAGATGCTGTCCGAGGTACGCGGCCATTTCATAGCCGCTGGAGAGCATTACCAACGACTGTCCGAGCTGTGGACCCTTGACGAGGACCGGTCCGCACGCGTGATGTGGCAGGCCGCTGGCCTATTCGACCGGAGCGGCGACCGAGATCGTGCAATTTCCGCCCTGGAACGGTTCGTCCGAGATCACCCGCACTCGCCCCGAGTGCCACAGGCGCTGTTTCGCCTTGGACAGGCCTATCAGGCGGCGGGCCTTTTTGACAAAGCCATCGCAAGGTATCGCCAGAACCTACAGCAGTTCCCACGCTCGCCCGGGGCGTTTCAATCGGTGGTTCCGCTGGCTGATTGTTACCTGTCCATCGGCGTGGACAACCTCGAGTTGGCAGAGAAGGCCCTGTTGTTGATCGTGGCCGAAACCCCCGGTCGTCCCTCGGTGTTCACCCCCGAAGCCCCGGAGTACGCGGACGCGCTGTTCAAGCTCGGCCAGGTTTACCTGCTTGGCCAGCAGTACGAGCAGGCCGCTTTTCGGCTGGACGAAATGATGCGACGGTATCCGCAAGACTCGCGGGCCGTGCGGGTGAAGTTCCTTCTGGGTGACGCCTATTTCCAGAGTGGACTGGCGCTTGCTGAGAATGCGCGGAAAGTGGCCAGCGCGGCTCGCAGGGATGAAATGGTTGCCGAGTCTTCCGAGCGGCTGCTCGTGGCGCACGATCTGTTCGGGCAGGTTATCGCCGCCTATGAGGGGCGCCAGAGCTCCGATCTGGCGAGTTTGGACGTCACTTATCTGCGGTTGAGCTACAGCAGGCGTGCGGACTGTATGTTCGATCTGGGGCGATACGAGGAAGCCGCCGAACTCTACGAACAGGCAGCGTGGAAGTATCGTGCCCAGGGGGCAGCCCTGTCGGCGTACGTACAGATCATCAATTGCTATCAGCGACTGGGGCGATCGCAGGAGGCGCGTGCCGCCCTGGAGCGCGCTCGCTGGCTGGCGGACACAATGCCGGAGCGAGCCCTCGACCAACCAGCTGGCGAGGATGCGAAGCAGTGGCGGAGCTTCCTCGACTGGGTTGCCGGCACGGGCGTGTTCTAGTCATTGCCGCGCCTGTGCGCGGGTTGTGAGGAAACCAGCATGGGTACCGAGGTGCGTGCCTGCCAGGAATCTGTGTTGATCGATGGTGGTGACGATCTGGTGATGTTGCTGGAGCAGCAATGTGATTTGTACCGTCAGCTCAAGCGGCTGACCGAGCGGCAACGCTCGCTGATCGATCGGGCGGACGCCGAGCCGCTGCTCGCATTGCTGGGTGAGCGGCAAAAGGTTGTGGATCAGCTCACCCGGCTGGACAGTCGTCTGGCGCGTGCCAAGCAGGAGTGGATGCGTCTGCATGCCTCGGTGCCGGCGCAGGCGCGCGAACACGTCGAGCGGCTTGTGCTGGAATTGCGAGAGCTGCTTGGGGAAATCCTGGAAGCCGATCAGCGGGACAGCGAGCAGCTGTCAGCTCGTAAGGCGTCGCTCCAGAGCGCTCTGACGAGCGTTCAGGCTGGCAAACAGGCGCATGCTGCGTACGCACCGGCGCCGCCGGACCGCAGTCAGTATGTGGACCGAACGGACGAAGAGACATGACAATCACAGCTGGAAGTGTCGAATCGCTCGCGGAGCCCCACGGCCCGATGATGCCGACTGATCGCGAGCGAGAATTGGCAGCGATTATCTCCTCTTACAACGATGTGACCGAGCGGCTCAAGCGCTCGCATGAACAGCTCTCTGCCGAGGTGAGTCGTCTGCGTCGAGATCTGGAAGGGAAGAACCGGGAGCTGGCCCGTCGTGAGCGCCTGGCTGCGCTCGGCGAGATGGCCGCGGGGCTTGCCCATGAGATCCGCAACCCATTGGGCAGCATCCAGTTGTTTGCGTCGCTCCTGAGTCGCGATCTGGTGGACCGCCCGGACCTGCACCAGCTGGTGAGCAAGATTTCCAAAGCCGTCAGCGCACTGGACGGGATCGTGCGGGGCATTCTCGCCTTTGCCGGCCAGGCGGACCTGGACCGCACGACCATCGATCTTCACCAGGTCATCGCGGACGTAGTGGATCTGGCCGCTCCGCAAGCGGCTGAGCGGAACGTGAGACTCGAAACTGCCGGCAGTGCCGATCGGGTTGAAGCGTTCGCCGATCCAGGTCAGCTAAGAAGGGCCCTGCTCAACCTGGTACTGAACGCTATCGAAGCCAACTCCGACGGGGGCCTCGTGGCCATCTCGGCGCGGGGAATCGGCGGGACTGAGCTCGGTGTGGCGATCACGGTTGCAGACACCGGGCCGGGCATACCGGCGCATCTGCTCGAGCGCATTTTCAATCCGTTCTTCACGACAAAGGACACGGGCACCGGCCTGGGTCTGGCGATCGCCCATCGGATCGTGGAGGCCCACGGCGGGCGCATTCGAGCCAACAACATCGAAGGCGGCGGGGCCGTGTTCACCATATCCCTGCCTGCGGACGGCTGTGCGCCGGGTGACGAGGAGTAAGGCGTGGCCGACCTCTGCGTGATCGACGACAAAGAGCTGCTTCGGGACTCGCTGGCGGCCAGCTTGGCGAGGGAGGATCACCGCGTAACGACGTTTGCCGACCCGGCCGAGGCGCTCGAAGCAATCAAGGTCGGCTCATTCGATGGGGTTATCACTGACCTGAAGATGCCAAGGATGGACGGCATTACGTTGTTGCGGGCGTTGCGGTCGGGCGGGTGCGAAGTGCCGGTGATTCTAATGACCGCTTACGGGACGGTTCCGACGGCGGTGGAGGCGATGAAGCTGGGGGCGTTCGACTACATTCAGAAGCCATTCGAGGCGGACGAGATATGCGTTCTGGTTGAGCGTGCGATTCAGCATGGCCGGCTGCGGGCTGAGAACGAGGCGCTGCGGGCTTCGCTGCGGGACCTGGAGCAGTCTCGGCGGCTGGTCGGTGACTCTCCGGTCATGCAGGACCTCCGCCGGAAGATTGATCGGTTCGCGTCGAGTTCGTCCACCGTCTTGATCCAGGGCGAGTCGGGCACCGGTAAAGAGTTGGTCGCGCGTGCGGTTCACGCGGGTTCGGGAAGGGCGGACTGTCCGCTGCTGTGCCTGAACTGTGCGGCTCTGGCCAGCAATCTTCTGGAAAGCGAACTTTTCGGCCACGAGAAGGGCGCCTTCACGGGGGCGGATCGGCTGCGAAAGGGGCGGTTCGAACTGGCAGACCGTGGATCTCTACTTCTGGACGAGATCACCGAACTGCCCGTCGCATTGCAGGCCAAGCTGCTCCGCGTTCTTCAGGAGCGCCAGTTTGAGCGGGTCGGCAGTAGTACAACGCGCACCGCGGACGTCCGCGTCATCGCTACGACCAATCGAGACCTGGCGGATTGGGTCAGCCGCGGCAAGTTCCGGGAGGACCTGTTCTATCGACTGAACGTTCTTCCGATCGTTGTCACGCCGCTGCGGGAGCGTCGAGAGGACATCCCCGCGCTGGTGAACTACTTCCTGGAGCGGGCAGCGCGACGTGAAGATGGCCGGCCGATTGTTGTCGAGCCGGGGGCGATGCGATTGATGATCGACTACCACTGGCCGGGG
>CAYGAN010000001.1:55327-74875 GCA_964347585.1 uncultured Planctomycetales bacterium | reverse complement strand
CCAGCGAACGCTGGCCAAGTACAACGGAC
Source organism: uncultured Planctomycetales bacterium (assembly GCA_964347585.1). Taxonomy (GTDB): domain Bacteria; phylum Planctomycetota; class Phycisphaerae; order UBA1845; family CAYGAN01; genus CAYGAN01. The sequence goes on along the minus strand of CAYGAN010000001.1, from coordinate 74,846 downwards.
ACCGGGTCCAGACGGCGCGAGCATTAGGCATCGGCGTACGGACGCTGGGTATGAAACTGAAACGCTGGCGCGAAGAAGCACGGATGTCCGAGGCAGCAAGCAGACGCGCAATTCCTGCCTGACGGGCGCAGAAACGGCCGGCACGCCGGCCACGCGGACGTCCTTGCCGGTGCGGGCGCCGCTGTCGGCAAGGCATGGCACGGTATTTGCTGCCAGCCGGTCCTGAGTCCGGGCCCGGGCGCGCAGCAGGGATGCTGTGGGCGGGGTGGAATATGTTCATCAGCAGCCTGATTAATCGAGGCGCCCTGCCCGTACTGGAAAAGATGGCGGCCTTTACGGAGGCCAGGCACCAGGTGTTGGCCGAGAACATCGCCAACGCCGACACGCCCCGATACCGTGCCAAACATCTGGATGCGCGGGCCTTCCAGCAGGCATTGCGACGAGCTATCGAGCGCCGAGGAGGTAGTAATGCTGCCGCCCCCCTTGAAATACGAAGCACGCGTCAGTTTGGCATGGATCGAGACGGCGATCTGTGGACCAAGCCGACCGAGGAGCCCCTTGAGAACCTGATGTTCCACGACGGCACCACGATGCGTATCGAGCGGCAAATGTCGCAGTTGGCTGAGAACCACCTGATGCACCAGTTGGCGACTCAGCTGCTTCGGGGCCGGTTCGAGTCGTTGCTTAAGGCGATTCGAGGGCGGATCGCGTAGCCGCAAGCGGGGTGCGTCGTCGTGGTTCGGCGGCGTGAGATGGGAACTGGTAAGTGGCCAGGCCATGGGAGGGCAGAGAGACGAGTGATGCGAACAGAGGGTATCGATCCGCTCAGACCCACGCATGGGCTACCCGTTCGCGTCGCGGACCCCGACCGGGGCGCCGCGAGCGGGATCGTCCCGGTTTACGTCGTGGCGGGATCGTTGCCTGGCTTCGAATCGGCGAGGTGAGCGATGTTCGGGGCGCTTGACATAAGCACGTCGGCTCTGGTGGCTCAGCGAGTCCGCATGGACACGATCGCCGGCAACGTGGCCAACGCGTTTACGTTAAAGCGGGCCGACGGAGAGCCTGGGCCGTACCGTCGTCGCGTGGCCGTCTTTGCGCCGGGTAGTCCGTCGCCGGATCGGCCCGACGGTCGCAGGATGGGGCCGGGGGTGCATGTGGCTCGCGTCCTGGAGGATTCGTCTCCGCCTCATTACGTATTCGATCCTGATCACCCGTTGGCGATCCGGTCGGGCAAATGGAAGGGCTATGTGGCGTACCCCAACGTTGATCTGGGGACCGAGATGGTCAACGCGGTTGAAGCGGCGCGAGCGTATGAAGCGAACGTTACGGTGCTTGCAGCCACCAAGAGCATGATCACGAATTCGCTGAAGCTCTTGGCGTAGTGCCGGCTGGGGACGCGCCGGCGAACGATTCATTGCGGAGGCAAGGAACGGGCGGCGCGGCAGCGCTGTCAGTCGTGCGGGAGTGATCTATGCCGGATCCGATACAGCATCCAGGCTTGCCAAAGGTTGGGCAGGTGGGCCGGCCTCAGCCGGCCGCTCCAACGCAGGTGCAGGGCGGCGCGGGCGAGCGCGACTTCAAGTCCATCCTTCTTGAGAGCCTGGACGAGGTAAATCGGCTTCAACAGGAAGCTTCGGATGGTGTGCAGCGGCTCATGACTGGTGAACAAGTGAATGTGGCGGAGGTCTTTGCCACCGTCCGCAAGGCGGACGTGGCGTTTTCGTTGCTGATGGAAATCCGCAATAAGCTCCAAGATGCGTATCGCGAAATCCAGCAGATGAGGGTGTAGGAGTGGCCTGAGCGGCTTGTACGGCGCAGGGTGCGTCCTGAGGGGTCACTACTCAGAGGCGTGAGGACATGGAATTCCTTAGGAAGCTGGTGACCCAGACGAGCGCGCATCTCAGCGGCCTGAACACCTCGCAGCGTCTGGCGATCGGCCTGTGCGTTGTGATCGTGATTGGGGCGGTGGTGTGGCTCTGGCAATGGTCGGCGCAGCAGGCCATGGTGCCGTTGCTCGATCAGCCCTTCACTCCCGACGAGCTGCAAAAGGCCAAAGCCCAGTTGGAGCAGATCGGAGCACCGTACGAGATTCGTGCAGACCGCATCTACGTACCGGCACCGGATGTAGAGCGCCTTCAGGGCACGCTCTTGGAAGCTCAGGCGCTCCCGCTGGACACGAGCATGGGCTTCACCAAGTTAATGCAAGAGCATAGCCCCTGGGTGTCACAGCAGGAAGCCGACCGGCGCTGGAACGTGGCCCTGGCCAACGAGCTCGCCAAGAGGCTGCGTATGTTCACGGGCATCAAGCAGGCCTGGGTCCATATCGACAACAGAAGGGAGCGTCGTCTGCGTGGTCAGTCGGTCGTCCCTTCGGCAGTGGTCTATGTGCAGACGGAGGTCGGCTCAGGGTTGGATAAGAAGCGCGTTCGCGCCCTGTCCAGTGCGGTCAGCGGCGCGGTGGCTGGGCTGAGACTGCAGGACGTGCGCGTCGTGGATGCCACCACCGGTCAGTCATATAGCGTGCCCGATCCTACAGAGTCGATCGGGCTTGACGGATTGGAGATTCGCAGGGCCAAGGAGCGGCATTTCACGGAGAAGATCCTCGATCAGTTGGCTTTCATACCCGGCGTGCTGGCGAACGTCTTCGCCGAGCTCGACATGGAAACGACCAAGACCGAAGAGACGAAGCTCGACAAGCCGGTGGTTTCCAAATCGCGCACCGAAGCGATTACGGAGCGGGGCGCAACGGGCGGCCAGGGGCCCGGCGTGAAACCGAACACCAGCGTAGCCATCGGCGCGGGCGGGGTCGGGCAGATGCGTGAGCAGGAAAGCAGCGAGGAAGAAATGTTGGGCGAGCGGGGCCGGACCCGCAAGGTCGCTCAGAAAACGCCCTTTACGATCAAGCGACTGATGGCTTCGGTCAGCGTGCCACGCAGCTACTTCGTTTCCGTCTTCGAGGCCCGCTACGGCGCTGATCAGGAAGCGAAGGACGACGATCCGAGGTTCAAGACGCTCATTAACGAGCAGCTTGCCGAGATCGAAAAGGTTGTCAAGCCGCTCATCGACGCCAAGCCCGCCGACGAGGACTCCGTCCAAGTGAGCTGGTTCTATGATTCGCCGCCGGTGTCTCCACGTCAGGCCCAGGAGCTCGAGGCGGGCGGGATGGCCGGATTGGTCAGGACCTATGGTACCAGGGCCGGGTTGGCAGCCTTGGCGGTGTTGGGCCTGCTGATGATGTTGATGATGGCCAGGAGGGCCTCGGCCGGAGGCGCTTGGACTGAGTCTGGTGCGCCGGGCGGTGCTGGTCCCGGCGCGGCACGTGGGGCTGTGCTCACGGCCGGCGCCCCACCCGTCGGCGATGCGGAAGTGTCCGACGGGGTGCTCGTTGCTCAGGAACTCGATGAGCAAACCGTCAGAGTTCAAAAGGTCGTCGAGCAGATCGATCAGCTGGTAAGAGAGAACCCGGGCAGTGCGGCGGCGCTGATCAACAGGTGGGTCGAGCAGGACAAATAGAACGTGAGAGCTGTTCGGCGCATGGCGGGCGACGGCCTGCAAGCCGGCGCGCCGAGGTGAGAGTTGGCAAAGCAGCGCAAGAAGGAAACTGAGGCGGAGGAAAAGGGCCTCACCGGGCTACAGAAGTCTGCCATTCTGCTGCTGACACTGACCCAAGATGTGGCCTCGGAGATTCTGAAACGGCTGGATCGAGACGTCGTCGAGGATGTCAGCCGGGAGATCGCCTCGATTGGCGAGGTCCCTTCTGAACAGCGGGATGAGGTGGTAAGTGAGTACTACACCTTGGCGTTGGCCCACCGTTACGTGGAGGCCGGTGGCCTGCAGTACGCACGAGCGCTGCTGGAACGCTCCATGAGCAGGGAAGACGCTAGCCGTATCATGCAGCAGATCGAGCACCAGGTGTACCGCCAGCCGTTCAGCTTCTTACAGAAAACCGAGAGCGAAAACCTGCTGGCGTTCATCCAGGACGAACATCCGCAGACGATCGCGGTGATCCTGGCGCATCTGCCGCCGGCGAGGGCGAGCGAGATTCTGGTAGGCCTGCCGGCTGCCAAACAACTGGAGGTCGTCACTCGCGTAGCCAACATGGAGCAGACCAACCCGGAAGTGATAAAGGAGGTCGAGCGAGGTCTGGAGTCTCGCCTGTCGGGCCTCGTGTCTCAATCTCTGAAAAGGGCCGGGGGAGTGGAAGCCGTCGCCGAGATGCTCAACCTGGCCGATCGTGCGACAGAGAAGGGCCTCCTGGAATCCCTCGAAAGCGACGACCCGGACTTGGCCGAGCAGATCCGCCGTCTCATGTTCGTGTTCGAGGACATCCTGCTCGTTAACGACAAGGGAATCCAAGCGGTGTTGAAGGAGGTGGACAACGACGAGCTGGCCCTGGCCCTCAGAACCGCCAGCGACGAACTGAAAGAAAAGATTTTCACGAACATGTCGCAGCGGGCGGCCCAGTTGATCAAGGAGGATATGGAGTACATGGGCCCGGTGCGGTTGAGCGACGTGGAAGCGGCGCAGCAGAAGATCGTGGACGTGGTGAGGCGGCTTGAGGACGCTGGCGACCTCATTATCTCCGGGCGAGGCGGTGAGAAGGAGATAATCGTATGACTGACAGCTGGTTGGGGCGTGGCAAACAGGAGCGCACGGGCGATCTGTGCTTCCAATCAATTATCGGGCATCGCGCTGGGCCGACGCGGAGGGGCACATTCCCCACTTCGGACCCGTCGCATGCGTGCGAGCTGGTGGTGTCCAGAGGGCCGGGTGAATGGCGACCGTGCTGAAAGCTGAGCAGGCTGAGCGGAACGGTGCGAAGCCGCGATTCTTCGACCTCAACGACATCGCGGCGGAGGCGGAGCGCATCCTCGCCGATGCTCGGGCCGAGGCGCAGTGCCTGGTTGCACACGCACGCCAGGAAGCCGACTGCATCAAGCTCGAGGCGACTGAAGAGGCGCGACGCGAAGGCTACGACCAGGGTCGTGACGAAGGGTGCGCCGCGGGCCGACGCGAAGCGTTTGACCAGGCCAAGCAGGAATTTCAGGCCCGGCAGGCAGATTTGATCCGAGCCATGCAGCAGACGATCAAGCAGTTCGATGAGCACAAGCATCGACTGATCTCAACCGTTCATCGTGATCTCGTCGAATTGGCCGCTGCGATCGCCCGGCGCGTGGCCAAGCGCATGGGCCCGCTCGACCGGGGTATGGCTGTCGAGAATCTCAAAGAGGTCATCGACCACGTCGCCGCACGCAGTGACCTGGTGGTGCGAATCAGCCCCAAAGATGAAGAGGCGATTCGACTCTTCGTCGAAGGGTTGGCCAAGGATCAGGAGGAGTATCAGCATGTGCGAGTGCTGGCCGATGAAAAGATCTCGCCGGGCGGCTGCATCCTGACGACGGCCGAGGGTCAGATCGACGCGACGATCGAGACACAGCTCGATCGGCTGACAGCGGAGTTGGTCGGAGTGGCTGACGATGGTGAATCGAAACCCTGACAGAGAAACACGCCGATCGATCGGCTGGCAATCGTCTGTCCGTCGATTCGGGTGTTGATCCGTGAGTATGTTCGGCGCGCAACTTGATTTGGTGTCCCAGACGATGGCGCACGGGGTGACCGGGCGCGTGGCAACAGCGACCGGCTTGACCGTTACGGCGAGCGGTTTCCCCGTGCCGGTGGGTGCGATGTGTTGGGTCAGTACGCGCAGCCGCCAACGAATCGCAGCGCAGGTTGTCGGCTTTCGCGAGGGCAAGACGATCCTGATGCCGCTGGCCGACGCGATGGGCGTGGCTCGTGGCGATCCGGTGGAGGCGGCCTCCAGCCTGCAGCGTGTCGGCGTGGGGCCGGAATTGCTCGGGCGGATCGTCGATGGTCTGGCTGAGCCTATTGATGGAAAAGGACCCCTCCGGGTTGCTGAGCATTATCCCGTTTTCCGGGCGGCTCCAGAGGCGCTGTCCCGTCAGCCGATCGATCGCCCGCTCGGCACCGGAGTTCGCTCTCTTGACGCGATCCTGACCGCCGGGGGGGGACAGCGCTTGGGCATTTTTGCAGGCACCGGTCTGGGTAAGAGCATTCTGCTGGGCATGATCGCGCGATACACGTCGGCCGACGTGATAGTTCTGGCCTTGGTCGGCGAGCGCGGACGGGAGGTCGGCGACTTCCTGGCCAGGGACCTCGGCGAGCAGGGCCTCAAGCGATCCGTGGTGGTCGTCAGCACCAGCGATCAATCGCCGGTGCTGCGGGTGCGTGCGTGCTTCGTGGCCACGGCGATCGCCGAGTATTTTCGGGACCAGGGCCAGACTGTGCTGCTGCTGATGGATTCGATCACGCGAATGGCGATGGCCCAGCGTCAGATCGGTCTGGCTGCTGGCGAGCCGCCGGCTACAAAGGGGTACACGCCCAGCGTGTTCGCCTTGCTGCCTCAGCTGGTCGAGCGCTCCGGGCGTACCGATCGAGGCAGCATCACCGGGTTCTACACCGTCCTGGTGGAAGGCGATGACATCAATGAGCCAATCTCCGACGCCGTCCGGGGCATCCTCGATGGGCACGTGTGGCTGTCCCGTGCCTTGGCCAACCGCGGGCACTACCCGGCTGTGGATGTGCTCGGCAGCATCAGCCGCGTCATGATCGACATCGTGGATGACGAGCACTACGCGGCCGCTCGCAACGTCCAACGTGTACTGGCCACGTGGCAAGAGATCGAGGACCTGGTCAACATCGGTGCCTACGCAGCCGGGACCAACCCGGAGTTTGACCTGGCTGTCCAGGCTAGGCCGATGATTGATACGTTCCTTCAGCAAGCGATCGAACAGCGAGTCGAATTCGATCAGGCCAGGTCCCAGTTGCTCGAGCTGAACGGCGAGCTGGAGCAGATCCGCCGTCGCTTGGAGGGCAATGGCAAGCAGCAGCCGGCGGTGGCGCGGCCGGCGTGACCGGCGGAACGTAAGGCGAGACGGTGATGGCAAAGCGGTTCCGATTTCCGCTTGAAACTGTTCTGAAGATACGCAAGCGGCGCGAGGACGAGCGCAAGCGTGTGGTAGCCAGGCGGCTCTCCGGAATCGCGCGTGCCGAGGCACAGGCTGCATCATTGAGGGAACAGATTGATGCCGAGCTCCGAGCCGTCAGACAAGCCCGACAGGCCGGCGTCATCGACGTGGTCATGATCGCTCGACACCGTCACTGGCTTGGGCGCCTCCAGCGTGGCCTGCTTGAGGAGGAAGCACACCTCCGTACGTTGCGAGCCGAGCTGGCACAAGATCGGGCAGAGCTGGCCGAGGCCAGCAAACAGGCGAAGATCATCCAGAAACTCAAAGAGCGACAACAACAACGTTATGAGTACGAGCTCGCGCGGCAGGATCGGATCGACGCCGACGAGATGGCCACCGCACGGTTCGTCTATCGGTCAGTTACGTGAGACGATGATCAAGGGTCTCTATCACCTGCTGGCATTGGTCGCGATCGTTCATCTGTTGGTCCTCGTAGGGCTGGCGGGCTATCTGCTGGCGTCCGGGCGGCTGGACAGGCAGCGCATGGATGCCGTCGTGGACGTCCTGCGAGGCGGGCGCCTGCCATCGACGCCTGTGGTCGCGCGCCCGGCGTCGCCGCAAACGCAACCCGCCCCCGAGCTGTCGCAGACGACCATCGCCCGGAACCTGGAGCAGGATGAGATCGCTCGCCGTCTGTTCGAACAGCGCCGACGCGAGATCGACGATCGCCTTCGTCTGACCCAGGCGATTCGGCTGGAGGTAATACGTCGTCAGGAAGAGCTTGCCCGGCGGAGTGAGGAGTTTCGCCGACAGATGGTCGAACAATTCCAGCAGAGCGGGTTCCAAAAAGAACTCGAACTGCTTGAGAGCGTCAGTGGCAAGAAGGCCAAAGAGGTCCTCATTGGCAAGAAGGAGTCGGAGGCTGTCCGGCTGCTGACGGCCATGGATGTGCGGACGGGCAAGAAGATCATCGAAGCGTGCAAGAGCCCTGAAGAAATGGCCTGGGTCAGCAGGATCTTGGACCGTGTCCACAACCTTCGCGACGATCAGAACGGTGAGCCGCCTGGGTCTAAGGAGAGTGGGCTTCAATAGGAGTTCGTGTAGGAGTTCGCGATGTCTAACACCTTGCCGCTTCCGGTGCTGGAGATGGGGCCAGCGGCGTGCCTGACATCGATCGGTCAGCCGATGCCTCAGCAAGCTGCTAGTGACGGGTTCGAGGCGGCCTTGTCGAGCGCAAAGCCTGGCGCGGGCAAGGCGAAGACGCCACCATCGCAGCCCGATCAGCCTGAGCCTGGCGGCCAGCCTTCGGCCGACGATACGACTGACCCGAAAGCGGCTGAGCAGCAAGCGGCGCCGCAGGCTTCCCTGTCCGAACCGGCTGGGCAATCCTTGCCACCGGAGCCGCCCGGCACGTCAAGCGAGCCGGCCAAGGAAGTACGACCCGCATCTGTGCAGCAGCCGCAGTCGTCGCTGGCCGCGCCGCCCAACCGGACGGCACGGCCGGCCCAAGCGATGGCACCTTTGCCGCTGCCGCAACACTCGACGCCCACACCGCCGGCGAACGGGTCCATGGAGCAGCGCCACACTGGGAATAGGGTATTGTCGAGCCAGGCAGAACCTGCTGTGAAGCAGCCTCTTGACTTTGCCCTGCAGAGGGGCGCGCCGAAAGCAGATGTTGGCGTACGGGCTGGCCCTCAGCCGGCAGCGACGAGGGGCGCGGCAAAAGTAGATGTCGGCGTACAGGCCGGTCCTGAGCCGGCAGCGACGAGGGGTGCGGCGAGAGCAGATGCTGGCGTACAGGCTGGTCCTCAGCCGATAGCGACGGGAGCGAGGGGTACAGCGCTCTTGCGGAACGGCGCGGTCCCTGTGGCTGAACCGGCCGCGTCGGGCTCCTCCGGCGAGCCGGTTGCGGCGCCGGAGGCGGATAAGAATCCGGGGACGCCGGCCTTTCGAACGCTCAGGGCATCGCAGTTCCTTGTTGGCACTGGCCAGAGGCACGATTCACCGGCACAAGTGCAACCTGCGCCCGCTAAGCTGTCTGCAGGCCAACCTTCGGCGGATGCACCGGCTTCGGCGCCCCGGGAAGGTCCGTCGCTTGTCAATGTGGCCGCCCCTGCTGCAAGTGCGCCAGAGGATCGTAGAGCCGAGATGCCCTCGGCCCAGGGGTTCGCCCAGCGCGGTGTTGGGACGGCGACGGCCAAGCTCGATGGGATGTTATCGCGCGCCGATCCGCCGCCGAACAACAGTGCTCTTGGCGAGTGGACCAACCAGCCGCAGCAGGAGGCCAATCGACCGACGGGGCCGCAAGAGGCGCAACAGCTTCCCACGCCACAGCAGCCTCTGGCGACTGAGTTCGCGCGCCTGGTTCTGAGTGTGCTGAACCAGCAGCAGGCGGGCCACGCAGCAGCTACGATCCCTCCATCGGACCAGCCGGGCACGCCGCTCGAAGCCCCCAACCCTGGCCGGATCGACGTTCAGAGCCCACAGGTCCAGGTTCCCCGGCCCGGCGGGCCCGTATCGGTGGTCCCCGACGAGGTGAATCTGGATCGGATTGTTCGGGTGGCTCGCACGAACATCGGCGAACGGGACTCTCAAGTAACGCTTCAACTCCATCCGCCTGAGCTTGGACGCCTGCGGATCGAAGTCCGGCTTCAGGACGACCTGCTAACGCTGCGCATCGAGGCGGACAACGGGGCCGTGCGGGATATGCTGACTTCTCGGTCGGGTGAGCTACGGCGGGCACTGGAGCTACACGGGATTGCAATCGACAGGTTCGATGTGGATCTGCGCCAGGCCACGGCGCATTCGTCGCAGTCCAGGGAAAGTCAGAACGATTCCGCTTGGCGACCTGCTCAGGATCAGGCTCAAGGTGGTCAGTCCCAAGGGGACGGCGGTCGCCCGTCCGAGTCAGAGGACGCGCCGGGCTATGACGGTGCGGCTGCGGGCGAATCCGATCCCGAGGCGGAAGAGGCGGTAGTGGCGGCCGCGACGGAGTCGGCGGTCGATGTAATGGCCTGAGCTGTCGGCGCTGACGCGCCGGCATCGAAGGCCGGGGCGGAGGTAGGTCTCCACTCGCCTGACGCGCAGTCTTTGGCGGGTGGAGCCTCGTCCCCGAGAGCGGCTATCGCCGGAACAAGGAGCTAGATCGTGGGCGTACCCGCAGTGGGCAACGAGCTGTCCACGGGGTCCCAGGCATCGTCGGTAGCTGGGTTGGAGTCGATGAAGGCTGAGGACTTCTTCCGACTGCTAATTACCCAGCTGCAGTTCCAGGACCCGTTGGAGCCGGTCAGCAACGACCAGATGGTTGCGCAGATCGCCCAGATACGTGACATGGAAGCCTCCATGACGATGACCAAGACACTCAAATCACTGGCCAACCAGCAGCAGCTCAGTGGCGTCTCGGGTCTGATCGGCAAGTTCGTGCAAGCTGTTGTCACCGGCGTTGACGGGAATCCGACGCTCGTGGAGGGGACCGTCACGGCGGTCCATTTCACAAGCACGGGCGAGGCAATCTTGGAACTCGACACCGGGCAAATGGCTCGGGTCGAGAACGTCACGGCTGTCACGGACTCCCCTGGAACCGGTCAGGCGGACGGCTCGGACGAAGCAGACGGATTGCTCGGCGACCTTGATGGCGATGGCGACGTCGATGAAGAGGACCTGACGATTCTCGAGCAGATCGTTTACGGAGGTGACGATTCTGAGGCCTCGAGTTGAGAAAAGGGACACGAGGCCGGCCGCCCGGCTGGGATGTAGGGCAAGGTCGGCATTGGGAGCGGAACGCTATGGGTTTGACATCAGCATTATTCACGGCCCTTTCGGGGCTGAACACCAATCAGTTTCGCATCGACACGGTCGGCGACAACATTGCGAACCTCAATACGGTGGGCTTCAAGGGGACTCGTGCGTCTTTTCAGACGCAGTTCGCCCAGACTTTGTCGTCCGGCTCGCCCGCGCAGCCGCCCACCGCGGGCGGAACGAATCCGATGCAGATCGGGTTTGGCTCGGTGCTGGGGGCGATCCAACGGAACTTTGCACCTGGGTCGGTGGAACAGACGGGTTTGGCCACGGACATGGCGATCGAAGGCGAGGGCTTTTTCATCGTGCGCGTTGGTATGCAGGGCAGGGCCTTTACGCGCGACGGATCTTTTGCGCTCGACATGACGAACAGGCTCGTCACCACTGACGGTTTCTACGTCCAAGGCTACGCTGTGGACGAGAACTTCAACGTCGTTGACGGGGAGCTGACAGACCTGGAGATCCCCGTGGGGACGTTGACGATTGCTCAGGAGACGCAGAACGCATCCTTCGACGGCCTGCTGGACGCCGATGGTACGGTGGCTACCGCCGGGACGATACTGTCCGTACAACTCCAGGATTCACTTGGCAATCCTGCGACCGGCGCGACTCTGCTGCTGGGGCTGCAGGACTCGGGCGGCGCCACGTTGATTCCTGCAGACGCGACTGAGATCACACTGAGCGGTGCGACCAAAGGTGGCCGCGTCTTGCCCGATGCCACGCTCGCCATCGACGGAACCACGACCCTGGCGGATCTCGCCGCGTGGCTGGAGGACGTCTTGGGTGTCAACACCTCGGCGCCGGAGGGGGCCAACGTGGCCATGGTCGCCGATACCTTGACGATCACAGGGAACTACGGCGAGGGCAACGCGCTGGGTATTGACCTGGGCGCGTTGCTCTCGGATGGGACGGACCCCAACTCGTTCGTGTTCAGCGAAGATGCGACGGCCACCGGAACAAGCGCTGCCACGAGCTTCATCGTATACGACTCTCTTGGCTCGCCTGTATCGGTGGTCCTGACCATGGTGCTGGAGAGTAAAGACTCGACGGGCACGACTTGGCGGTTCTACACGGACTCGGTGGACGACAGTGACGTCGATCTGGTGGTCGGTACGGGCACCGTCAGCTTTGATAACTACGGGCGGTTCTTTGAGGCCACCAATTCGAGCATCGCGATAGACAGGACCGGGCTCGGCCCGGTTGATCCGCTTACGGTGGCTCTTGATCTGAGCAACCTGAACGGTCTTGCATCCCCGCAGGGCTCGACCCTGATCATGTCGCTCCAGGACGGGTTCGCTACGGGCACCCTGGCAAGCTTTTCTGTGGCGGGTGACGGCACGATCATAGGTACGTTCACCAACGGGCTGACGCGGACGTTGGGCCAATTGGCTCTGGCCACGTTCACCAACCCCGGCGGCCTGCTGCTGCGGGCGAACACCCTGTTCGAGGGCGGACCGAACAGCGGAGAGCCAGTGATCAGCGCGCCCTTGGCCATGGGGGCGGGTCGGATCCTCCCCGGGTCATTGGAGTTGAGCAACGTCGATCTGTCTCGAGCCTTCATCGACCTGATAACCGCGTCCACCGGCTTCTCGGCCTCCGGGCAAATGATCTCTACGTCCGACGACTTGCTGAGGGAGCTGCTGCTGATGCTCCGATAATGGGTCGGTCTTGGACTCATTTAGCCTCGCCGCGGAGGTGTTTGTTCCGCTGTCTTACGGGTGGGCAAGAGTAATCCCGGGCGTGAGGGCGTTAGCTTCCGGCGAGGGCGTCCTTCCGCCACGGGGCTGGCCCGGTGCCAGGATTTGGGAATCCGTTGCGGCCCGGGCCGTGGCGCTGCTGGGCCGTCGGGTCCGAAGGATAACGCGATGATCGCGTTAACGCGTCTGAACGACAAGAGGCTGGTGGTGAATGCGGAGTTGATCAAGACCGTCGAGGAGACCCCCGATACGATGATCACTCTGATCAACGGGGACCATTTGATTGTCAAGGAGCCGATGGAGGAGATAGTGCGCAAGGCCGTCGAGTACGGCCGGCAGCTTCGGACGTTCCGCGTCCTGTAACCGGCCGCTGTGAGATGAATCATGACTGTCCGCTGGCCGATGAAAGGTAACGTACTCCGCAGGCCGGCCGGCAAGAGTAAAGCGCGATCGGGCATATGGATATTGCCACGCTTGTAGGGCTGCTTGTGGGGGTCGGGCTGATCGGTTGGGCTGTCGTCAGCCGAAGCGACTTGACCAGCTTCGTTGATGTAAGCTCAGTGGCGATTGTGCTCGGTGGGTCGTCCGCCGCGGCACTGGTCAGCTTTCCACTCCGCCACGTTTCCGGCGTGGCCAGAGTGGTCAAGAACGCCTTTTTCGCCAGGCCACCCGAGCCCGATAAACTGATTGGTGATCTAGTCAAGTACGCGGAAGTGGCGCGCCGCGACGGGATTCTGTCCTTGGAGAATATGACCAAGAACATCGACGACCGGTTCATCGTCACGGGGATCCAGATGGCCGTGGACGGCACCGACCCCGAACTGATCGAGCAGATCATGAGCAGCGAGCTGGAATCCGTCGCCGAGCGGCATGCCGCTGGCAAGGCGCTCTTTGACGCCATTGGCAAGTACGCACCGGCTTTCGGAATGATAGGCACGCTGATCGGGCTAGTGATCATGCTTCAGCATATGGACGATCCCAGCAAGATCGGACCGGGCATGGCCGTGGCGCTGTTGACGACGCTCTACGGAGCGCTGCTGGCCAACTTGGTAGCCCTGCCCATCGCCGACAAGTTGGCGGTGCGAAGCCAGGAAGAACTGCTGGCTAAGATGATCGTCGTACGTGGTGTGATGAGCATCCAGTCCGGAGACAATCCGAGGATCGTCGAGCAGAAGCTTATGACGTTCCTCCCGCCGGCGCAGCGCGCCAAGCGGGGGGAGGGCCGCGATGGTTGACCGCTCGATCGGATAAGACGCGATGGCAGCCAAGAAGGCCGAAAAATCAAGCGGCGCGCCGAGCTGGATGGTCACGTACGGCGACATGATGTCTTTGCTGTTGTGCTTCTTTGTCCTGCTGGTGGCCATGAGCCAGATCGAGCAGGACGAGAAGTTCCAGGAAGTGATGGAGTCGATCCAGAAGGCCTTCGGGCACGTCGGGGCGATCGGGACTGTGCCTGCTATGAACCCGCCCAAGCTGAGCTTGCTGAAAAAGCTCGAGTCGATCGTGGTGCCCAAGCGGATCAAGCAGATGGGAGATACGGACGACGAGGGAGTGGAGGGCAAGGAGTTCCGCATCACCCAGGTGCGGGAGGGAGTCAAAATCGACGTCGGCGGCCGGATCAGCTTTGACCGGTTCAGCGCGGTGTTGAAGCCTGAAGCTGAAGCGCTTCTGGAGCAAGTCGCGGCCAAGCTGCGGGGCCACAACACCAAGATCGAGATCCGCGGCCACGCTACTTTCGAGCAGCTTCCGCGCGACAGTGAGTACGAGGATCGGATGGACCTTTCGTACGCTCGAGCCCGAGCGGCGGCCGACGCGCTGGTCCGCTATGGTGTGCGTGCGCGACGCATTCGCGCCTCGGCCGCGGGTGCCACCGAGCCACTCGTCAAACAGGCGTATGACGACAAGAGGCTCGCGATCAACCGACGCGTGGAAATCGTCGTCAACGAAGCGCTCATATGCGAATACGACGGTAAACCTATGGCCTTCTAGGAGTAAACAGGCAATGGCAGAGGATAATATCGACAAGCAGGCCGAGCAGGGCGGGCCAGATGGAAGAACCGACCACAAGCGACGCATTTTCGTTGGGGGCATCCTGGCCTCGGTCATGTTGCTGGAGGCAGGCGCTATTGTCGTGACTATGAAATTCACAGGTGCTGGCGCCCCGCGGACGGCTGTCGCCGGCGGTCTGGAGCCGGCAAGTGGTGCGCAGGTAGAGGAGGACGTGGAGGTGGCGATCGCGGAGTTCAAGGCTCCCAACGAGCAAACCGGGCGAGTCTTCGTCTATGACGTCAAGGTCTGTGCTCTGGTGTCTCGCGAACACAGGGATGCACTCCAACAGATCCTCGAGAAGAAGAAGGAGACCATAGCCGACAGACTCAACAGCATCATGCGCAGCGCCAAGCCCCAGCACCTTCAGGAGGACAAGCTGGACACGCTTCGCCGCCAGATCAAATATGTGCTCGACAAAGTCGTCGGAGACGATAATATCATTAGGGAAATCCTGATTCCGCGGTTCATGAAGTTCCGGGCTGATTACTGATCGCCCGGAAAAACCCGGACGGAGCGAAGGGGTGCGGGTTTAGTCTGACGGACAGGCAGGATGCCAATGGCCGACGAATCAGCCGCTCAAGAGGATCAGCAAGCCGCAAGAGCCGACGAGCAGGTTGCCGTGGCCGCGGAAGAGCCGGGCCAGGCCGCCTCCTCCGACGCTCAGGGCGCAGAACCCACCGGTCCCCCAGCTGAATCGGCAGATGCCGAGCCGCTCTCGCTGCCGGATTTGGCAGAGCCCGGTGCGGAAGAGCCGCCCAGCAGCCCGACCATCCAGATGCTTCGCGACGTCAACCTCCACGTGAAGATCGAGCTTGGGCGGGCTCGCATGCTCGTCAATGACGTGCTCAGTCTCGGTCCGGGCTCGATCGTGGAGCTCGATAGGCTGGCGGGCGATCCTGTGGACGTGTTCGTCAATGATCGGCTCGTAGCTCGGGGAGAGATCCTGGTACTGAACGACAACTTCTGTGTGCGGATAAGCGAGATCCTCGAAGATCCAACCAAGGCAGGAGCCGATTGAACGTGCTTCGGTTCGCTGTCTGTGATCGCCTTGTGGTGCAGGATGCGTCGTACTGCTTGCTGAAAGGATTCGGTTGTGACCAAGCAGTCGTCTTCAAGGCCGGTGGGCTCTGGTTGCTGGCTTGTCGTTGGTCTGGCTGCGTGGGTTTGGGTGGTCATCGCGCCTGAGCTGCTTGCCCAAGACGCGCCCGAGGCTGCTGCCAACAAGCCTCTGCGTAGCTATCCCGAGAGTACGCACGCCGAGACTGAGGTCGCGCAGCCGGGGGCGCCCGCGCCGGTCGGCCCGCCTCTGCTCCAGGCGCGCCCGAGCGAGTTGCAGCCCGTTCGTCGCCCCGGCCGGTCCGATCAACCGGCGGGGCACGCTGCTGGTGGCGGCTCGATGAACGCACGCAGCTCTGGCGGACCTTCGACTCAGCCGTGGTACCGCAGCGGCTTCATTGCCTTGACCGTCGTCCTACTGCTTATCATCGGCTCGGCCATTGCAGTTAAGCGCTTTCTGCCCGGTACCCGTCGGCTCAACAGCGGGGTGCTGGAAATCGTCAGCCGAACCTATCTTTCTCCGAAACAGAGCGTTGCTTTGATTAAGATGGGCAGCCAGCTTGTCTTGATCGGCATCACGCCCGACCACATCAGCGCCCTGGCCGTGACGAACGATCCCGATAAGGCCGCCGAGCTGACCGGCCTGATCGAAAGCAGCAAGTCTGCGTCCGTCTCCAGTGCGTTCTCGCGATGGCTTGCCGGTGAGACGGGCCGCTTCCGCGATTCTGAGGGCCTTGAGGTTGCTCTGGAGGGCACGTCGGCTGCCTCGTACATGCAGGCCAGAGGTCAGTTGCGCGGCGCCTTGGAGAAGGTCAGGTCTCGGTTAGCGCGACGGGCGGTTTAGACGGGTTCGACATCTTCTGTGCGCTAAGGAGTGGCGCATGTCCGGTGAGCATGGAGGCTCAACGACGGGTCGCACGCTGCTTGTGGCGGCGGTGCTGACGGCTGTGTTGGCACGGCCCGCCCGTGCTCAGGCGCCCGCCGCGCCAATCGACAATCCGCTTCAGATTCCCGATCTTCGTCAGATAGCCCCGCCCGCCAAGGACGGCGGGGGCGTCACCGCCACGCTTCAGATCTTTGTGATCCTGACGCTGCTGGCCTTCGCGCCGGCCATCCTGCTAATGACTACCAGCTTCACGCGGATTCTCATCGTCATGGCTCTGCTGCGGCAGGCGATGGCAACCCAGCAATTGCCGCCTTCGCAGGTGATGTTGGGTCTGTCGATGTTCCTAACCTTCGCGGTGATGGGGCCGACGTGGGATCGGATCAACCGCGAAGCTCTGGGGCCCTACTTGAACAACCAAATGACGCAGCGCCGGGCGCTGGCAATCGCTGGCGGACACCTTCGCGAGTTCATGTTCGATCAGATCGAGAAGGCCGAGAACGAAGAGGAGATCTACATGTTCCTGGAGTACTCGCGAGGCAGTCCGATCCCGCCGGGGGATCGCATCGAGCGGCGCGATATCCCCACCACCGCTCTGGTGCCGGCATTCATCCTCAGCGAACTAAAAACCGCGTTCGTCATGGGCTTTCGCATCTATCTGCCCTTCCTCGTGATCGACATGGTCATCGCCTCGATCCTGGTCTCTATGGGCATGATGATGCTTCCGCCGATGCTGATCTCGTTGCCTTTTAAGATCCTGATGTTCGTACTGGCCGACGGATGGCATTTGGTCATTGGGTCTCTGTTGGTCAGTTTCGCCTGATTGAGGCGCCTCGCAGCGACTGTATCGCGCGATCGGCGCAGAGAGATGAACCGGTGGAATTGAGCGTCGCTTTGGACCTGAGTCGGCAGGCACTGTTGGTCGCGCTGACGGTGGCGGCTCCGGTGTTGGCGATCGGGCTGGCGGTGGGCTTGGCGATCGCGATGCTCCAGGCCGTCACGCAACTGCACGAACAGACGCTCTCGTTCGTGCCGAAGATCGCGGCAATGGCCGTGGCGGCTGCGCTGTTCGTGCCCTGGATTGCCATGAAGCTGCTTGAGTTCGCCCGCGAGATGCTCGGAACGCCGCCGTGTTGAATGACGGCGCGTCCGCGCCGGCGGCCGATCGGAGCGTTCGCGATATTCGCTCGGCAGATGTAGGGCTTGCTCTGTGCCTTGGCAGCTAGTTCAAATCCCGATGCTCCTTCCGGCGTTCGTGCTGGTTCTCTTTCGCGTCACCGGTCTGTTGGTTACTGCCCCGATGTTGAGCAGTCTTGCGGTTCCCGCGCGCATCAAGGTCTGCCTGGCGATGGCGATTTGCACGGTCGTGTTCCCGCTCGTGCTGCCCACCGTACCGGCCGACATCACTTTCGCCGATGCGGTCGTCGGGATCGCAGGCGAGCTCATAATCGGGGTGGCGATGGGCACGTGCCTGAATCTGCTCTTCATGGGGGCACAGTTGGCGGGCCTGATGATCGGCCGGCAGGCTGGCATGGCCCTGGCGCGGGTGTTCGATCCGCTGTTTCGGACTCAGTCTTCGATCATCGGGCAGGTGTACTTCTTTTACGCCCTGATGATCTTCCTGGCGATCGGTGGTCATCGTGCGCTCATTCGGGCCCTGCTCGACAGCTTCGCGACTGTTCCTGTGCTGTCATTGCCGTGCTTCGAGAGCATCGTTGATCTTTGCGCGAGTATGGCGCAGAGCGGCTTCGTGCTCGGTGTCAGGCTGGCCGGGCCGACCTTGACTGCACTGTTTCTCGCGACGCTGGCCCTGGGCTTCATCAATCGAACCGTGCCCCAGCTGAACATCCTGATGGTCGGGTTCTCTATCCGGGTGGCCGTTGCCCTGATCGTTACCGCCGTCACGCTTGGCGCGGCTCAGCAGGTGCTCGTAGACGTCCTGTGGGAAGGGCTGGATTCAATCGCCGAGACGTTCGGAGTGTGACCATCGGGCTGGCGGGCGGCGCGAATTGGACGGCCTGAACGCAAAGAGTTAGCTCATGCCGGAGGATGCTGGCGAAAGGACAGAACCGCCAACCGCGCGGCGGCGACAAGAAGCCCGACAGCGAGGTCAGGTCGCTAAGAGTCAGGACCTGTCTGCCGCCGTCATTCTGCTCGGGACCATGGTCGCCCTCAAGTTCATTGCGCCGGGGATATTGCAGGCTTTGGTGAACATGCTGCATCACTGTTTGGGCAGCTCGGGTGACGGCAACCTGCGTGCAGAGAGTGTATCGATCATGGCCCCTCTCGTCGCACACGTGCTCGTCCGGACCGTGCTGCCAGTGATATTGGTTGCCGCTGGGTTGGCCCTCGTGGCCAGCGCGGTCCAAGTGGGCTGGCTGCTCACGCTCCAACCGCTCAAGCCTTCGCTTTCCAAGCTCAATCCCATCAACGGACTCAAGCGGGTTTTCTCCGCCCGGTCGCTGGTGCAGTTGGGCCAGAACTCGGTCAAGACCGTCGTCGTTGCCGGGGTGGCGTACGTGACCGTCAAAGAGCGCATCGATCAGATCGTTTACTGCATGGCTTTGCATCACTGGGCCGTTCTCGGCGTGGCGGCCGAACTGCTCTTCACTCTCGCTATTCGCCTCGGTCTGGTCCTTCTGGTCCTCGCCCTGCTGGACTACGCGTATCAACGATACCGCCACGAAAGGGACCTGAAGATGACCAAACAGGAGGTCAAGGAAGAGTTCCGACGGATGGAAGGCGACCCGGTGGTGCGGCGGCGGAGACGCGAGGTGCAGCTGCAACTGACCATTCAGCGAATTCGCGCCGCGGTTCCGCAGGCCGACGTGGTCGTCACCAACCCCGTCGAGTTGGCGATCGCCATAAAGTACGAGGCCGAGACCATGAACGCCCCGAAGGTCATCGCTAAGGGCAGGGGGTATATCGCCGAGCGCATACGCCGCATAGCCATCGAGTACGGCGTCCCTATCGTCGAGCGACGTGTGCTGGCTCAGGCGCTGTACAAGGCTGTTGAGGTGGGCCAGGAGATTCCGCCGCAGTTCTATAAG
>CAYGAN010000001.1:40728-55317 GCA_964347585.1 uncultured Planctomycetales bacterium | reverse complement strand
GCCGTCAGGTCCGCGGCCGAGAAGGGGGGCACGCGGGGGAGCGTGGACGAGGACTGACCGAGGCCGGCGAACGGCGTGCCGAAAGTCGCCATCAGGCCATCGCCGAGATATTGGCCTACGTGTACGAATTGACAGGCCGAGGCTATGGCCGACGCACTGCGGCCGCTGGATAAGACCGGGAGACGTGGTTGCGAGCGCGGGTCGCGACGCCTCCGGCGGATGTGACGAGCTGAACGAAGATGCCTCTTGCGAGCCTATCACAGAGCGGACCCCTCCGGTTCATCCAGCGGAACCGCGGAATGTTGGTCCCGCTGGCTGCCACCAGCCTGATCCTGGTCATTCTCATCCCGCTGCCCACCTGGCTGATGGACGTCCTGCTGGCTCTGAACATCACGGTCTCGGCTGTGGTGCTCTTGACGGTGATGTATGTTTGCAGCCCGTTGGAGTTCTCGTCGTTCCCTGCGTTACTGTTGTCGCTGACGCTGTTCCGTCTGGTGCTGAATACCGCAACGACCAGGCTGATTCTCAAGAACGGCGCCGAGGGGACAGACGCGGCGGGCAAGGTCATCCAGGTTTTCGGTGACTTTGTCGCCCAAGGGTCCCTGGCCATCGGCGTGATCATCTTCGTCATCATCGTGGTGATTCAGTTCGTGGTGATCACCAAAGGGGCCACGCGAATCGCCGAGGTGGCCGCGCGGTTCACCTTGGACGGCATGCCGGGCAAACAGATGGCCATTGACGCCGACCTGAACGCCGGATTGATCAATGAGCAGGAAGCCAAGCAGCGCCGCAAGGAAATCACCGCCGAGGCGGACTTCTACGGGGCCATGGACGGTGCCAGCAAGTTCGTCCGAGGCGACGCCGTCGCCGGGATCATTATCACCTTTGTCAACATCCTGGGCGGCATCTACACGGGCATGGTCATGCACGGCAGGGACCTGAGCTACTGCCTTGAGACGTTCACCAAGCTGACCATCGGGGACGGGTTGGTCTCTCAGATACCGGCCTTCATTGTCTCCGTGGGGGCCGGCATGATCGTCACGCGCGCCACGGCGACCACCAACCTCGGCGAGGAATTGCTGGGTCAACTGACCTCACATCCGACGGCCTTGGCTCTGGCCGCCGCCTTTCTGGGCCTACTGGCCATCACGCCGCTACCGAAGCTTCCCTTGATCATGTTGGGCCTCGGCTGCGCCGGCATAGCTCTGTTCGTCAGCCGGGGTCGTGCCGAGGCCGCATTGGCCGAAGTTGCCAGAGAAAGGGCGGAAGCCAAGAAGCCCGAGAGAGTCGAGACCTTCTTGACGGTCGATCCCATAGAGCTTGAGGTCGGATACGGCTTGATCCGCCTGGTTGATAGAAAGCAGGGGGGCGACCTGCTCGATCGCATCAGCAACGTCCGCCGGCAGATTGCCCAGGAGCTTGGGATCGTCGTGCCGCCCATTCGGATTCGCGATCAACTGCGATTGGAGCCCAACGAGTATGCCCTCAAGCTGCGGGGCCTTGACATCGCACGGGGCGAAGTCATGCCGGGGCACCTGCTAGCGATCGACTCCGGGACGGTCGCCGAGCCGATCCTGGGCGTGGAGACGACGGAGCCGGCCTTTGGCTTGCGCGCGATTTGGATTACCGCCGACCAGAAACACGTGGCCGAACATCGCAATTACACCGTGGTGGAGGCTTCCAGCGTGTTGGGGACCCATCTGACCGAAGTAATCAAGCAGCACGCTGCTGAGATCCTGACCCGACAAGAGGTGAACCGCTTGCTGGATAACCTCAAAGAGAAATCTCCGAAGCTGGTTGACGAGGTCATTCCTGAGCAGTTGAAGGCGGGCGATGTGCAGAAGGTTCTGCAGAGTCTGCTGCGCGAGCGCGTGCCCGTGCGCGACCTGGAAACGATCCTCGAAACGCTGGGTGACTGGGCGCCACGAACCAAGGATCCGGACGTGCTCACCGAGTACGTCCGCAACTCGCTGGCCCGCGCAATCTGCCAGATGCATCGCAGTGACGACGGCAAGATGTACTGTGTCACGCTTGAGCCGCAACTTGAGGATTTGATTAATTCGCACCTGGAACGCAGCGAGGCAGGCATGTTTCTGAGCATGCCGCCGAAGACCCAGAACCGTATCGTGGCCGCCGTTCGGGCGCAGCTCGAGCAGGCCGTCCGTGGCACCGGTGGGCGGAACGTGGTCATCCTGTGTTCGCCCCAGGTACGGGCCTGGCTGCGCCGGATGATTGAGCCGGCGATGGCGCATGTGGCCGTGCTTGCCTACAACGAAATCGTCAGGGGCGTCGAGGTCCAATCGGTGGGAATGGTGGTGCTGAAAGATGAACCTGAGAACGTACCAAGCGCCGTCGATGTCTGAGGCCCTTCAAAAGGTAAAGCGTGATCTTGGCCGCGACGCGGTCATCTTGCACACGCGGACCTTCAAGAAGGGCGGGTTGCTCGGCTTCGGGGCTCGCGCGGTGGTGGAGATCGCCGCCGCTAGGCAGATTAATGTGTTGCCGCCCGACCGGCGACGAAGTATGATCCCATCGCAGCGGGCCGGGCCGTCTGCTGGGGCGGAGGGAGCCGCAGTGACCGGTGTCGTGAACGCCGCTGGTCCCGAGGCATTGCCCGAGGGGTGGCGCGATGAAATGGCACGGATGCGTCGCGCCGTCGAGCAGCTCGTGCGCGAATCCCGTCGCGAGCGACTGGCTGACATACCTGAGCAACTCCTGGCAACATACCAGTCCTTGCTCCAGGGCCAGGTGGCTGACGAATTGGCCACTGATCTCATCGCTCGAGTCAGAAGCAAGCTGACCGGTGAGCAGTTGGCCGACCGGCAGGCGGTTTTCAATGTCTTGGCCGGCGCCATCGCCGGGCTCGTGCCGACGACTGGCGCGGTCTTGCTCGACGGGCGCCACGGGGCGAGGGTAATAGCTCTCGTGGGACCGACCGGCGTCGGCAAGACGACGACCATCGCGAAGTTGGCCGCCAACTTCCGACTCCGCGACAACAAGAAGGTCGGCCTGATCACCATTGATACCTATCGCATCGCCGCCGTCGATCAGCTCAAGACGTATGCCGAGATCATTGACGTGGCGTTGGAGGTGGTGCTCACGCCGGACGAACTGGTCGAGGCCGTCGAGCGGCTGCGGGGAAGCGACGTCATTCTGATTGACACTGCCGGTCGCAGCCAGAACGATGCGGCCAGGCTGAGCGAATTGAGACAGTTCCTCGATCGGATCAAGCCCCACGAAGTACATCTGGTCTTGTCGAGCACGTCCACACGTCGGAATCTGCTGGAGGCCATCGAGCGGTTCAGCAAGCTCGGTGCTGATCGCGTCATATTTACCAAGCTCGACGAAGCCGTGGGTTTTGGCGTGATTCTCAACGTGATCGGGCGCGTGGAGCGCGGACTCTCGTACCTCACGACGGGCCAAGAGGTCCCGGATGATATCGAGGTGGCGCGCGGGGATCGGCTGGCGAGGTTGATTTTGGGCGGGCCGCTTGGCTCGCTGGCCGACTCTCCGGCCTTGGCCATACATGCAGCCGAGCCGGCCGACTAGATCGTCGTGCTCGGATCAGGGAGCCCAACTGCGAAGTAACGCGGACGGGGACCCCTGGCGCTTGGAGGCGGGGTATGAACGGCAGGCGAGCGCCCAGTGAGATTGGCGATCAGGCCGATAGACTACGCGAGTTAGTTCGTCAGACGGATGGCACGGCTCGCACGATCGCGGTGACCAGCGGGAAGGGGGGCGTGGGCAAGACCAACGTGGCTGTGAATCTGGCGATCTGTCTGGCGGCACGCGGCCAGCGGGTAGTCCTATTCGACGCCGACTTCGGCCTAGCCAACGCTGACCTATTGCTGAACGTCGAGGCACGCTTCAATCTCTCGCACGTCCTGGCGGGGGCCCGCCAGATCCACGAGATTCTCACGCCGGCGCCGGGCGGGATTGACTTGGTGCCCGGGGCATCGGGCATCGGGCGATTGGCCGATCTTACGGAGTTCGACAGGTCCAGGCTGCTGGCGATGTTGGATCGACTCGAACGGGAGGCGGACGTGCTCATTCTGGACTGCGGGGGCGGCATCGCACGCAGCGTTACAGCACTGGCCGGGGCCGCGGACCTCGTGCTGGCAGTAACCGCGCCCGAACCGACGGCCCTGGCGGACGCGTACGCGAGCATCAAGGTGATGGCGGGCCGGGCAAGTCCCGCCGCTATCGCTGTCGTCGTGAACTTGGCTTCCGACCGCGAGCAGGCCCGGGCCGCATGCAGAAGGCTGGCCGGGGTCGCCTCGAAGTTTTTGCATTTGCGTCTGGCTGACTATGGCTATATACTACGCGACGAACACGTGGGGCAGGCGGTCTGCCAGCGGGTTCCCGTCGTGCTTCGGTACCCACGGTGCCCTGCGAGTTCGTGCTTGATGGCTTTGGCGGGAAGAATCGCCCAAGGCGTTCATGCCGCCGGCTACGCTGAAGGGTTCTTCCGCCGAGTCGTAAATCTCTTCTTCTAGGTCGGTCGCGCCGGAAGGAGCCGGCCGAGCCGACGTGTGGGCCGCCCGGGGTGCGGCGCATCGCCCCGGGCGACACGAAGCATCGCCAGCGGAAGGAGCCGACGTTCTTCCCACCGTAGATTCGTTTCGCGATTCAGCGATCGGCTTGAGACGGAACGGCTCTGGTTGGCGACAGGGATGTTGCAGCATGATCCGCCTGTGCGGCGCGTGCCTGGGCCTGCTTGGCTTTGCCATCACGATCCTGCGAGGACTCTGGGCAGGCAATCCGGCGGATGTGATCTTGTCGCGCGCGTTGTGGGTTCTGGTTGCGTTCTGCGGGCTCGGTATGTCAATGGGGTGGGTCGGGTGGCGGATCGTCCAGGAGTACGCAGCCCGGCAGGAGCAAGCTGCGCTCGATCGGAAGGGCGAGCCGGATCGCTCGGACGACGAGCCCGGAGAGGAGGTTGCTGTGGTCGGTTCACAAGATAGTCCGACGGCCGATACTTAGCCCGTTGCTTCGGTAAAGGCCGTCGTTGAGCGGCGAATGGGCTTTGTTCTTGTCAGGGCCCTGTCCGAACCCATCGCGGCCGGGAGCTTGGCAGGATGCCTGGCACGTTGTTGTCATCACTCAAGGAGGAGTCGAGATGCAACGGACGCAAAGAGACGTGCAGACCCTATGGCAGGAGTACACGCAGACGAGGGATCCGGAACTCCGCAACGAGTTGATCGAAACGTATCTGCCTATCGTCAAGTACAATGCTGATCGAGTCTGTGCCAAGCTGCCGGATGAGGTGGACATCGACGATCTCATGTCCGCCGGCATCTTCGGCTTGATGGATGCCATTGAATCGTTCGACTTGTCCAGGGGGGTCAAGTTCGAGACGTACTGCACGCTCCGCATTCGCGGGGCCATCCTGGACGAGCTGCGGACGATGGACTGGGTTCCGCGGCTGGTGCGGAGCCGGGCTCACCAGCTTGAGCAGGTCACCGCCGAGCTCGAAAGTGAACTGGGCCACGTGCCTAGCGAAGAAGAAGTCGCTCAACGGATGGGCCTGGGGCGGGATGACTTCTACAAGCTGGTGCGGGACGCGACGGCTGTTTCGCTTATCTCTCTGTCCCACAAGCACTTCGAAACGGATTCCAGTCGGGAGATCCGCGAGATCGATGTGCTGGAGGACCAGCGCGGCATCGACCCCGTCACCGAGGTCCAGAAGAAAGATCTCAAAGAGGTCGTCATCAGAGGCCTGACCCGTGCCGAACGGCTGATCCTGCTCTTGTACTACTACGAGGAAATGACCATGAAGGAGATCGGCGCGACCCTCGATTTGTCTGAGAGCCGCGTCAGCCAGATGCATTCCTCGATCCTCAGTCGGCTTAAACGTCATCTCGCTCGGCAGAGGCGAGAGGTCTGAGCTTCAATTCTCGCCTGGCCCCGCCGTGGTTCGCTCCACGGCGGGTCCTCGGGCCGAGACGTCTTGGCCGGTGTCGGCGTCCGAGCCGCGGGCACTTAAGGTTAAGAATTCCGTGGAGTCTGCCGATATGAACAGTAGTCGGGTAGAGAGTCCGCGCGCGGCTGGGCTGAAGGCTCTCCGCTACGGATGATGAGTGTTGTGCTGTGTCAGGCGTAGCTCCACAGATCGTCGGCACCTTCCTGCAGGCTCACCACCAGCAGCACCAAGTCTCCGGCGTCAGGGATACCGAGGAGAACCGCAAAGCCAACGCCTCCCGCGAGCAGGCCCGCATCTCGGACCAAGCTGAGCATTCCGTCGAAACGGCTGATAACGACACCCGCGTTCATCCGGACGCGACCGGCTCCGGCAGTCAGGGCCGAGCCTTCGAGGGTGAGTCAGGAGCGGCAGAAGAGCAGGAGCTGCTCGAAGAAGAGGCAACCGGCATCACCACCGACGAGGACGGTCAGACGCACCTCGATATCCAGGCCTGATCAGACCGCACGACACAACCCAGGTGGGGCGGTCGACCTGACCGGGACCTTCCGCGCTCGACGTAGTCGCCACCGCAGAAGTGGAACACAGTTGTCACTGGCAGCCAACGCCTCTGCGGAGACGTCTCGGTTTGTGTCCGTGCCCTTCCTAAACCCGGAATACAGCGCCAAGCCGTTTGCCGAGCAGCAAAGAGGCACCCACGATCGTTCCTGTCAGTAGCAGCATCCCCCACACACCTAGGGCGCCGGCGATGAAGGGCCCCTCGCCAGGCCGATCCGTAACCATCATGTAGATCGTCTTCGTGATCGGGTAATCTTGTGGATAGACCGCCAGGATAAGGCTGTCGGAAACTTCCAGCATGGCGAAGCTGAACGACATGAGTCCGCCCGCTATGAGGTTGGCGGCGATGAGCGGCACCGTGACCCGCCAAATGCTCTGTAAACGCGACGCCCCGAGGTTACGCGCGGCCTCCTCCAATGTAACCGAGGTCTGCTGCAGGCCCGCAGCGGAGCAGCGCACCACGTACGGCAACCGTCGCACGGCGTAGGCGATGATTAAGAGCATTGTCGGATCGATGTCGGGATTGAAGCTCTCCAGCAGGTGTCCGGGCTGTGCGAGCACGAAATAGCCGAACGCGATTACCAAACCGGGCACAGCTAGCGGCAACATCGACAACGTGTCCAGCGCCCGGCGACCAACGGCTTTGGTGCGGACGACCAGATAGGCGATCGCCAGGCCGATTGCCAGATCAATTCCAGTGCTGGCGGAGGCGTACTTGAGACTGTTCAGGATGCACGGCTCGGCCGAGCGCGGGTCGATGGCTTTGGCAATGGCCTCGGTGTGGTGGTCCCACGTGTAGGTTACCGGCAGAACCGTCTGGTTCCATCCGTCCGTGGCGGATACGCTGAGCAACACGACGCTTAGATGTGGAAGAATGGCCAGGAAGGTGACCAAGAGGAAAGGGAGCAGCGCCGCCAAGCCTCGAAGCGCTTCCAGCCGCCGCGGCTGCGCCGCCACGGTGGCCTTGGCGACCATCGCGCCGCCCCCGCGCCCCAGCACGAGTTTGCCCGTTACGTAGATCAACGCGCTGAACGCCAGTAGCACCACGACAAGCGAGTACGTCTCGGGTGTTTCATAGAGTTTGTTCAACCCGTCAAACACCTGGACAGCAGTGATCTGACGGTATTTCATCATCAGCGGCGTGCCCAGCTCCGTGAAACTCCAGATGAACACGATGGTGGAGCCGGCGAAGACACCCGGCATCATCAGCGGCAGCGTGACCCTGCGGAAGAGCCTCAGCCCCGACGCGCCCAAGTTTCCTGCCGCTTCCTCCATGGCCGGGTCGATGTTGGCTAACGCTGCTTGTACGTTCAGATACATAATGGGATACAGGTGCAACGCCTCAAGGATCACCACCCCCCAGAAGGGTGAGCCGCCGAGCCAGTCGATGTAGTCGCTCGGGCCGAGCACGCCGACGCGGCGAAGTAGCAAGTTCAGCGCGCCGCCTTCGCGGGCCAGCAGCTTGAGCATTCCGATCGCGCCGACGAACGGGGGCAGGATCATAGGCACAAGCACCAGCCCGCTGAAGGCGCGCTTCCCGACGAACTCGAATCGGGTATTGATCAGTGCTAAGGGCACTGACATCGCCAGACACAGCGCCGTCGTGGCCGTTGCTACTTTCACGCTGTTGAACAGCCCCTCGCGGTAGTCCGGATCGCGGAATATCTGTCCGAACCGATCGAGGGCGAATTCCCGCCGTCCTGCCACTTCCCGGAACAGGCCTGCCTCAACGATCTGATAGACGGGAAGCAGCAGGAGCGCCGCCAGGCATAGCAGCAGCCCGATGCTGATTAGATGGGGTAGAGCGGAACGCATGGATCGGCTGGCAGGCACCTATTCGCACAGAGCGATGACTTTTCCGTACTTGGCTTTGAAGAAGCTTGCCCATTCTCGCTGGATCGCTCTGGCCCGGTCCGGGTCATCCCCGTAACACCGGGCCAGCTCGAAGAAGCTCTGCTCGTCGTAAGGCAACTTGGCGAGCTCAGCCGCTGCCTGCTGATTGTCCGGGTGTGCGTGCAGTGATTTGACCGCTCGCTGGAGCAGCTTGGAGCTGCTGGCCTTGACGCATGCTTGCTCCATCAAGTCCGGCAGGATGCGGTCGTAAAGCTTCAGAAGCCCAGGGTCCACGGGCATCTCGGGCGCCTGTTGAAACGGATTCTGGCCGACGATGAGCTTATCCCGATACGCTTCGTACACGTCCGGGCGCACCGCATAGCGCTGTAGTGTGTTCTCTTTCGGTCCGCCTTCAGCTCCCGGTGGCAGCACCAAAATGCGCTGGCCCTCGAAAGACAGCACGTAATTGATGAACTCGCCCGCCAACTGGGGGTTTGCGGCGCCTTTAATCATCGAGATCGGGTCGGGCGTGATCGATGCGGCCGGTATGGCGAAGCCGATGACGTCCGCTCCGGTGCTTTCAATTTGCCTGCGCGCATAGAACTCGATGCACATCCCAGCTAGCGCCTCGCCGGTGCTGACACTGGCAAGCACGGTGGTGCTCGACTGGGTGAACTCGCGCGCGTTACCGGCGATTTGCAGGAGCAACGGCAGGCCCGCTTCCCAACCTTTCCTGAGCAGCATGAGTTGGTAGCAGGCCAGCGCTGATCCCGATTTGGTCGGATCGGCCAGGATCACCCACCCGTACATCTTCGCAGAAGCGAGGTCGGGCCAGTCTTTCGGCTCGGGTATCCGTTGTTTGGCCAGCCCTGCCTTGTTGAAGATGATCCCGAACCGACTGACTGCCGTTCCGTACCAGTACTTCTCGGGATCATAGAGCGGCATCCCGCCGAGCGCCCTGGCGACGCCGGCCAGGATGGCCTCGGCAACCGGATGCCGCTGAAGGTAGCCACCCTCCTTGAGTTTTTCATGCACGGGCACTCCGCCGCCGAAGAAGATGTCCGTGTCGATCCCGGCGTCGGCGTGCCCGGCCGCGCGAGCCGCTTTGAACTTGCTGATGATCACGCGTTCACACTCTTTCGTCCCGCGGTTCTGCCAGCGGAACGTGACGGCTTCGCCCGTCTTCGCCCTATAGTGCTGCTTGAAGGCGGCTTCATATTCCTTTCGGATCGCCTCGTCGTGGGGAGTGATGATCGTGAGCGTCAGTGGCTTCGCCACGGTGGCCGGCTCTTGCTCTCTGCAGCCCACGGAGATTGCCGCGATCGCGCCGCAACATGCCAGGGCCCTCAGCCAATCTCGCCTCAGCTTGTTCGGCAACGTACCCTACTCCTCGATTGCCAGTCTTCTTTTGGTTCGCTGGCTACCCCGTCAGCACGACCACGTCGGCAGGGTCGATCCAAAAGGAGACCGATCTGCCGGCAGGCAGCCCACGATGCTTCGGATTCAACTCAAGGACCTCGAGCTCGACCGTGCCGGCGGACAGGCGGTGCTGGGCCATCTCGCCTAGATACACCGAGTCCTTCAGCTCCCCCTTGAAGAGGTTGACGGGTGCCGGCGGCGGTTCTCCCAGCCGCAACGTCTCTGGTCGAATCGAACACAGCACCCGTGATTCAGGATGGAGCCCGCTCGGCAGGGCCGCGGCAGTCACTTCGCCAATAGCCGTGTGGAGCCGCGCTTGACCATTCTGCCTGGACAGAACCGTCGCCTCCAGGAAGTTCGCCTGGCCGAGGAAGCTTGCCACGAATCGGTTGGCTGGTTTCTGATAGATCTCTTGTGGCGGCCCTGTCTGCTCGACCCGGCCATCATGGAACACCGCCAGCCGGTCGGCCATGGACAGTGCTTCCTTCTGGTCGTGCGTCACGTAGATGGCTGTGACCCCTGTTTGCTTGCATATCTGCCTGATCTCGTCACGCATCTCCAGACGCAACTTCGCGTCGAGATTGGACAGCGGCTCATCGAGCAGTAGGCACTGTGGCCTGATCACCAGCGCCCGCGCCAGAGCCACCCGTTGCTGCTGGCCGCCGGAAAGCTGGTTCGGCTTACGTTCCGCCAGCGACTCCATCTGCACTGTTTGAAGCATCTGGCGGACGAGCCTGGCGCGCTCCCGCCGCGCGATCCGACGCATCGCCAGCCCGAACGCCACGTTGTCCGCTACGGTCATGTGAGGCCACAGCGCGTAGCTCTGGAAGACCATGCTTGTATTTCGCTTGTGGGCCGGCACCGCCGTGATGTCACGCTCGCCGAAGTAGATTCTGCCGGTGTCGGGTCGGCAGAACCCGGCGACGCAACGCAGGAGCGTCGTCTTGCCACAACCGGACGGCCCGAGCAGGAAGAACAGCTCGGCGGGGGCGATATCCAGGTCCACGTCGTCCACTGCCACAACTGCCCCGAAGGTCTTGCGGAGAGCTCGTAGTTGAATCCGGACCATGTGGATTTCTATACCGGCGGCCTGAACGGATTGCAACGCCGGCCCGCGGGGGCGAGGGGCTTTCTGCTGGCCGTGCTGAAGGGGCGGGCACAGGCAAGCTCGTGACCACCTGGACAGCAATCGCTCCGGCTCGGTTTTCGGGATTGTCAAACCACTTGGCCGATGCGTATTATCGCAGTGGCCATGGTCCGCGAACTCCGCGACAAGCGCATCGTTGCGCCGGTCCAGACACGGATCGACGCGGTAATTATCTACCCTCTGGCCATTCCGATGCGCAGGAAGTTCGCCCATGCCTCCGCCGAGCGAACGGTGGCTGACCCCGTGGTCGTCGCCGTCGAGCTGGCCAGCCACGTCACCGGTTACGGTGAGACGTTGGCCCGTCCGTATGTGACCGGCGAGACCGCGGAGTCCGTGGTGGAAACCCTCCGCGAGGTGATGATCCCGCTGCTTCTTTCGTTCAAGCCGAGCAGCTTCCCGGATGCCCTGGAAGCGATCACTGCTCTTCCTGAAACGGATCCGAGCGGCCGGGTTATCACTGCAGCGCGAGCCGGGATTGAGCTGGCGTTGCTCGAAGCCTACAGCCGGCACTTCGGACGACCGATCATCGAAGCGGCTGGTTGGATGGGCCTGCCTCGGTTCGGGAGACCGGGCAGTCTGCCCCGTGTGCGCTATACCGGCGTAGTCTCGGCTGACGAGCCGCGCGCTGTTGTGCGATCGTTGCGTCGCATGCGCCTGTTCGGCCTGCGGGATTTTAAGGTGAAGGTGGGCTTCGACGGCGATGAGGCGGTCGTACGGGCGGCGGCCGGGGCGCTCGGCCGGTGCCTGCGGCGGGGCAAGGCCACCTTGCGGATCGATGCTAACGGAGCCTGGCAGCTCGAGCAGGCTTGCCAAGTCCTCTCGAGGTGGCGCGACCTGCCGATTGCCTTCATCGAGCAGCCCCTGCCGAAGGGATCTGAAAGCCAGCTGCGCGAGCTGAAGCGCCGCGCGCCCATTCGGATCATGCACGATGAGTCACTCATAACCCAGGAGGACGCCGTCTCGTTGGTCATCGACCGCGTCGCCGACGGATTCAACCTGCGCCTGAGCAAGAACGGCGGGTTCATGCCGACGCTGCGCTTGGCCGAGTTCGCTCGCGAGCACGGCGTCGTTTGCCAACTGGGATGCATGGTGGGCGAGACGAGCATCCTGTCGGCCGCCGGACGCAGGTTTCTGGAATGCGTCCCGCGGGTCGAATTCGCCGAAGGCAGTTACGGCCGGTTCCTACTACGCGATGACGTGGCCCGCCGTTCTGTGCGATTCGGCTGGGGCGGGCGCGGGCGGGCGCTGCCTGACCCGGGATGGGGCATCACCGTCTTACCGGACAAGCTGCGCCAGCTTTGCCTCGATCGGCCCATATCCTTGCCGCTTTGAACTCGACGTGGCGGCAGCGTAGGGACCCTCATGTTTGTCCCGAGCACGCAGCTGACCTCCTGCCATACACAAGAGCGCTCGCAAGCGCTCAGGGGCGGGACTCGGCCGGCAAAATACGCGGGTGCTCGGCGAGGGGCAGTGAGGGCATAACATTCTATACTGAAGGAACTTGACCGCTGCGGCGAGGCGTAGTACACGGCGCGTGTGGCTTGTGGTTCGTGTAATCGCCGCGGCCCAAGGGCCTGAACCGGTCGAATTCGGTGAGATCCAAACCTGATGGCAAGTCAGCGGGCCAAAGCGCGCAACCCCAGATGGACCCGATACGCCGGCATCGGCATGGAATACGTCGCAGCCGTGGGCGCGTTTTGCCTGCTGGGCTGGTGGATCGATCGCCATTGGCAGATTGACAAACACTGGGGACTTCTTATCTGTGCTCTCGTCGGGCTGGTCGGCGGCATGTACAATCTCATCCGCCAGGCCCTGGCGGCGCTCAAACAGGCTGACGTTTCGGACCCGCACGAGCCCGACGGGCCAAAGGAATGACCAGCCAATCGCAAGCGTTCAGGCAGCCTCTTGGGGCGGCTTTGATCGCCACGGGCGGTGCGGCCGCGGCGGCGCTGGTCGTCGGCGTGATTCCCACCAGGCAATTGTGCGGGTACGAGGGGATTGCCGCGATGGTTGCAGGGGGCTCGGTCAGCCTGGGGAGCTGTTGGGTCGCCCTGATGGCTGTCCGCCTCGCGCCGATCCTCCGCAGTGACGCGGCCAGGGCCGTGGGTGTGACTGTTGCTGTTCGTTTCGGGCTCACGTTGCTCGTGACAATATTCGTGGCGCGTATGAACGTTGTCCCACAAGCTCCGCTCTTGATATGGGTCGGGCTGAGTTACCTGGTGATCCTGGCGACGGAGACGGCACTGCTGGTCGCTTCGCGTCGGCGTTTTCGTGAGGCCGGACCGTCATGACGACCGTCGTTGCGGTGGCGACTGCCAATCCGTTGGAACACGTGGTACAGCATCGGCTCTGGCCCACTGAGGGGCCGATCACCGTGCTGTCCGACCATGTCGTGATGCAGATTCTGGCCGCTGTTCTGTTACTGCTATTGTTGCCGGCTGCTGTCCGGCGGTTCCGCGGCGAGCAGGAGGCGGATCGGCTCACGCCCCGAGGGCTTGGCAACTTCTTCGAGGCGATCTGTCAGTTCCTGCGTGAGCAAGTCGCCCGGCCGGCGCTGCACGAGCACACGGACCGTTTCGTCCGGTACATCTGGACCGTGTTCTTTTTCATTCTGGTCTGCAATTTGCTGGGGTTGCTGCCTCTGGCGCCGCTGACCCAGTGGCTATTCGGCCTGGAGCATGGCATCGGTGGAACGGCTACGGGCAATATCTACGTGACCGGTACGCTGGCCGCGAGCAGCCTGGTAATGATCGTCGTCAATGGTTTCCGCTTGGCGGGCTTGCGGTACCTGGCCCATTTTTGTCCGGGTCCGCTGTGGCTGGCGCCATTGCTTGTATTCGTCGAAATCCTCGGGCTGCTGGCCAAGATCTTCGCACTGGCGGTGCGTCTGTTCGCGAACATGATCGCCGGACACATCCTGCTAGCTGTGTTGTTGGGCTTTATCATCTCTGCCGGTCAGGTGCTGGGCACCGGCGGCGGGTTGCTTCTGGCGGTGCCGGTGATCGTTGGTGCGATCGGCGTCAGTCTTCTGGAGATATTCGTGGCGTTCTTGCAGGCGTTCATCTTCACTTTCTTGACGGCGTTGTTCATTGGACAAGCTGTAACGGCGCATGCAGAGCACTGAGCAAGGAAGCGAAGTCGATTGTGATCAGCCGTGCTCGGCCAGTGGGGGCCGGGCTTCGGCCGAGAGGCGATGGCTGAATGACCCAGGCCAGCCGTCCCCACCGGCTGGCAAACAGTGAGGGTACTTTTCGATGTCCAAGACCAGAGCGATTCTGCTGTTGATGATGTCCGGCGGCGGCCTGCTGCTGGCGGCGAGCACAGCGGCCTTCGGGCAGGAGTCGGCGGAGCAGCCGAAGCAACCGGAGCTGGACCCCGGCCAATTCGTTGAAGCCAAGCGGAACCCGCAAAGTATTTGGCTGGAGACGCGAGGAGCCGCCATGCTTGGCGGTGCGATCGGTGCGGGGCTGGTCATCATCGGCGGCGCCCGCGGCATATCGCGGATCGGGGGCAGCGCGGTCGAGTCGATGGCGCGCCAACCGGAGGCGTCCGGCTCCATAAGTGTGGCGATGATTATTACGGCGGCGATGATCGAAGGGGCCACGTTGTTTGGCGTCGTGGTTTGCCTGATGGCGGTCTTCAAGTAGAGCTCGCATGAACGCGAAGTTGACAGGTGAATGGTGAGTCCTGAGGAAACGTCCCCATGGCTAGG
>CAYGAN010000001.1:37838-40718 GCA_964347585.1 uncultured Planctomycetales bacterium | reverse complement strand
CGAGCCCTCGTTGTTCGGCGGCGATTTCGGCAACGCCCTCTGGACGCTGATCATTTTCGTCCTGCTGCTGATCGTGCTTGGCAAGTTCGCCTGGGGCCCGCTGCTGCGAACGCTTCAGAATCGCGAGCAGTTCATTCGGGAATCGCTGGCCAGTGCCAAGGCGGATCGTGAGCAGGCCGAAGCGAAGCTGCGCGAGTACACCGGTCAACTGGAGCAAGCGCGCGAACGGGGCGAGGCCATCGTGGATCAGGGTCGGCGCGAGGCCGAGCTGCTCAAGCGCAAGATTCAGGACGAGGCGCGCGCCGAGGCCGAGGCGATGATCTCTCGCGCCAAACGAGAGATTACCGTCGCACGGAACGCGGCGGTTAGGGAGCTGTACGATCTAACGGCCGATCTGGCCATCGACGCGGCCAGCAGGGCCGTTCGTAAGGACCTGAGTCAGGACGATCATCGTCGGCTTGTGGAAGAGGCCCTAGCCGAGATCCAGGCCATGCGCCCTCCACAAGCAGCGCCGGCGCGTGAGCGCTTCGAAAGGAAGCCAAGTGGCTGACACGGAGGCGGCGGCCATCTCGATCGCCGAGGCGTACGCCCAGGCGTTGCTGCAGGCGGCTAGCGGACAGGGTCGGCCTGACGATGTCCGCCAGGAGTTTGGCGACCTGCTCGAATACATGGATCGCGACGGGGACTTCGCCGCCTTCCTTACCTCCGAAACAGTTGACGTCGACGCGCGTCGCGCCACGCTTGAGAGAATCTTTCGCGGGCGCATGGACGATCTTCTGCTCAATGCTTTGCTGGTGCTCAATGACAAACGCCGATTGCACATTGTGCGGCAGGTACATGGCCGCTACGAGGTACTGCTCCGCCGCTGGCGAGGCCAGCGGGAGGTCTTGGTCATCAGCGCAATACCTCTGGATCTGCACCTGCGCGAGCGGCTTGAGCGCGCGCTGACCGGCTACACGGGTCAGCAGGTCGTCCTGGTCGAGCAGGTGGACAGCGGCATTCTCGGCGGGGTCATACTCCAAATAGGCGATCAGCGCATCGACGCCAGCGTGCTGCGGGACTTGCAGCGCCGCCGTGAGAGGATCAGGCAACGGGCCGGCGAGGAAATCCGCAGCGGCAAGTCCTACTTCGACGACGCCGCCTGATCGGGAAGCCGGCGCCTGTGGGCTCCGTGCGCGGATGGAGTCGAGATGCCGGCAGAGGCCCCAGCTAAGATGTTCCATGCGCCGCGCCCAGCGGGCTCGGAGAGATGATTGGATGGTGTGATGAAACTACGAGTCGATGAGATCGCCTCGGTCATCAAGCAGGAAATCGAGCAGTACCGCTCGGAGATGGACGTAGCCGAGGTCGGCAAGGTGTTAGAAGTCGGCGATGGTATCGCGCGTATCTTCGGGCTCGGAAATGCGATGGCCGGGGAGATGATCGAGTTCGAGAATGGCGCGCTCGGCCAGGTTTTTAACCTGGAGGAGAACTCCGTTGGGGCTGTCATCCTCGGGGAGTACCTGGACATCAAAGAGGGCGACGCCGTTCGTCGCTCTGGGCAGCTCATCTCGGTACCCGTGGGCGAGGCGCTCGTCGGGCGCGTGGTTGATCCGTTGGGCCGACCCCTCGATGGTCGCGGCGTGATCGAGTCGCCCCACCGTCGTCCGCTTGAATCACGCGCTCCGGGAATCGCCGAGCGCCAGCCGGTGAACGAGCCGATCCAGACCGGAATCAAAGCGATTGACTCGATGATCCCCATCGGTCGGGGACAGCGAGAGCTGATCATCGGCGATCGCAAGACCGGCAAGACCGCTATCGCGGTCGATACAATCATCAACCAAAAGGGCGGCGATGTGATCTGTGTCTATGTGGCCATTGGTCAGAAGGATTCGACCGTTGCCGGAGTCGTGGAGGTGTTGGAGCGGCGCGGCGCCATGGACTACACGATCGTGGTGGCGGCGACCAGCGCGGACCCAGCCCCGCTGCAATACATCGCCCCCTATGCCGGCTGTGCGATGGCGGAGTATTTCACGTACGAGCAAGGCCGGGCTACGCTGTGTGTCTATGACGATCTGAGCAAGCAGGCGGCGGCGTACCGGCAGCTTTCCTTGCTGCTGCGTCGGCCTCCAGGCCGCGAGGCGTACCCCGGCGACTTGTTCTATCTGCACAGTCGGCTGTTGGAACGAGCGTGCAAGTCGGCAGAGCGCTGGATCATCGTGCCCAAGGGCGCCACGCGCGAGACCACCACCGGGGTCAATCGACGAGAGTACATAGGCCAACAGGATCAACAAGCCCTCAAGACAGACCTGGACAAGCTGGGCGCGGGCCGTCACGAAGCGCGCGAAGCCCCCGGCAGCGGCGGGTCGCTGACGGCCTTGCCGATCATTGAGACCTTGGAGGGAGAACTGTCTTCCTACATCCCGACGAACGTGATCAGCATCACCGATGGGCAGATCTATCTCGAACCAGACCTTTTCTTTGCGGGCGTCCGTCCGGCGATCAACGTCGGCACCAGCGTCAGTCGCGTCGGAGACAAAGCGCAGAACAAGGCGATGAAGCACGTCCAACGCGGGCTGCGTCTGGATATGGCGGCATATCGTGAACTGGAGGCGTTCGCGCAGTTAGGTACGGAGCTTGATGCGGCCACGCAGCGCCAGCTCGATCGCGGCCAGCGAATGGTGGAGATCCTCAAGCAGCCTCAATACCGACCGTACCACGTAAGCGACCAGATCATCGCCATCTTCGCCGGCACCCAGGGATTCCTGGATGATCTGCCCGTGGACCGCGTCAGCGAGCGCCGGGCTTGTCGTGCGACGGGCTTCATCGGTGGAGCCTTCGCTACCGCTGCCGCAAGGCCGAGCAGGCGGCGCTGCGAGCTCGCGCCGACGCGCCGGGCTC
>CAYGAN010000001.1:18203-37828 GCA_964347585.1 uncultured Planctomycetales bacterium | reverse complement strand
TCGAGCAGTTCTTGTTGAGACACGTTCGGGAACGGTCCGCGGACCTCTGGAACGAACTGACCGAGCAGGCCGAACTGACCGACAAGATCGATCAGAGGCTGCGCGAGATTATCACCGACGCGAAGTCCCGGTTTTCTCGAGCGGAGAAGGGGTAGGACCGGCCCGCCCCGGCCTTTTCTGAAAAGGGCCGGACCTGCCGTCCAAGGTTACTGATTCGGGATTGTCCTCGTGCCCAAGCCGCGTGCCATCGTCAAACGCCGCAGAGCGGTCGAAAACATCCGCAAGATCACGCGGACCATGCAGTTGATCGCCACGGCTCGGTTTCAGCAAGCGCTCAAGCAAGCTCTGGCCAGCAAGCCGTACACGGCGAAAATCACCGAGCTGGCGGAGCAGTTGTCCGGCTCGGTCGAGTCGCTCGAACACCCGCTACTGCGGAGCGGCGTGGCTGCCAAGCGGTCGGCCCTGCTTGTAATCACCTCGAACCGTGGCCTGTGCGGCGGGTACAACGGCCAGATCATTCGCGCGGCCTTGGCCCACCTTGACGAGCGCGAGGCCCGTGCGGAGGTGGTCGATCTGCACGTCATCGGCAGAAAGGGCATCAACTACTTTCGCTTCCTGAAGCGAGAACTGGCAACCGCAAGCACCGACATCGAAGATCGGCCGCGATTCGCAGACGCCGAGCGGATGGCCGACCGGTTTATCCAGCAACACGCAGCTGAACAGGTCGATGCGGTTCACGTGGCGTGCATGAGGTTCTTCTCGGCCGGGAGTCAGCGCCCGACGGTGCTGCAGCTGTTGCCGCTTGTGGGAGCGGCTGAATCCGTCGAGGCCGAACCGCAGCCGGACGAGATCGGGCGAGCCCGCAGCGCACCTGTGGAGTACGATTTCAGCCCGCCGCCCGATCTGCTTCTGCCCGATCTGTTGCCTCATGCCGTCAAAGCGCGCCTGTATCAGTGCCTGATCGATGCATCCGTCAGCGAGCACGTCGCGCGCATGGTGGCCATGAAGGCTGCGACCGAGGCCGCCGAGGACATGATCAAACACTTGACGTGCCAATACAATCGCTCACGCCAGACGCAGATCACGTTGGAATTGCTCGACATCGTGGGTGGCTCGGAAGCGTTGAAGTGACATGCTGAATAGGGACGGACGGAGTACTTGAGACGTTCCCGCAGGGCAAAGCGGAGCCATCAGTGTCAAGTGACCGACTATCCGTGGAGCAGAATCATGGCCAATACGGATGGAAAGAACATCGGCCGCATCACTCAAGTGATTGGCTCGACTCTGGACGCTGAGTTTCCCGAGGATCGGCTGCCGAAGATTTACAACGCCTTGCAGGCCGAGGTGGAGCGCAAAGTGCTCGGCCTGTCGGAGCGCGAGCGACTATGGTGCGAGGTGGCCCAGCACCTTGGCGGCGGGCGCGTGCGGGCGGTGGCCCTGGGCTCGACCGACGGGCTCGTTCGGGGGATGCCTATCGAGGACACCGGTGGGCCCGTCACAGTTCCGGTCGGCCTGGAGACGCTCGGGCGGGTGTTCAATCTTGTCGGTGAGCCGATCGACATGCGGGGCCCCTGCGAGGCCAAGGAGTGGCGCCCGATTCACCATCCGCCACCGGAATTCGTCGATCTGACGCCCAAAACCGAGCAGCTGGTCACGGGCATCAAGGTCATCGACCTGCTCGCGCCGTTCGTGCGGGGCGGCAAAACCGGGCTGTTCGGCGGCGCCGGCCTGGGAAAGACGGTCATTATTCAGGAGATGATCGCCCGGATCGCGCGAGAGTTCAAAGGGTATTCGGTCTTTGCCGGCGTAGGCGAGCGCACGCGCGAGGGCAACGACATCTGGCTCGAGATGCAGCACGCGACCTTTACTGACGACTCCGGGACGACCAAGAGGGTAATGGACCACACCGCTATGGTTTTCGGTCAGATGAACGAGCCGCCGGGGGCTCGGCTGCGCGCCGGTCTCAGTGCGCTGACCATGGCCGAGTGGTTCCGCGACGAGACCGGGACCGACACGATGCTGTTCGTGGACAACATCTTTCGGTTCTCACAGGCCGGCTCCGAGGTCTCGGCGCTGCTGGGGCGGATGCCGTCGGCCGTGGGCTATCAGCCGACGTTAGGCACCGAGATGGGTGAGCTTCAGGAACGGATCACTTCGACCGAACGGGGCGCGGTCACCAGCGTCCAAGCTATCTACGTTCCGGCGGACGACCTGACGGACCCCGCCCCGGCGACGACCTTCACCCACCTGGACGCCTTCATCGTCCTGGAGCGGAACATTGTCGAGAAAGGCATCTATCCGGCCATCGACCCGCTCGCCAGTAGCAGCCGCATCCTCGACCCGTCCTACATCGGCGAGAGACACTACGCCGTCGCACGTCGCGTGCAAGAGATTCTCCAGCGATATCGCGACCTGCAAGACATCATTGCGATCCTCGGGGTGGACGAGCTCAACGAGGAGGATAAGCTCATTGTCGCACGGGCCCGCAAGATCGAGCGGTTCCTGTCGCAGCCGTTCTTTGTCGCTGAGGTGTTCACCGGGCGCTCCGGGAATTACACGCGCCTCGAGGATACCATTCGCAGCTTCGAGGAGCTTTGCGACGGCAAGTGGGACCACTTGCCTGAGCAGGCGTTCATGTACGTGGGCCCGATTGAGGAGGCCGCCGAGAAGGCCGAGAAGCTCACCGCGCAAACGTGACCATCGAGGCTCGCGGCGGCTTCGCGAGTTGGGCTACCTCTGCCAACGGCTTGGTGGCCCGCAGGTGAACTGATGGTGGTATCCGGCTCCAGGCCTTTCCGATGCAGCGTGATCACGCCCGAGTCCCTTGTCTTCGACGACGACGTCACCTTCGCGGCCCTGCCGGCACACGACGGCGAAATCGGCGTCCTCCACCATCGCGCTCCCTTGCTGTGCAAGCTGGGCATCGGCACGCTTCGTCTGCAGGCCCTTGACGCGGGTGAGGCCCTGCTAATGATCGACGGGGGATTTGCCCGGATGCTCAACAACGAACTTGTCGTGCTTACGCGGCGAGCGCTGGACCCTGATCAGATCGATCGTGACACTGCCGAACGAGCTTTGTCGGACGCCTTGGCCATGAAGATCACCGATGAGCCGTCCTTCCAAGCCCGCCAGGAGGCGATCGCGCGAGCGCGGGCTCAGAGGAAGCTGGCGAGCTTGTGGGGCAAGTCTTTGCTCGAGTAACAGGTGACAGCGGCACTGGATAGGCTTGCCGGCGTGCGGTCAGTTAGCGCCCCCGGGTGTGCCTGCACTGTTTCGGCGAGGCTATTCACTCCTGTATGATGCCGTGATGAGGCGCCGTTGAAAAGTCGCGACCGCGCCGGGCGCGGGTTGCCGCGGCAGTGGGGAGGTGCACGTGGAGCCCGGCATATGGTTTGCCGGGGAGCCGGATGAGCACAGAGCCCTGTTCGGATGATGCCCCGTTGGGCGTGACGCGCGGGCGCGGGAGTCGGTCCGTCCCACACCTTCCCAGCGTTTGTGGTTGGCCTCGGCCAGAAGAGATTGATTCACGCCGAGCAGAGCCGCCGCGTCCCGACCTTGACACGCCGCCGGTAGGCTCTCTATCTTGACTCAGGCGAAGTCCGATGTCGCTTTTGGCGGGGATTGCCGAGCACCGGGATTTGATGACGCCGCGTCTGCGCGCCGGGAGGCTAATTTATGGCTGAGCAGCGCTACGTGCTGATTATCGATGATGACGAGGACTTCCGAGCATCCACCAGGGCGTTGCTCGAGAAAGAAGGCTATCAGGCAGCGGAAGCCCCCTCCGCAAGAGAGGGCCTGGCGGCGGTACGCGACCGGCGGCCCGACCTGATCATTCTCGATATCATGATGGAAAACGTTGTCGCTGGCTACACGGTCAATCAGGCCCTGAAATTCGCCGACGAGTACAGGGAATTCAGCGACGTGCCCATCCTGATGATCTCCTCGATTCAGGAGGACCCGGGCTCTCGGTTCCCGATGGTCGGCGAAACGGCCATGATCACCCCCGATGACTATTTGACCAAGCCACTTGATGTCGATGAGTTCCTGTCGAGGGTCAAGCGGCTGCTTCCTGAATGACGTGCTGCCGGGCGGGGTCCGCTTGGTTGTCGCGCGCCCCGCTGCTTGGGTGGGACGTGCCGCGCCGACGGCTGTTGGCGGCTGTGCTTGCGAGCGGTATCGCAACTCGTTTGAACATGTTGCCGGAGGCGTGCGTGGCCAATGGATGCGAGCCATGCCCGCCGAGGGGAGCACGTCTGACCGTATAGCCTGTCAGGAGAATCTGGCGGGCTGCTCGTTGCCAGTGCGTACCGACCCCGGTAAACTGAAGGGTTTGCTACTCGCCTGCGGCGTCTGCCACAATGAAGCTAACGGATCTTTTCTCTGCCGACTGCGTCAAGGTGCCCATGGATGCCACCGACAAGATCGGGGCGATCAAGGAATTGGTGGACCTCCTGGCCGAGCGTGGGCGCATTTCCGATCGTGATCTCGTCCTCAAGGCTGTCCTCGAACGCGAGTCCACGCGCTCCACGGGGATCGGTAAAGGCTTGGCCGTTCCCCACGGAAAATGTAGTGCGTGCTCCGAGCTGGTGATCGCGGTCGGCAAGCCCGCAGAACCCATCGACTTTGAGAGCAAGGATGGCCAGCCGGTCGATCTCGTCGTCCTTCTGGCCAGCCCGCCTGATCAGACCGGACCCCACATCCAGGCACTGGCCCGCATCAGCCGCTTGATGCTGATCGGTAGCTTTCATTCGGCCCTGGCCAAGGCCCGATCGGCCGACGAGGTCTACGGCATCATCGCCGGGCACGAGGGCTAGGCCACCCGGGAACCTCGCCGCCGGCGTCCGCTGGGCCCTCAAACGACGATTCGCTCGACTCTTACCCGCAGATAGCGCTGGCGGTGCCCCCTCTTGACGCGGTGGCCCTTACGCCGGCGGAACTTGATCACGTCGATCTTCTTGGCCTTGATCTCGCCCTCAATCCGCGCGACCACCTTTGCGCCCTCAACTACAGGCGTGCCGATCTGCGCGTTCTCAGCATCCCCAAGCATCAGCACCCGATCGAAGTCGAGTGTCTTCTGACCCTCGTCAACGTCTCGCCGATCCACCTCGACGATGTCGCCCTCGTTGACCCGATACTGCCGACCACTGTCTTCGATTACCGCATACACAGTTGGTCTCCAATGTTCTACCTAGCCGGGCATCTTGGCTGACGAATGCCTGCCCCGTCCGAACGCCTCGACAGGGCTGCTAGCTGCTGCACATTTCCCTGGGTGCGATCTCTTCGGCAATGTGGTTCGCAGCCTATCTGAGGTTCCCCAGGTCGCGCCGCACCAGCACCTTGCGCAGAAGCAGGTAATTGCTCCCGTGGAATTCGGTGATCTCACCGCTGACGAGAAAGACCGCACTCCGCGTCCCGCCCGCCGAGGCGATCTCCATCGTCTCGAGCATTTGGTTGGGCAGCAGTCGCACGGGCGCTTCAGCCGATGTTGTCTTGTTCGATTCAAAGACGAAGGTCCACCAATTACCTTCGCGAACCAGTCGGCCGGCACGATCGACCAACATCGACCCCTCCGGGCGCAACGGACGGTCCGGCTTGTGACTGGTCACGGCCTCAAGCGGCTGGACCTCCTCTGCGGCCCCGGCCGGGTGACCCGGCTCTGAAGGAGCAATGGGCGTTCCAGCGGGCCTTTCTCTCATGAGCTGCTGGAGGATCTCTTCCGCGCTCGGCGGGCGCGTGCTGACGTCGGCTTCGGCGGGTCTCGTAGTCGCCCCGGCCAGCGATGGGTCCGACGTTCCGGCTGTCTGGCCGATCGCGGACGATACGAGCCACCCGATCCCAGGGAACATAACCGCCGCCAGCAGACAAGGGGCCAAGCGAGACATCAGACCCACCTGCCTGAAGTGTTCACGGTACATGACAAGGACTCCTTGAGCACGCACAGTCCAACCTGAAGATTCTCCCTTCTGACGTGTGTCGGTTCAAGTGCCAAACGTTTGCACGCCCTGTCGCCGGCGTGATCGCCGGCCCGCTCCGGCCGGTGCGGAGCGCGGTGGGCGGCATGCTCTCGCGGTAGCGTGACCATGGCTGATCCCGCGATGACGCGCCTCTGCGAGGGTACCCGGGATGAGCTCGGCCTGGACGTGCGCCACTGCTCAAGAGTAGTGCCACACATCCCAGACAGTGTAGGAGTGTGCCACTGCTCTTGAGCAGTGTCTTGACTATCCCAATGGATCATCCATCCGCAGCGGCCCATCGAGCCGCCCGTCCCAGAACCGGGCGCTTTTGCGCAGACGTGATTCGGGCACTGCTCAAGAGCAGTGGCACACCTCGCGGGGGCATGGCACCCGGCAAGATCGACATCCGGCTAATGACAACAAATTGCCCCGTCGGTGTACTAGGTTGACTTGTGAGTCGAGCTCAGCGGATCAGGATTTCCTCCGGCATGACGGTAAGCAGGGGCTCCTGTTGGATCAGCTCGATCCGCTGCAGCACGCGGATCACGCAATCCACGCGTGGCGGATCTAGCTGCCTCATCAGCGGCAAGACCGATCGCATCGGGAGTGCCTCATTCGCGAGCAGCCCGCGGCGACTAGCGCCGTGCACCTCGTCTTCGCTTAGCCCGAGCCCTTCCATGAGCAGGTCTATGAAGTTCTTTGGCTTCGGAAGGACGCGGACTTCGTAATCCGTGATCTTGGCCTTGGCCGCGGCGTACCGGATGGCGTCCGCCAGGCCGCCAAGCTCATCGACCAGACCGTTCTCGAGTGCCTGCCGGCCGGTGAACAGCCGCCCGCGAGCGACCTCTTCGATGGGCTCCTTGAGCTTCGCTTTTCGACCTTCCTTGACCCGGTCTTCAAACGTAGCGTAGGCTTCCTCCATCATCTGGTGGACGATCTTGCGTTCTCGCTCGTCCCATCGCCGGTTCGTGTTGAACAGGTCTGCGTTCTTGCCTCTTTTGTATTCATACCAGACCACCCCGACCTTCTCCCACAGCCCCAGCGTGATGAGCTTGCCGCCTACAACGCCGATCGAGCCGGTGATGGTGCCCGGTTCGCTGAAGATCGTCTCCCCGCCGGCTGCGACGTAGTATCCCCCGCTGGCGGCAAGATTGCCCATGGATACCACGAAAGGCTTGTTCTGCTCGGCGAGGCGCTTGGCCGCGTTCCATATGATCTCGCTGGCTACGATCGATCCTCCCGGCGAATCCACGCGCATCACCACAGCCTTGACCGTCTCGTCCGTG
Source organism: uncultured Planctomycetales bacterium (assembly GCA_964347585.1). Taxonomy (GTDB): domain Bacteria; phylum Planctomycetota; class Phycisphaerae; order UBA1845; family CAYGAN01; genus CAYGAN01. The sequence continues at coordinate 30,588 of CAYGAN010000001.1, read as the reverse complement.
CGGGCTTTGTCCAGCGCCGCGCGCAGTGTGGTGCTGCCGATGATCCGATCACCAAAGATCCCCTCCTGGCTTTTGCCGGTGAAGAGCATGCCGTCAACGTACACCACCGCGATCGACGGCCTTTTCGGCTTGCGCATCTCCTTCATCAGCTCACCGAAAAGCTGAAAGAACGCGAAGGGGGAGGTCGGATCGATCTCGGGGCGCTTCTTACCGCCGTAGTTTCTGGCAATGGTGACGGACTCGTCATATCGCTTCTTGACCTCGGCCAGGAAGTCCTGGCGGTAGGCCACGGAATCGACGAGCTTGGCCTCCAGGGCGCGCTCGGCCGAGTACGGCCCGCCGTCGATGACCTTTCTCGCCTGATCCTCGGACATTCGGCGCGACTTCGCGACGGCTTGGACGATCTGTGCGTACAGATCGTCCAGCAGCCAGTTCATCTGCTCTTTCGTTTCCTCGGTGGGCTCGGCTCGCGTGAAGGGCTCGGCGGCGCCTTTGTACTCTCCGATTTGCTCGACGTCGGCCTCCAGGCCGATCTTTGCGAGCAAGTCCTTGAGATACGGCGACTCGCTATGCAGGCCCATCAGTCCGATCTGTCCTGTCGGCACGATGCTGACCTGCGACGCGCTGGCGGCCAGGAGGTAGCTGAGCGCGCCCGGCGACTCCACGTAGCAGAACACCTCCTTTCCGCCTGCCTTGAGTTGCTCGATCGCTGCACGCAGCTCCTGCATCTGAGCCCAGCCCATCGAGGGCTGATCGACGGTGATCATGACGGCCACCACGCTCTCGTCGCCGCGCGCCTTGTTGAAGCGCTCCACCAACTCGCGAAGGGCTCGGGGTCGGTCCGGACCGATCGAGAAGAACAGTTCCGAAGGAGCCTCCCGAATCGGCCCGCTGAGCCGGAAATGGGCGATTACCTTGTCCTGTTTGACCGGCGCCGCACCGAGGGCCGGGATAGCCGAAGCCGCCATGCACACAATAGCTGCTGGCTGAATAAGCGTCGCTTTCATGATCGTTCTCTCCGTTCGGCAGGCCCCACGCCTCCGCCTCGCCCCGGCCGGTCACCCCGCACACACGTAGCAGGCGTCAGCGGAGCCGTCCTCTACCGACTGACATACGCCCCGACGCCGCCAAAGGTTCCGCTGAATGACGGCGCGTCTTGCGCTTTACTCGCTCGTAATGGTCCGGCCTCACCGAGGGCCCACAAAGCTCCGGTCGGGTGTTCTAGTTGTCAAGCTCCCGAGCGGCCGGCTGCACCAAAGGGCTCTGGGGCCCGGGCTGGCGAACCGACCTGTTAGGCGGCGCACCAGCGGTCCGAAGCACCGTTTCTGGCCGCTTGTCCTCCCCGATCCGCAGCCTACCCGTCAGAAGCGAAGAACTCATCCTCGTACGGCATGGGCAGCGGTTTGTTCTGCTTGCTGGATTTCTCCGCCAGATCGAATACGCCGATCACCCTCCTGGCCGACTCAGGCGTTACTTCCAGCGGCATGCCCTCCAGCAGATGATCCCCGATCGCCCGGTAGTAGCCGTCCCAATCGCTCTGCGAATACGGCACGGTGGCTTCGACGCGCCGGCCATCGTCGGTGATCTGGACGACCTGCATGTTGTCACCCCAGTTGGCCTCGATGCCGCCCTTCGTTCCCAGGATCCGCCACTTCGGCTTGCGGACGGCGGCCAAGCTGGACTGTTCGAAGGTGGCGATCGCCTCGTTCTCGAATCGAATCATCACCCAGCAGTGGTCCTCATTGGTTACGTGGTGCCACATTGTCTTGGTCAAGAACCCATAGACGCTTTCGATACGACGCGGGACTAGTTGTAGAATCCAATCGATGAAGTGGGCGCCCCAGTCGTAGAGCGCTCCGCCGCTGATCTCTTTGCTCGAGCGCCACCAGTCTCCCGGTCGGCCGTAACTGCCTGCGTTCGCGTCGATGTGGAACACGTCGCCGATCGCGCCGTTCTCGATAACCTGCTTAATCGTCATGAAATCGCCGTCGCGTCGCCGATTGTGAAACACCGAGCAGATCCTGCCGGCCTTGCGGGAAGCCTCGATCATGGCTGTGGCTTCCTTGATTGTGATGCAAAAAGGCTTCTCGCAGACGACGTGCTTGCCGGCCCGGTTGCACTGAATCGCCAGTTCGGCGTGCGTGTTGTGCGGGGTCACGATTACGCACAGTTTCACCGAATCATCTGCAAGCAGTTTTTTCACGTCGGTATAGACGTTGATCTCAGGAAAGTCGTTCCTGGCCACCTCGGCGCGCACCGGATCGATGTCGCACGCCGCCGTCACCTTCATTCCCGCGCAGCGGTTGATCGCGTCGGCGTGCACCTTGCCCATGTTGAAGGCACCACCGTAGCCAATGATCGCGCCGCCGATGGTCTTGCTCCACGGCTCGGTCTCGCCGCAGGCCCACCGTAGCTGCCGGATCAGCTGCGATTGGAACGCGGGGTTTCCAAACGCCTCCGGCCCGTGTCCGAGGGCCAGATACGCCAGTCGTCCCTGGCCGTACTTGCGCGTGTAGGCCATTGGCCGCGACCGACCGTGCCAGTATGCCTCCAGGTACGTGTTGTACCTCGCGTGGTCTTTGAGGATGTAGAGCTCGTCGGTGATCATGAACGGCGTCATTCTGGCGGCCAGCGGATGCGTTGCATCCTTGATCTGTACCTGGAATGGGACGACCGGCCCGTGATTGGCGAATTGGCTGCCGATCATCCTCATATACTCTTTGTTTTCAGTGAATGAGTCGCTAGCGCAGTGAATCCCCACGAACCCGGCGCCTGACTTGACGAATCTGACCAATGCCTTCTCCTGGCCTGCTGTCAGCTTGCCGCCCTGCGTGAAAAGCAGGACGGCTGCGTACTTGTTGGCGGATAGCGAGGCCAGCGCCGCTCGATCCTGAGTACAGGTCAGCTTGAAGTGGCCGGTCGCGGGCAGAAAATCTTGCAGCATCCGGCCGCAGCCTTCGAAATCGTGATAGCCCCCGCCCAGCAAAACCAAGACGCGATGCTTGCTCATAACGTGCCTCCAGATCGGGCTCCGAAAGCTTGATAGACTAGCAGAAACGCGCTGCTCAAGCGACCGGCATCCGGCCGAGCTCCCCTAGCTTGGCTGGCCGCGATTTCTGTGCGGGCAGGGGCACGTCCTGCAATCCCCCTCGCGCCGGGCTGGCTCGCCCCGCGAGCCGATCTTGGCTAGCATACCGGCAGGCTGGTCCGCCGATCGGATCGGTTGCGGAGGAATACCGATGGTCCAAGACGAGTCCTATTCGCCCAAGATCACCATCGTCGGCACCGGCAATGTCGGGTCCACCTGTGCGTTCGGCATCGTCGAGCGCGGCCTGGCACGCTCGTTGGTCTTAGTGGACCTGCGGCGCGATCGGGCCGAGGGGGACGCGATGGACCTCGCCCACGGGATGAGTTTCACCAAACCGGCTGAGATTATCGCCGGCGACTATCCGCAGACGGCCAACAGCGATGTCGTCATCATCGCTGCGGGGGTCAATCAGGAGCCGGGTCAGTCGCGCCTCGACCTGATCGGCGAGAACTACCGAGTTTTTCAGCAGATCGTCCCGCCGGTGGTGGGATACAGTCCCCAAGCGGTGATCCTGGTGGTTACCAATCCCGTGGACGTTCTCACCCTGGCCACATTGAGGATATCAGGACTGCCGGAGAATCAGGTGATTGGCTCCGGCACGGTCCTGGACACCTCGCGCTTACGGTACGAGATCGCGGAACAGTGCAACGTGGATGCCCGCTCCGTGCATGCCTACATCGTCGGCGAGCATGGCGACAGCGAGCTGGCTGTTTGGAGCCGGGCTACCATTGGCGGCACGAGCTTGGACGTTGCCTGCGCGCGGTGCGACCTCTGTCCGCGGCTCGATCGCCAGAAGATCCTCGCCCGGGTCCGCAACGCCGCGAACGTGATTATCGAAAAGAAAGGGGCCACCTACTATGCGGTCGCTTTGGGCGTTTTAGCCATCGTCGAGAGCATCATCCGCGACGAGAATCGCGTTCTGGCGGTCTCCAGCCTGCTGGAGGACTACTGCGGTGTTTCGGGGGTCTGTCTGTCGGTGCCGGCTGTGGTGGGACGAGGCGGCCGAGAGCGACTCATCCCACTCGACCTCGATCCCCAAGAGCAGCAAGCATTCCTGGCTTCAGCAACGGCGGTTGGCGAGGTGGCCGCTCGTGTCGGCATTCTGTGAAGCGCTCTGGAGGCGCATTCGCAAGGCCGGGTCTCTGTGAGCAATACAAGCGAACCGCGGGGCAGTCCCGCCACCTTGCCCTTGTTGCTGCGGCCTGCCGATAATACAAGGCGGATTGGTCCCGGCCCAGCCGAGCTGGTGGGAAGGGCCAATGCCAAGACCTTTGCTTAGATCTCAGTCCGGCCAGGAAGGCGCTGCCGGGGCTGAGGAGTTCAGGAGGCCGCAAATGAGCGATTTTCCCCGCACGACCGTCGGCGGCGTGTCGATGCCGAGAATGATCATCGGCACGAACTGGTTCCGAGGCTTCTCGCATACCAGTGCCGCAAAGGACCGGTGGATATGTGAATACTTCGACAGCCGCAGAATTGCCGATGTGCTCGAGGTCTTCCTCAGAAACGGAATCGACGCGATTGTTGGCTTTCACGACCCGGTCACGCTCGAGGCCATGAGAATCGCCGAGGACAAGGTCGGGCGCGGGATCATCCTAGTGGACACGCCCAGTTTCACCGCCGAGAACATGGACGAGCAATTGGATGAAGCAAAGGCTCGCGGTGCGACGTTCTGCTTTCCCCATCAAAGCGTCACCGATCCGTTGATCGACCTGGCGGCCGGCTGCATCCGGGACATGGAGGGCATCTGCCAGGCGATTCGTGACAGGGAGATGATCCCCGGCCTGTCCACGCACTCGCCGCATGCGGTGATCTTGGCCGACCAGACGAGTCTGAACGTTGCCACGTACATCCAGCCCTACAACGCCGCCGGGTTCATGTGCCAGGTTGAGACAGACTGGATCGCACAGATCATCCGCGACGCCAAGAAGCCCGTGCTGACCATCAAGCCGCTCGCCTCGGGGCGTCTCCTGCCGCCTACCGGGTTGGCCTTCGTGTGGTCAACCATCCGGCCGTGTGACATGGTAGCTGTTGGGACGATGAGCCCTTACGAGGCGCAGGAGGATATAGAGCTGTCCAGAGGGTTAATCGAGCAGCGGGCCGCGGAGGTCGAACTGCAGTGGACGCGGAGCAAGTCCACTCTTACCCGACACGTCGGATGACGTACCTTTGCGCGGGATCTCGTTGCAGGCCGCCTTGCGTGGCCTGGAGCGGCTCGTCGAGGATGCGGGGCCTCTTCATGCGCGGCGGCGTCTAACGCTGACCATCTCGGTCTCTGATTTCGTACTCGCAGATCTTATGCACTCGTCGTTCATGGCGGCCGGCGTCAAATGGCGTAACCAGCCAGACCTCGACAATGCGACGCATCAACTCTTCACCAACCAAGTCGGCGGGTAGGCACAGTACGTTCGCATCGTTATGCCGCCGCGACATCTCAGCCGTCAACTCGTCGTGGCACAGGGCGGCCCGCACGCCGAGGACTTTGTTGGCGACGATCGACATCCCGATGCCGCTGCCGCAAAACAAGATGGCCCGATCGCTGTGTCCCTCGGTGACCGATTTCGCAGGGGCGTACCCGCTGTCGGGATAGTCACTGCTCTCCCGGCTCGTGGTCCCGAAATCTTCGACCTCGTGACCCGATTGTGTCAGGATTGTTTTGATGCGCTCCTTGGCGAAGTAACCGCGATGGTCGCTGCCTAGTGCAATCCTCATAGCGAAGTCTCCTCGAGCCGAATCCGCAGCGCTGCTTCGATCCGCTCGGCACATTCCGAATACCCTTTGTCTCCAGATCCAATCGGATCATCGATGTTACCGTTGGCGTCGAGCCGTTGCGACCTGCTCTCGGCCGAAGGCACCATGGTGATTACCTTATCCCGATGCGCGTCGGTCATAGTGAAGATGTGATCAGCTTGGTTGATCAACTCGACAGTCAGTGGATGTGTGGCGTGGCTACCGATGTCTAGGCTGCGGGCGCGCATCGCGTTCTGGGCATCCTGCGAGGCGCGCCCGCCTTCGAACGCATATGCCCCGGCAGACAGTACCTGATAGCCGCGCGCCGCCAGCTCCTTGATCGGGCACCCCAAACGCTCTGCGAGCATCCGGCGGCAGAGCGATGCAGCCATCGGGCTGCGACACGTGTTGCCGCTGCAAACGAACAGGAAGTTCACCGTCGTCAGCCGCTTGATCGTCCGCTCGTCCAGCACCCCGGACCTCACGAGTTCGTAGCTGTCGTTGTTCAGCCTTACGACTGTCGAGGGCTTGGCATATCGCGTCGTCCCGCCGTCCAGAAGCATGTCAATCTGCCCGCCGAGATCTTCGAGCGCTTCCTCCGCGCTGAGCGGCGGAGCATGCCCGGCGACGTTCGCGCTGGCTGCGACCACCGGCATCTTCGTCTCCAAGAGAAGGTCCGAGGCGTGCTTGCTGTCCGGACAACGCACACCCACCGTTCCATTGTGATAAACTGCCTCGGAGTGCCTCTCGCCCAGCTTGGTCATGACCGGCGCGGACGACAGATCCCCCACCGAGAAGATCAGCGTCAGCGGGCCAGGCCAACCTTTCTCCACCATGCGCCGGGCCACCGCCGACATGTTGGGCACGAACTGCTCAACATCTTGACGCCTGCCAATGTGGACGGTGAACGGCTTGTTCGCTGGGCGTTGTTTGACTTGGCGTAAGCGCACCACCGCCTCGCTGCTGCCGGCGTTAGCCCCCACGCCATAGACGGTCTCCGTGGGGAACCCGACTAGGCCTCCCGAGGCCAGAGCCGAGGCCGCCCGGCGGATTGCCCTCCAGTAACTCTCGCCCTCGCCTAACTTTAGGACTTCCGTATCCATCGGATGCCCTGCTTTCGCTCGATTATGGACCTCGCTTGAGCCGGTGTCAAGCTTGCCTGCGATCTGTAACCGTCCCAAGTAGTGTGGGCGGATTGCTGGACGCAGGGGTCACGTGCTGGTCGCCAGCGTGGCGGGAACTTGTCCCTACCGGACCACCGGATCGATTGTGGGTGATTGGGAAAACCGCTAGGCCGAGTCCGAATCGCGCCGGCGTGGCAAGCTTATAGCGGGCCCGTGTGGCCCGATTGAAACGTCGCGAAGTCCGTCAGATCGACATCATTGTCGCCGTCAACGTCGCCAGGCCGACATGGCAAACTGACGCCACCCCCGGGGCCGGTGTAGCAACCCTTGAACAGATCGTAGTCGTGCACGTCGACGTCGCTGTCGCCGTCCATGTCACCGGGCAGCGGAGGCTGATCGCCGAACGTCAGCGTCAATGACGGACGGTCCGGCAGGACTTGGGCCTCTCGTGAGTGGAATTGGCGGGTGCCGTCCTGCGTACTCTCGGCGCCGTGTTCCTCACGGATCACGAAGCCGAAGTTCTGCGTGGGTTCGCTCAGGTGATCCCGGACCGCCTCAGTCACGTTGAAGCTGGCCTGGCCGTAGTCTTCCGGGCCGCCCAAGGTGACTCCGTCCAGGGCAATAGGATCGGCATACTGAGCGTCGAGCGTGCCGTTCCAGTTGGGATTCTCCTCGCCCGTGGCGCCGAACGGCTTGGTCCAGCAGACCTCGCCCGCGGCAGCCCACTCCCCGTCGATGCTCGTCTTGCTGCCTTCGCCCCAGTCGTGAAGCAGCTTGTGGATGTAAAGGGTCTTCTCCACGCTGCCCGGATCGTTGCGAGTGTTGAAATACTCCAGGCTAAGGATCGCTTGGTGCAGGTACTTGCCGGCCTCCCAACTCGTATCGAGGTCAGTGAACTTGATCACGACGCTGCGGTCCTGGCTCGAGTCGCTGCCGTCACTCCGGGCGGCTTCGAGCACATTGTTCCCGCCGGTATTGTAGAGCGCTCGATCCTGAATGATGTGTGCGTCCCTCGTGCCGCTATACAGAGTCGCGTCGGGGAACTCTCTGCCGTCCTGGAAGATGAGCGTGCCCGGCTCCGGACGCACCTGCGGTCTGGCCGACAGCAGCGTCCCCCAGTACGAATATACCTGGATGTAGCCGTCCCAATCGTCGTGAAAGACATGATCAACGCCGACGTACCAATCTCCGTCGCCGTTGTCGTAGAACGTGGCCATCAGACCCCACTGCATGTACCCGTGCGCCCCTCGATTGATCCACTTCTCGATGTCGGCGTCAGTCCTGGCGGGACGGTCGCCGCTGTCGAAGCCCGCTTCCTCTATGATAAAGGGCTTTCCAACGGCGCTTGCCAGGTCCGTATCATTCTCCGCATCCGAGCCGTTGTAGGCATGCCCCACCAGGAAGTCGAACCGATCGTCATAGAGGTCAACGGCTTCGCTCCAAGTCAATCCCGCCATACTTGAGCCCGTGCCGACGGAGATCATGTGATTCGCGTCGATCGCGCGGATCGCGTCATGCGCCGCGTTGCAGAAGTTGATGAATGTCGCAGTGCTCGCCAGATCGCGAATCTCATTTCCCAGCTGCCAAGAAAAAATCCTCGGCTCGTCCTTGAATCGGTTCACGAGATACTCCGCCTGTGGCAGGTAGTTCACGGTGTAGCCGGATGAGAAGAATTCGTGGTTCAACATCGAGTACCAGGGACCCGGCACCGTGTAATACACCTCGTCTCCCATAGGATACATCTGTGGCGCGTCGTACATGTCGGTCAAGCAGACGATCAGGTAGATGCCATAGTCGTTGGCGACGGCGATTGTATCCTGAAGGCGATCGCCGATTTGCTCCGGGTTAGCATACCTCGATGACACGAAAACCCGGGCGACCCGACCGTTCATTTCGTTCCGAAGGGCTGCGCAGTTCGTCGCGCGATCCGAAGTCTGCGACGCGGGGAGTACGTCGCCCTGGCCATAGTGGACCATCCCGCGGACGTTCGCGCCGACGAAGCGGAACGGAACGCCGCCCAACCAGAACGCCCCGTCGTGTGCGGTGACGAAACCCGCGGGGCTCTGAAGGGCTTGCCCTGGGGGACAGTGGCCCGCGAGACTGCGTTCTTCGGAGACACCCGACGCCGTCAGCAGGCTCAGCACGCAGCCCGTCATGCATAGGACCGCCATGGGGTTCTTGACGGTGGACATGATCCTGCCTTGGCGTCCCCGCTTTAGGGATTTGGTTCTGCTCTGCAATGGCATTGTAGCACATGGTCAGTGTCCAAGCGCGGCCTTCTGGATGTGGCGGATCTCAGCGATCGGCAGGGAGACGCCACGGGGCCTGATTCGGATTCATTAGGGGCAAGCCACGCGATATGCTCAGCCTGAACAGGATGGCGCGACTTCGTGTGCCCACGCGCGCCTGCGGCGCCGCAGTCGGCGTGAAGATCTGCCGCTGGCCGGTTCGCTTGAAGGTGATGATGTTATCGGGTGGTGCTAGAGGCCGTTGGCCTCTTTGGTGAAGTCGTCGTCGCTCAAGCCGACGTTCAGCTTGACGTCGGTGAGTTTGTAGTGGCCTAGCAACTCTTGCTTGGCATCATCGGCGAAACAGAAACACTCGGTCGGGAGCAGCCATTCCTTGTCCAGGTGAACGATCAGCACGCGGTCGGGATACATCCCTGCCTCGCCCGCGTACGGCAGCCGCCTCTCAAGCACGTACGTGGACCGGCCGTCAACCTGGCTCGTCCCAAGATATCTCAGGCCTAGCTCACCTCGCGACGCGGCGAGCTCAGAGTACTTCAGAATCAGCCGAAGCGTGTTACCGAAGCCAAATTGGTCAATCATTCGGCGCGATGCCTTCTTCGCATCTGTGCCGTGGATCGGCCAAGGAATGCTTCGGACCAGCAGCCGCGCTATCGCACCCTCGGGCTCCACTATAGCCTGGGGCTCGCCGTCCTTCTCGAATCGCTCCGCCACGTAAAGAACGCGCCGTGCCGAGCCCGCATTACGCACCCAGTGCATCACAACGCTGAAAGGCTCTTCCTTGAACTTGACCTTGATCTCCTGCTCCTTGGTCATGCGCCCGTTGATTGCCTCTTGCTTTGTGAAAGTGCACGTGTAATCGCGCACGCTCCGCTCGTATCGGTCTAACGTCCTACGCAGTAGATTCAGCGGGTCGTTCTTGGCTTGGCTGATGATCGGATCTACCGCGGGAGCGTCCGTCATGCGCGTCTGCGAAGCAATGGCCGGACTGGCGATCTCGCCTACGAGTCCGCGAGCCGAGTTGCCCGCGTTTACGCTCGCCCTGTGACACTCGATGCACAGCCCCACGGCGAGCATGAGCCCCATGACCATCCGCACTCCCCCGTTGCTCGGCGCCCTCAGCTTTCTAAACATCCACCGCTACCTTCCACACTGGGCCGCCCGAGTCCTCATGCTCCCTCGCAGGTCTGGCAGACCGTCCAATTCCTACAGCGATTCCATCAACGTCCCTGACCGCTGGGGTTACGATTACCTCCACGCCTACGGCAATCTCGGCACGCCTGTCCGTGATCGAACGTTCCCTGCAGGGCTCTATTTACAGCACGTGCTCACTTGCGGGTCCGCCCGACACCTGCGCCATTTATTCGTATCGACGAGCGAAACAACCTGGCTTCACCAAAAGCCTTCAGCCCCGCGCCATTGCTGTATCGGGCCTGGTAACCGCGCCCTTTCCGCACCAAGCCCAACCTTGTGTGCGAGCCCGGTATAGGGTGAATAGGATAGCCGCTGGCCGGTGCAAGAGCAACCAGAAACCTGCCGACAAAAACCCGGCAATCTAGCGGCCCCGATCCATAGTCTTTCTACAACGCTGCCGGAGTTCGGACGCAGCCGGAATCGGGCCGCCGGGCTGCCGGGTGCCGAAAGGCGCATGTGCTTTTCTGGAAATGGGTTATCGGATTCGGGGGGCGGCGTCCACCCCGCCACCCCGGTTGCTCTCCCGCGGCTAAGGCCTCGTCGTATCCAGGCGGATTACTGTGGGCGTGATGAACAGGACACGCTCATATGGCTCTGCGTTGATTTCTTCTGCCAGAAGGGCCCGTCCGATCAGGGTCTCTTGCGCGATCGCCTCGCTGGGACCGATCACTACGCCGGTTCCGCTTGGCAGGGCGATTTGACACGCCAGCGCGGCCAGTAGCTCGCCCCGATACACGGGCACTTGGCGGATCCCGTCGGGCGTGCTTTTCCACCGCAGGCTGACTCCTGGCTGACGGATCTCCGGCACGATCCCCAGGGTCAACTCGCTCAAACGGTCAGGGTTGATGCTGTGATCGATGCGCAGCAGAGTCGCTCCCTCATAGAAGCTCCTGCCGACCAACGTCATGTCGAGCCGGTAGTGGAAAATCGTCTGGTAACACACGGGCGTCAGTTGAATGGTGAGCGGCGATCCATCACTGATGACGCTCGAGGTCTGTCGCGCGGTGGCTCCCTCCGTGCCGTCGAAGATGGCCTTGATCGCGGGCCAAGCCCCGCTGGTGATCAGGCCTACACGAAACCCGTTGAAGCGCAGTTGCTGCGCCTTGGCGATGGGGATGACCTGCTCGTTGACATGGTTCCAGATCTTCTCAGAGCCGCTCGTCGTGCCTTGGCGCACGCGTACGCGGAGCACGTCGAACCGAACCGCCAGTTGCGCCGGGCGCCGAGTCGGGCCGAACGCAGCCGGCACGGCCTCGTTGCTCTTCTTCGTCGAACGCGGATCCTCGCTTTGCGTGGGGCCGAACAGACCGAACAACCCCTGTTCGTTCCCGTCCGCGCAGCCGCCCGCGAGCACGATCCCGCTCATCGCCGCCAGCGCAATCCTCCGACGCCCTCTTGCAACCATTGCCAGGTCCCGCGGAAAAGAATGCCGCTCATCAGCCGGGCTGAACGCCTGCGTGCTCTGCGGCTGCCCACTGTATATTTGACATTGGTGATGCTTGTCAAACCGCGCGAGCGCGCCGGCTCCGCGACTCACATCTCAGACCACCCCGGGCTCGATCAGTCAGTACTCTCTGCGGTGTTTCGCTGCGGGGACGTTCAACTGCTGGCGATACTTGGCGATCGTTCGGCGGGACACGTCGATGTCTTGTGCTTTCAGACGGCGTGCGATCTGCTCGTCGCTGAGAGGCTTCCGCTTATCCTCGTTGCTGATGATTTCCTTCACGCGCGCCTTGATCGAATCCCAACTCGTGGACTCGCCGCCGGACGTCTCCGTGCCTCCCGTGAAAAAGTAGCGTAGCGGATAGATTCCTCGCGGGGTCTGCATGTACTTTTCGGCGACTGTTCGGCTGATGGTGGACGGGTCACAGCCGAATCTCTCTGCCAGTTCACTCATGCGGAGAACTCTCAGCGCCTGCGGGCCCAGCTCGAAGAAACCCACTTGCCTTTCCACGACGGCCTTGGCGACCTCCAGCAGGCGCTCGCGCCGATAGTGGATTGCGTCG
>CAYGAN010000001.1:11506-18193 GCA_964347585.1 uncultured Planctomycetales bacterium | reverse complement strand
CAGCGCGCTCGCCGACTCTACGCTCTTGCGCAAAAACTCGCGAGTCGCGCGGTCGCCGCCTCGCTCCTGGAGCATGCGACGATACATCGGCGAGATTCGAAGGCGTGGGCTGTTGCCCCTCGTCAGACGGACGACGTATCCGTCCTCATCGTCGTCAGCGTAGTCCACGATGACGTCCGGGAGGACTCGCGGCACCTGCCGATCCACCACCAGCGACCCCGGCCGCGGGTTCAGCTTCCCGATCACCTTGACAGCTTGCTTGATGTCCTCGATCGGTCTATGAACCGCACGGCAGATGACCGGGTACCGGTTCTTCTGGACATCCGTCAGGTGGTCTCGGACGAGAGTCTCCTCCAGATTTGTGTCCTGGGGCATCCCGGCCAGTTGCAGCAGCAAACATTCCTGAAGCGTCCGGGCTCCGACGCCGGTCGGATCGAGCGTCTGCGCTTTGGCCAGCGCTTCTTGCAGTACGCCCGCTTCGATCGGCGGCGCCGTGGATTGGGAGACGGTTTCCAAATCGGTGTGGAGATACCCGTCGTCTTCAATGTAATTGATAATCGCCTCGCCTGCCCGCTTGACCTCGCGGCTCGCCTCTACAAACGTCCACTGCTGGAGCAGGTACTCTTGCAGCGAGATCGGACGGCTGGCGGTGTTCGCCATCGCGTCGAGCTTCGCGTCTCGCTCGCCGTCGTCCTTGTATCTTCTGGCCAGCGTCCGATCGCTGGTATCGAGATCGTAGTCGCGGACCACACTTTCCAGTTGCTCCAGCGTGCCACCTTCGTCGCTGGCCTCCTGCCGCTCTGAGTCGTCGGCGTCGTTGCGGGCTGTCAGTTCGGCGGACTCTACCGGTTCGGGGGGCTCATACTCCAGCACAGGATTGCGCTCGAGTTCCTGATTGATCCTCGTCTCCAGCGCCATCAGAGGCAGTTGGAGGATGTCCATGGACTGGATGAGCTGCGGGGTGAGCCGCTGTTCCTGGCGGAGTACTTGTGCGGCGACCTGTGAGAGGAACTGTGACATTCCAAGAAGAACCTTTCGCTATCACGCGTGCTGCCAAGACCCTGTCCCCTCAGCCGGCTGAACGAGAAGGCGCCACGCTCGGCCCCCCGGCCTCGCGTGCCCGGGGCCCTACATCTCCGTTCGACCGCGGACAGCTGCCTCCAGCATGGCTTTGGTGGCGTACTCGATCGGCGAACCGACGGCCAGTCCGCGGGCCGGGCGCGTCACCTTGACCCCTGTGCCCTCCAGCAGGCTATGGACATGCAAGGCCGTGCCGTCGCCGTCCATCGTCGGGTTCATCGCCAGGATCACCTCGCGCACGCCGCCCGTTCGCACCCGTTGCAGCAGCGCGTCAATCGTTAGGTCTGCCGGCTCAACGCCCTCGAGCGGCGCGATGTGGCCCATAAGCACGTGATACACTCCCTTGATCGTCCCCGTGGCCTCGAGCGCCATCACGTCTTTCGGCTGCTCGAGCACCCAGATCTCGGCATGGTCCCTGCGCGGATCGGCGCAGATCGCACACGGGTCTGCCTCTGTTAGATTATAGCAGACGGAACAGTGGCGCACGTTAATCTTGACGTCCCTGATAGCATCAGCCAGCCCCAGCGCTTCGTCTCGGGTCGCACGCAGCAGATGGAACGCTACCCGCTCCGCGCTGCGCGCACCGACCCCGGGGAGCTTCTCAAGCTCGTTCATCAGTCGGTTCAACGAATCAATCGTCGGCACGCTCACCGGCTCGCCACCGCACGCTACTTGCCGCCACTCAGGAGGTCCGTCAACCCCGGCAGGTTCATCCCGCCGGTCAACTGCGCGATCTCCGCCCGCGCGGCCTCACGGGCCTTTGTCAGCGCCGTACCGACGGCAGCCCTGACCAGATCTTCCAGCAGCTCGACGTCTTCGGTTGCCTTCGGGTCAACCTTGATGCTTACCAATTCCTGTCGGCCGTTGACTGAGGCGGTAACCAGCCCACCGCCCGCCTCGGCATCGTAAACGCGCTCTGCAAGCTCTTCCTGCACACGCTGGACGTTCTCCTGCAATTGTTTGGCCTGTTTGAAGAGGCCGGCCAGGTTTCCCAAACTTGCGAACATTGACAATCTCCCACAAGACTTATCGGCCAACGGTTGGGGGCGGGCTAGCTCTGCTTGGGCCGTTCCCTCGATCCTGCCTGACGTCCATGGCGTTCCACATTTGCCAAAGAACCGTCGAAGAGGTCCATTGCCCGTCGCACGAGCGGGTCGGCCACGGCGGCCTTCAATTCCTCGCTCCCGATGCTGCTTCCACCAGCTCTTGGCGTCGGCGGCGTTTGGATCCGCGGCGTTCGGGCCGCGCCTGTTTTGGGCTGCGCACCAGGCTCGGTTTCGGCAGGAACCTGCCCGGCGCCTGCAGGCGCCGTCACAGGAGCCTGCGTCGCGGGAGCTTCGCTGCGGGGGCTGCCGAGCGCCCTGGGCTTCGGTTCTGAAGCCCCCCGGCGATTGCGAATGCGCCCGTGCTCGGCTGATCTTGCTGGGACAGCCGGTCGCTTCGCATCGCCCCTACCGGCTTGGCCGCTCTCTGCGGGTTCCTCACGCATGGTACCCGTTCCACCCAGGCCCGACAGTAGTGACGCTACGGACGTGAACTGCTTCGCCTCCGCCAGTCGTACGATCGCCGCGTCCGTCAGTGCACGACCGGCCCCGCTGAAACGAACATTGCGACGGAGCTCCTCGAGGATCGTGATCATGTAAACGTAGGTCGCGCCATCGAACTTCTGTGATTGGGCGATGAGCCTCTCGCGAACCTGTCTGGGAACGTCAACCAGTTCGGTTTGTGGCCCGCACACCGTCAGAAGCATCAGGGATCGGAGCTGATCGATCAATGACTCGCAGAACCGCTCCAGCGTGTGTCCGCCCGCCAGTGACTGCTCGACAGCTTCCAAGGCCCCGGCTGCGTCGTTGTCGGCCACCCGGTCGATCAGATCAGCCAGCAGCTCGTCGTGCGGCGCCGGCAACACCTCATCGATCAACTCCGTCGTCAGTTTCGACTCGCCCAGGGAGAGAAGTTGGTCCAGCAGGCTCAGCCCATCCCGCATGGAACCGTTCGCCAGTCTGGCGATCCTTCGAAGCGCCGCCGGATCGGCCTGTACGGCCTCGCTGGCCAGGATCATCTCGAGCTGCTTGGCGATGATCTCGCTCGGGATGCTCCTGAAGTCGAACCGTTGGCATCGACTTTGGATCGTTGGCGGCACCTTCTGCGGCTCGGTTGTTGCGAAGACGAACTTGACGTGTTCGGGCGGTTCTTCCAGGGTTTTCAAGAGTGCGTTGAACGCTCCCGTGCTGAGCATGTGGACCTCGTCGATGATGTAGATCTTGAACCGCGATCGCGCCGGCCTGTAGATTGCGTTACTCCGCAACTCGCGGATGTTATCGACGCCCGTGTTGCTGGCCGCGTCGATCTCAATCACATCGACGTCTTCGCCCTCGGCGATCCGCTCGCAAGCGTCGCACTGGCAGCACGGCGTTACAGTCGGTCCATCCGCGGCGAGGCAGTTGAGTGACTTGGCCAGTATTCGTGCCATCGACGTCTTGCCCACGCCCCGGGTCCCGGTGAACAGGTAGCCGTGGTGGATCCGACCGCTGGTTACTGCGTTCTTCAGTGTGATTGCGATCGCGTCCTGCCCGACGATCTCGTCGAACGTCTTACTGCGGTGCTTTCTTGCGAGAACCGTGTAGGCCATGCGCACTCCGCTAATCTCTGGAAACCGGGCGCATTGTAATCGGTTCGCGTGCCTGTCGCACGCGCCCGACGGCGCTGTTGATGTTATCATCGCCGGGAGCTTGCGGCCACGCGAACGGCAGAATATTCACTTCGGCCGCCTCGGCTGCATATCTTGGCTGGCTGTGACGTGGCAAGAATGGCTGCTCGTGGGGGCTGCTAGCGCTTCCAGAACTGCCACCATCGGCGCTCGGCCGCCCCTCCCCTTGCCGGTCCTGCCAACTCATGCTCTGTTTGTGGCGGCGTCGGGAGCTTGCTGCGCAACTCCAGCAGCCGCTGCTTGGTGAACTGCACCGGGTCCGCCTCGTACCGCTTCCGCGATGCCGCGCGGAAGAAGGCGTTCGGTGGCGGCAGATCGCTATCGGCGTGATAGAACTTCAAGGCCTCCTCCAGACACTGAGCCGCTTGGTAGCCCACACGCCTTGCCTCGTGGCGATCCTCCTGGTCGCTTGCTGCTTCGCGCATCATACCGAACAGGATGAGCCACTGAGCCAGGTCGATGACCCTGGACGCCCGGTCGGTCGGGTTGACGGGTTCCCACCCCGTCCTTGCGGACACGCCCAACTCCGCCGGTACTTCGCGTGCTGATATGTCGAAGGCTAACTCTCTGTCCGCTCCGCAAGCATCGCAGCGGACGGCCATTCGCAGACAGGGGGCGCCCCCGGCGTTCCCGCTTCGCTGGTGGACAATCTTGATCGGCCCGCGGCGACACCGACGACAGCGCAGCAGCATCACGTACAGGTGCGCCTCGGCCACACTGTGGACCGGTAGAACCTTCTCGCCCATGATCTCGCGACCCGCTGGTGACCGCCCCGGTGCGGGCCGACCCTGTTGCCATCCCGTCGCTGCCTGCCCTTCGGGCGGTAACCGGAAATGATTTCCGTCTGCTGCTAATCCGCGCTGACGGTGCCGCGATCAATACTGATGACGCAGCATCTCATCCAACGTGGGGGCATCCAGAGGCGTGCCGGTGTCGCGCCGATCCTTTCTCTTGGGTTCTTGCTTGGCAGGCCGTTCGTCGGCATCATCCGGCTTGTCTCTGGTTGTTCTCTCTTCCGTCGGTTGTGTTTCTGTCGCCGGCATTTCGCCCGGTGGGGTACCTCCTGGCGGTGCCCCCACAGCGGCCTTGTCTGCTTGACCACCACGTGTCCCCGGCCGCTTGGATGCATCGGCTGTGCGCTGGCCGCTCTTGCCCTCGAGTATCCCGCGATCGTAGCTCGGCAGCGGGGAGGGCATCAGCGGCCGGCTCGCGTCGCCCAGGTTGTAGTTGTGCTCCGGTTGGGGGGATGTATCCCGGCAAGCCAACGTCAGCCCGATGGCCGACGCCATACTCCACGCGACCAATCGTTTCGTCATGACTGCACCCGTTGAACGGCGCCTCCGCGCTTACGCCTTCTCTAACTCCTACGCTATCCGGCGGCCCCGTCCGCGTCAACGTTGTTGGCACAGCCGGAGCCTGTCCATCTCCGGCTCCGCCTCCCGCCGCGCCCGCGCCTCATCCGAGCCGAGCTGGGACTTACCGTGCCTCGGGGCCTTCTGCAGCCGGCTCGTACGGTGGGATCGGGCCGAGAAGGCGTTCGATCTCGTGAAGTGTCTTTACCACCCGCCGGCTGTCGGGGACCGCGTGGAACTCGCCTCTCAGACGCACCGGCCCGAACGGCTCGGCCGCCCCGCCGCAACGACGCTTTGGCCTCAGCGACGCCTGCTCAACCTGCCCGTCGATCCGGTCGCCGTACCACGGCTTCGAGAAAGAGGCAAACCCGCTCCCGT
Organism: uncultured Planctomycetales bacterium; assembly: GCA_964347585.1. Taxonomy (GTDB): domain Bacteria; phylum Planctomycetota; class Phycisphaerae; order UBA1845; family CAYGAN01; genus CAYGAN01. The sequence goes on along the minus strand of CAYGAN010000001.1, from coordinate 12,673 downwards.
CGTAGCTGATGCCCGTCGGTTCGCTGAAGATTATGTAGCTTACGGTCGCGTTGATCATGGATGCCTCGGCAAGCGTTGTTCCCGGGATTGGGCGCCATAGTGTGCGAATGTGCACGATCTGCTCGATGGCTTGGGTTGGGTCCTTTGTTGCGGGCTTGCTCGTGTGCAGTACCACGTCCACGTTGCCGTGCTCCCCTCGGCGATAGTACGCTTCCGGGAACGTGGCCCACCAAGTCCGAGGAGATCCCGCGTCGCGGAAATCCGTGATCGCCATGCGGGTCACTTTCTCGCGACAACCGGTCAACGGTGCGATCCAGACCCCCGCCAATAACACCGCCGCGATGCGTTCGCAACCCCGTCCCCGATTTGCCATCAGCCTTGAGATCCTTTCGATCAGCGCGCTGGTGCCAGTGTACTGCCATTCAGTCAGAGCGGCAAAGTCTGCGGGGCCCGCTCGGCACCGACGCTTGCCTGCGCGGAAGTGGTCGCTCTCTGGTCCCTGACGATCAGACGGGTTGCCCGGACTTCTTGCTTCGGCCCCCTCAGCGCTGAGATGCCCTGTCCGCGGGCGATGTCCCCTTGCAGGACCGGCGGGCGTGCGTCAGGCTGCTCAAGCCAGCCCGTACGCGCCACAATAGGGCCCGATTAGACGCGCAGGCGAACTGTCATCTTTGACAGCTCGCCTGCAGTCCGTTCCGGTACGGCGTCCGTGGCGCTCAGACGTCCTGGGGCTTTACGGTCTTGCGATGGTTTGCCTTCGCGCGGTCGATTGATGCGTCAACCAAGCAATAGACTCGATCGCTCAACGCAGCGATCGCGTCGGCGGATGTGTTCATGTTCTTGCCTTTCACATGCGCCTTGACCTTGCTGGCCACCACAAGCACTTCCCGCGTTCTTCCTTTGCTCGCGCCCTTCTTCTTGGCCATCTACGCGCTCCTTTCAACACATGAGCCCGATGATTCGTTAAACAAAACGCCACTACCAGACCGTCGATTTTATCGGTCGTTCAGGCCACCCGCAATGCCAAAATTGCAGGATTTCGCGGTTTCCGGTAGGTTTCTGCAGGTTTGTCGGCCCCACGATTCCTGCGCCGCCCGAAGGCCACGCATGGCTGGCACCTGAAGAGGCGGTCGTTCGCTGCGGGGCCTGCGCCTGGACGTCCTGCGG
>CAYGAN010000001.1:1349-11496 GCA_964347585.1 uncultured Planctomycetales bacterium | reverse complement strand
CACTTGAACATGCGGGCATGGCATCCTGCCTGCTTTGCTCTGGCGCGGCGACGAGCGGGATCGCGCGACGACCTGAAACCGAGGTCTGCCGAGCGCCCGCGTGCGCGGGGCGCATTTATCTTCCGGCGCACACGCGAATGAATTCCTCAAGTTCCTTTGCTGCCGTGTCCGATAATCAGCTCGGTCCGGTTCGACCGAACGAGCTGAGAACGCGCCGTCGTGCCGCCGCTGGCGATAATCACTTGGAGCGACATGGGTTTGGGTTGCCACCCAGACGCGGCCGGAGCGGGAATTGGCACAAGGCGATATCAGGACGGGGCCACCGAGTCAGGCCCCGACGTACCGGCCATCGTTCGCACTTTCCGATGCCATCCCCTCCCTGCCTGGTTCGTTACCTGCGATCGTCGGGTGCTCGCGTGCAACGAATCAGCGACCCGCTTGCTGGGTACTGCCGCGACGGGCCAGCGCCTGCCTGGGGGACCCGGCCCCGCCAATCAGCTTCTTGGTCTGTGCCGATTGAACACCCCTCTGCCGGCGAGGTCTCGGCTCCGAGGCGATGGCGTATGGTTCCCGGCGCTGCTCAGCGCGGTTTACACCCATCAGCATGATCGTTTGGGAACGCTAGTCGTTGCCGAAGAACGACCCGCACGAGGTGTCGGCAAGTAGCCGCTTATGCCTCGCCACTCCCTGACCGGGCCCCAGCCACGAACGCTTGCAAGACAAGCAGCCTGCCCCGCCGATCAGCCTATCAGCAACATTGCCAGGCTCAGGTAGATCGTCACGCTGATCACGTCATTGGCCGTGGTGATTAGAGGGCCGGAAGCGATGGCCGGATCGACCCCCGTGCGCCGGAATAGGAACGGCAGCGAGATCCCTAGGGAAGCGGCCACCAGAATCGCCAGGGCCATGCCCATTCCCGTGGCGACGCCCGTCCTGAGCAACGAATGGTGAAGATGAACCGAGGCTGCGGCCACCCCCCCGATCAGGCCCGCCAGGACTCCGCCCGTCAGCCCGATCACCAGGGCTATGCGAATCTCGCGAGCGAAAGCGAGCCATACCTTCCCGGCCGAGAAGTCTTCCGTAGCGAGGCCCCGGACGATGATCGTGGACGTTTGCACCCCCGCATTGCCGCCCATCGCGGCGATCATCGGAACGAACGCGAACAACAGTTTGAACTCCGCTCCCAGCCGCGATGAGTAGATCAGAATGATCACCATGCTTACGAGCGTGCCGACCAGGCATGGCACGAGCCAGCGCGCGCGGACGCTGGCCGCGCGAAGAACGCTGGTCGTGGCCAACTCGGCGGCATCCGTGCCTGCCATCCGATACAGGTCCTCGGCGGCCTCCTCCTGCGCCACGTCCATCACGTCGTCATAGGTGATGCGCCCCAGCAGATGCCCCTGCTCGTCCAGAACCGGTACGGCCGCCAGATCGTACCGACGGAACAGATTGGCGACCGACTCCTGGTCCTCGTCTGCGCGCACGCTGATCACGTCGCGCAACATCACGTCCCGCACAGGCGTGCCTGGCGGAGCGGTCACCAATTGCCGCAGCGGAACCACGCCCGTCAGACGGTTCCGCTCGTCTGTCACGTACACGTAGATCAGAGAATCGCCGATCTTGGACTTGCGTAGCCCCGCGACCGCCTGGCTGACCGTCGCATCTTGGCCTACCGCGACGAACCTCGGCGTCATGATGCCGCCGGCGGTGTCCGGCCCGTATCGCAGCAGCGGCTCGATCTGGCGTGACTTCTCTTCCGGAATCTGCTCCAGCAGCGCTTCGCTTTGCTCGGGGGGCAATTCGCCCAACACATCTGCTGCGTCATCCGGCGGCAGTTCGGTGACGATCTGTTCCAGCGTGCCGCTGGGCAGGTCCTCCACCACTTCCCCCCGCACCGCTTCGTCCAGCATCGAAACAACCGTTGCTGCGGAGCGGCTGTCGAGCGCCCAGATCACCCGATAGCGCTCTTCGTCGTCGAGGAGGTCTATGATCTCGGCGATGTCGGCCGCGCGCATCGTTGCCAGTGCAGCGGACAGGGCGTTTTCGTCACCGGTGGCCAGCACACTCCGGAGACCGTCCAGAAGCTCTTGCAGATCCTCAGCCATGACATCCGCCGAAACACGCCTGCGCCAAGAATGGTTGCACTGCATTATCGCCCGTGTTTGTAGCCCACGCAATGTCCGGCGCGCCGCGCCGGGCTCGGGGAATCATGCCTTGATCTTCTCACTTTCGCTTGCGCGTACGTTGGCTATAATGGAGTCGTTTCGAGCCGGAGGCTTGGACATGCGCGTGGAAACTCAGTTCTCGGTCTTCCTGGTCAATAAGCCTGGCGTGCTGGCTCAGGTCTGCAGGGCGCTGGCCGAAGCCAAGGTCAACATCATTGCGTTGACCATGATGGATTCCATGGAGCACGGGGTCCTTCGACTGGTGGCCGGGGATGCGGAAAAGGGCCGTATCGTTCTGCGAGCCTTGAACATCCCGTTGACCGAGACCGACGTGCTATGCGTGGAAATGGCCAACAAGCCCGGGGCCATGGCGGATATCTGCACTACGCTCGCCGACGCCCATATCAACATCAACTATGCCTACGCGACCACGGGCGCGCCCGGTGGGAAAACCATCGGCGTCTTTCGCGTTGCGGATATGAAGAAGGCGGTCAGGATTCTTTCCAGACCGAAGCCCAAAAGAAGGGACATGACTGTCAAGCTCCGCCGCCCCGTGCCCAGGCGATGACCGCCCGAGCGATTTGCGCAGTCTGGCCACGCGCCGGCCGGCGCCTACTCGTACCAATGCAGACGCCGGTACTGTCCGCGCGCTGATTGCTCCGCCCGCCAGTCCGGTTGCGTTCCTGCTCTGTTGGCCTGGGTGTGTTATGGTGGTACACTTCGGCGTCATGACACTGCTGGGCAATGTTCCGGCTTCCTTGCTTGCGCCGTGGCAATGGGAGGCTATCGGACAGCTCTTTCTGGCTAGTGTGCTTGGCGGCGTGGTCGGCATGGAGCGCCAGTACCACGGGAGGGCCGCGGGATTCCGGACCAACCTACTCGTGTGCGTTGGATGTTGTCTGGTGATGATCACCTCCCTGCACTTCGCCCGGCACTATGCCCAGGAGTACGTTGGTCAGGACAACATCATCCGAGTTGATCCGGCCCGGCTCGCCTATTCGGTCATGGGTGGGATCGGCTTTCTCGGCGCCGGTGCCATCATCAAGGCCGGTGTGAGCATTCGCGGGTTGACGACGGCTGCTTCGATGTGGTGCGTCGCCGCCATTGGCCTGGCCGTCGGATTCGGCATGTACGTCGTATCCGTGGCGGCCACAGCCCTCGTGATCTTCGCACTGTTCGTCCTCAACGTCGTAGAGGGCAAGATGAAGGCCAGTTGGTACAAACTGATTTGCGTCGTCTGTAAGGACGACCCGGCGGAGATGGCCAGAGTGGAACGCATCCTCAAGGACCATGACATCCACGTGCTGGATCTGACTTTCGACCGCGATGTCGGCCAGGGCATGATCACGATCACCTACAACGTGCGACTCCGAGACCGTCGGCAGACGGGTGCCGTGTACTCTGCCCTGGCTCAGCACGAAGGCCTGCAGTCCGTGAAAATGGAGTAGGCGCGGCCGGGTCTTCAACCCCCGTACCGGCTTGTCCCTTTGAAGGTAACCCACGTCATGACGATGGGCCCGCGTAAGACGGGCGGCTGAGTCATTGCCCGTAATCGCGCGGCACTTCCGGCTGTCCTGTGTAAGAAAAAGGGCGCCCAGCTGATTCGGACGCTCCGGCTTTGTGGGGCAAACCGGTTTCTTGCGATGTCGTGATCCGATGGCCCCGTCTGATCCGACAAGTGTTCGGCGTTCTGAGCTGATAGCCTCGACGCGTTCGGTAACGCGCGGGGGCGCTATCCTGCGGTTCCAGTGGCTGAAGGCAAGTGCAGGGCACCCAAAGTGCAGATCGCCACCGCCTCCTGGACTTGCCGCACGTCGATGCACTCTTCGGCCGAGTGCGCCACGCTCACAGAGCCCGGCCCGAACGTGATTGCGTTGTGCCCTCGCGCGGCAAACAGGCGAGCGTCGCAGCTCACCGACCAGCCCGTCGGCTCCGGCCACGGCTTATGGAGGCCCTCGAAGGCAGCACGCATCGCCTGCATGGCGGGACAGTCGACCGGCGACGCATAGGCATCATTGTGCAGCTTCTCGAACGTCATCCGAACCATTTGGCCTCTGAATGGTACGCGCCGGAATTCACAGTACCGCTGGACCCCCTGTGTGGCGGCGCCTCGCAGTCGCTGCGCTGCCTGCGTGATCGGGTGGGTCGGCAGGAATCCCTGAGCACCTTCCAGCACTACCACATCGGCCGGTTTCGGTTCGTCGGCCAATCGCGCGTCCACTTGGATGGTCGGATGGTTCCTCGCCACCTTCATCAGCGCCAGGAGGATATAGGCGGACTTGGTGATGGCGCCGTCGCAGGCGTCTAGCGCTCCCATGTGTCCCGCTCTGCCGTGCACGTCCAGGCGATACTCCACTGCGTCGCGACGAGGTTCAAATCTCAGCCCGTAGTGCTCAGCGACCTTGGGATCGCCGGTGAGCGGATCGAGCTGCTTGGTCTTGTCGCCGTAACGCGCGCAATACTCGCTGAGAGCGGCCTCGATGATCTCGATCGCCCGCATCGCGATCCGTTCCGGATTGGCCGAGGCCCGTACGTTGATGATAACGGCCACGTGGTCGTTCACCGCCGATGGATGCGACCCGTAGCATCCCAGGATCCCATGGTTGGTCTGAACGTCAGTCATCCGGAACAGCGGGTGGTTGCTCTCAGCACGCAGTTCCTGGCCTTCCTGTTCCAAGGCGTGGATTACGAATGGGTACATCTCAAGCCGCTGAACGTAGCGGTTGCCCGCGCTGGACAGCTCCCACCGGTACCACAGCGCCCCGCGCCCGGCCGGATGCGGCGTGTTGTTCGTCGCCTCAACGACGACTGCCTCGTGGCCGGCGAATCGCGGATCGAGCACCGCCGAAAGGGTGCCGTTGCCACCACTCTCTTCGTCGATCACGAACTGATAGACTCGTTCACCTGCTACGCGAAGCCCGAATTGCTCCCGGAGTTCCTCCAAGAGCTTTACCTGGGCCAGGAGCATGGCGATGCCCCCCTTGTCATCACAGGCGCCCCGTCCGAAGAGCCTATCGGCATCTGCCCGCGGCGGGGTCCATGGCCGGACCACGTCAACGTGTGCGTTGTAGATCGCGGCTCGCCCGGTCGGTCCGGCGGGGTCCGGCTTGGCGATCGCGATCAGGTTGCGCCGGCCGCGATAGACCTCCTCGCATTCGGGCGTTCGACCAGTCGCCTGGTTCGTGGCGTAGTAGGGAACGCTATACGCTGGATCATCAGCAATCGCGGGGTCGATCGGCTGTCGCTCGATAGCAACCCGATCGCCAAGTAGGGCCTTCAGTTCGCTCTCGATGACGTCGAAGACCTTGGCCTCGGCCTGCCTGAGCTTGGCCAAGTCGTGGGTCGGGCTGGTATCGATCTCCATCAGCTCTTGCAGGATGTTTCGACAGTAAGCGGCGTACGTATCGCTCTCAGCCTGCTTTCGTATGAACTCTACGACATCACGATCCGGACGGTTGCTCATCGATGACCTCTTCCAGCCGAGCTGCGGCCCCTCCACAGGCCTGCCGGCCACGCTTGCCTGTCGGCCCTCGTTATTGGGCTGACGAGGGCGGCGCCCATTGGTTCAGCGAGCGATCATACGGAATCACGCCGATCACATAGCCGATCGCCGTGTTGAGTTCTCTGCGCCGTCGATCGTCTGCGAAACGCATCAGAACGTTTAGTAACGTGGCTTCTCGAGTCTGCATGCGGACCTCGTACTCTCGGACGAATGCTTCTCGCATCGCTGCCATCCGCTGCCAGACGAGTAGCCGCTGTGTTTCGTGTTCGATCCGGATTAGCCTTGGGTTGTCCATCGCCTGCCTCGCCGCGGCTTCGAGCTGGCGATTCAGGGTGTCCGCCCGCATCGGCTGATTCGGAAGCGGCGGCGATCCCTGCGCAGCGGCGCATAAGCAGAACAAGACGCGCAAATCGCCGGCCCTTTCCTTGAGAACTTGGTCTCGGATCCGGCTGAGGCTCATCGACTCACCATCCACCTGGAGCGCAAAGTCGTGCTCGAACGATGGGCCCAGCAAGTCGTACACCGACTCCGTCGGGTACCTTTCCAGCGCGATCCGCAGGGCCACCGCGTTGTACGCATTGATCCAATATGCTAGGCGATGCTTCCGTGAGGGAAACAGTTTCGGTGTGGACCGTGGTCCCACCGCGCTGATCAGTGCCACATGCCGGTCCAAGACCTCTCTATGCTTGGACAGATGTTCGTAGTCCACCGCCCCGTCCCGAACGTTCTCCCGCAGCACTGTTGCCCAGTCACGATCGTCAAACCATCGCGGCGCCTGGGCCGGTACCAGCTTCGGATCGGGCATGATCGTCGGCTGCTGGCATCCGGCGGTGGCTACAGCGGCCGCTGCCAGCCAACAGAAAGCATTGACTTTTGACCAGCCCTGGTTCACGGGTCGCGTCCGACAATGCGCTCGCCCGCCGCTGGCAGACGCCACCTCTCGCTGCGGCGCGAGCGAGTCACACATTCTAACCATCTGCCCGCCTCAGTCGAGTGGGTGCTATCGCGGTCGCGCACGCCCTAGCGTTTGCCGGGCGCGTGGGGATGCTTACAATATGCTGGTCATAAGCGGTCGATGCCATGGGAGTGGCGACCGTGTTACTTAGCATTTTTGTGAAGCTTGCGCTCGCTGGGATGACGGCTGTGGCTGAGAAACCATTGTTCGTCTCGTCGGCCGGGCCGGAGGGATCGGCAGCGATTCGGGTGGACGCCTCGTGCTCGGGCAAGCCGATCTCGCGCCGATTGTTCGGCAAATTCACGGAACATCTGCACCGCAACATCTATCACGGAATGTGGGCCCAGGTCGTGCGGAATCCGGGCTTCGAGGACTGGCGCTACTTCTTCTCGAACGATGAGCACACGCATCAAGCGCGACACAAGGCTGCGCAGGCCGGCAAAGCTTGGCCGCAAGGCTTGGCAGCACATTGGCTCCCCCAGGGCCGAGGGCAGGTCAAGTACGCACTCAGCGGCGACCGCGTCAGCGCCGAATCGTCGCAACACATTGCGATCCAATCGCTGCAGACGCGCGCCGCGGGAATCCGCCAGGAGGACGTCTATCTGCCCCTGCATCGGGAGTCGGACTATCTGGTCAGTATCTACGCGCGATCTCGCGAAATTGATGCGATTACACTGGCGGTTCGCCATGGTGATCGGGAGTTGGCCAGGACGCGCTTGACGGACCTCGGCGAGCAGTGGCACCCGTACCACGCGAGATTGTGCCTCGGCTCTGCACCGGACAAGGGGACGCCCTTGACGCTGAGCGTGACGGCCGAGAGCCCCGGCGAGCTATGGCTTGACCAGCTCTTTATCTTCCCCGCCGACAACATTCATGGATTTGATCGCGACGTGGTCGAGTTCTGCCGGCGCGGTCGCTTGTCCCTGCTGCGGTATCCGGGCGGCAATTTCGCCAGCGGATACCATTGGCAGGACGGGATCGGTCCGGTCGATCGCAGGCCCATGAGGCGCAACCCCGCTTGGCACTGCCCGGAATACAACCACGTGGGCACGGACGAGTTCATGGCCTTCTGCGAGGCGGTCGGGTGCGAGCCGATGATCTGCGTGAATGCCGGCAACGGCACCGCCGAAGAGGCCGCCCAATGGGTCGAGTACTGTAACGCACCTGTCGAGACGCGGTTCGGCGCGCTGCGGGCCAGGAACGGCCACCCCCGGCCCTACGGCGTGCGCTACTGGGAAATCGGCAACGAGCTGTACGGCCGCTGGCAGGTCGGGCACTGTACTGCTGCCGAATATGCCGGCCGCTATCGCCGGTTCGTCGAAACCATGCGCACGGTCGATCCGACCATCCTGTTCATCGCCAACGGCCACAACGCCGACTGGCACGCGCCTTTGCTGGCCGCCAACCCTCAGCTCGTCCGCTCGTTCTCACTCCATCCGCTGATCGGCGGGGGTATCCCCCGTCAGGCCGACCCCGTCAATGCGTACCGCTCGCTGATGGCGTACCCGACTTGGTACGCTGGGCACCTCCGGGAGCTGGCTGAGCAGATGCATCGAGCTCACATGCAGCCGCGCCTGGCCATTACCGAGCTCCAGGTCTTCACGAACAAACGAGAGCTGCCTAATAACGCGACGCTCACCGAGGCGGTGTACATGGCCAGGTTCTTTCACATGGCCATCCGTCTCGGCGGGCTGGTCGAGATGATCACCCACTCGGCCTTAGTCAACCACGGCGGCGGGCTGCGTAAGGAGCGCGGCGTGGTCTACGCTCAGCCATCGTGGTGGGCTACGCACCTGTACAGCACGATGCAGGGCACGATTCCGCTAGCCACTCAGGTCCGCACGCCAGTCTATAGCGCTTCCGAGCAGTCCATGCCTACCGTTGAGGACGCCCCCTACGTGGATGCCGTCGCCCTGACCGAAGCCGAGCGATCCGTCCTGACGCTGGCGATCATCAATACGCATCCGGATCAAGAGATCCCCGTCACGATCACGCTGAGCGACTGGCCGATCCCGCAGATGCTCTCCGGCAGGCAGATCGCCGGCCCGTCGTTCATGGCTGCCAACTCGTGGGAGGCCCCGGACCGGGTGGCGATCCGTGAGATCAGTGAACCAGCGGCCGTCGCTGACGGCGCCCTGCGGTACGTCTTGCCGCCGCACTCGATAACCGAGCTGGTCTTTCGTAAGTGACCGCGTTGTATAGTCGCTGCTTCGGCGCCTGCGGAAGCACGTCGGCCGGTGAACGGCCCTCCCACACGACCATACCACCTGTTCAGACCGTCCCGAACATGCGCCCAGCGGCGTCGCCCAGGCCCGGGACGACGTACCCGCTCTCATCCAGGCCCTCGTCAACGGCGGCTGCATAGATGGCCACGTTCGCGTGCTCTTCGCGCATTCTTGCGACCCCCTCGGGTGCGGCTACCAGACAGACCAGGCTGATCTGTTTTGCCCCGGCTTGCTCGATCAGGTCGCACGCCGAGCTGCACGACAGCCCGCTCGCCAGCATGGGATCCAAGAGGATCACGTGGCACCGGGCGATTTGAGGTGGGAGCTTGTTGTAGTACACCACCGGCTGCAGGGAAGCGCGGTCGCGATACACGCCGACGTGACCGACGCGCGCCGACGGCAGCAGGCGCAGCATTGCCTCGGCCATTGGCAAACCCCCGCGCAGAATGGGCACGAGCGTGATCTCAGCCGATAGAGTCCGGCCAACGCAGGCGCCCACGGGCGTGTCGATCTCTGCGGACTGGGTCGGGCAGTCCCGGAGCAGTTCAACGGCGATCAGCGTCGTCAGTTCGCCGACAAGCTCGCGGAAACAGTGCCCGTCGGTCTGCCTATCACGCGCGCGGGTGAGCTTATCTTCGACCAACGGGTGCCGCACGATGGTCAGATTGCCGTCCCTTTCCGTGTGTCTCATGCGCCGCTTGCCCTTGATCTCGCTTCGCCCTTGTACCCGGCACCAAGAAAATCGGCGCGCCACCGAAGCGCGTCCGGCGCCCGACGTCACGTCCTAACGTGTTGGTGGCATTGTACAAGGCGGCGGGACGCGCTGGAACCGACCGGCCGCTGCCGGTTTGGTTGGCTGCCTTGACTTGGACTTTTGCTGAGGCCCGGCGTAGAATGGTTCGAAAATTCCTCTTCCTCCTCTTCCCTTGCTGTCCAAGCCCCGGTCTTGCTGGCCGGGGCTTCTTTTCTCTGCCGGAAGCCGGACTTGAGGCCTGCGGGGGCGATAGTGGCTTGGGTGCCTCCGGCCGCGCGCCTCAAACGCTCGGACGTTTCCGCTGATGAGCCGGTTCGTGCTTCCCCAGCATGGGTGCCCCGTCCTCCTTGAGGGCGGGGGACGGATGCTTGGCGAGCCACGTGACGGCCATGCCTGCCAGGATCGCCACGACCGCGAGCCAGCATCCGAGCACGTTCGGCTGCCATGCATCCTCGCCCGCTGCCCTGAGAACCAGCAGCCCGACGAGCATGCCCCCCAGTCCGATCGCCGCCCGCACGGGTCTCGGGCTCGGGTGCAGCAATAGCC
>CAYGAN010000001.1:0-1286 GCA_964347585.1 uncultured Planctomycetales bacterium | reverse complement strand
ACGAGGCGCGGCTTGTAGCCCAGCCGCGCCAGGATCGCCGCGGCCACCACGGCGCGACCATCGCAGTCTTCCCTGCCTTTCTGGATGGCCTCTGCCGGCGTGGCCAGGTAGTCGGCCACCCCCCACGTGTTCCAGTCCCACTCGTAGGGCACGCGCCGCTCCACGCATCGCTCAACGGCGGCGAAGACGGCGGCATGGTCGGCACCGGGTTTGACCTGCAGCTCAAGCTGACGGGCCCATTCCTCGATCTCGGGCACGTCGCCCTCGACCATCTGGTTCAGATGCCGAAGTCGCTGAATGTGACGCACGAGCAACCAGGGCTTCGGATACAACACGAGTATAGTGATCAACCCGAAGAGCACGATCTTGGTTGGCCATCGGACAAACCGGCGCGCCGATGCCAGACACCACCACGCGCGTATCAGCACGCCGCCGGTGTGCCCGCAGGGCCCGGTAGAGTTGCCCCCCGACTGCTCGGGCCGTTTTCGGCGCATCAATACGCGCCTCAAGGGTTCGGCCTCTGCTCCTTCAGCCTTGTTCCTAGCCTGTCTGCTGGACGGGCGCGAGGCCCGCGATGATCTCGTCGAGTGTAAACCTCGCTGCGCAGATGACTGCGTCGGCGGCGCCGTAGTAAACCGTCACGGTTCCGTCATCTGCGCAAACCGCACCGCAGGTGAAGACGACGTTGCCGAAGAAGCCGGCGATCTCGTGCTCCTTTTCCGGTGCGAGCAAGGGCTCGGCCGATCGGGCCAGGACCCGATCGGGCTGCTCGGCATCACACAGGATTGCTCCCAGGCAGTAGCGGTTGTGCTCGTCGGCCCCGTGGTAGATCTCGAGCCAGCCGCGATCCGTCAGGATCGGCACCGCCCCGCCGCCGATGCGGGTGCAGTCCCACGCTGCTGGCCGCCGGCGGATCACGCAGCGATGGTCGCCCCAATACTTCAGGTCGTGCGAGTACGCCAGCCACATGTCCGGCCCGCCGAGGTTCTTCGGAACCGGGCGGTGATACGCTGCGTAACGGTTGCGGAACTTCGAAGGCAGGATCGTCACGTCGCGGTTCTCCGGGCCAAAGATCAGCCCGATCCGCTCGAACGTGGCAAAGTCCTGCGTGGCCGCCAGTGCAGCGCAGATGCCGTGCTTCGACACGCCCGTGTAGGTAACGTAGTACAGGCCGTCCAGCGGCGTGATCCGCGGGTCCTCCACGCCGAAGCTTTCGTACCACGCCCCGGCTCTCAACGCGGGCGCCGGATCGATCGTGAATCGCCTCCCGTCCGTGCTGCGGGCGA